>DUBL01000117.1:0-25078 GCA_012960345.1 Gammaproteobacteria bacterium | reverse complement strand
CGTTGGTGCTGGATGTCGTTGTTGGCGCTGGTGTTGTTGCGGGTGCTGGTGTTGTCCTGGGTGTGGTCGTTGCGGGTGTGGCTGCCGTCGTTGTCCTGGCCACCCTCCTTGTCGCAGCGGGTGGCGCAGAAACCGAGCCTGCAATCCACTTAGTGACCGAACGGGGGGCCCGGGTCACCAGGGGGCGCGCCGTAATGGGTTGGGTATGCAGATCGTCGTCCTCGGTCATTCCGCTAAACAGCGGTTTATCGCCATAGGCCGGCTGCCACTTCGCTAGATCTGTACTCGTCAGGTCGAACGCCCAGATATGCGAGTAAAGATCACCCATGTAGGCGCGGTCGATCGTGCCGTCACCGTTCAAATCAACGGTCTGAGGTGAGAAGCCTCCGTTGCGGTTTCTTGTCTCGCCCATACCCGTTGTTATACGTGCGTAATCGCGACCGAGATCCCAAACACCATCTGGCCCCGGACCGGAGAGTTTCAATATAAACAACTGAGAGGTACCGGCATCTTCATCGCTCGCCGTCCCGTCGGGACCATTGCCCACCAACACAGCCCAGTCCCCGCTATTCATTAAAGCAATCGTGGGCTTACCCTGCGAATAACCAAAGTGCGGGTCATCCTCATTGGTGAACTCCCATAGATAGGGCTGGAATACGTCTCCACCGACAGCAAATTTTTCAGGGTCGGTAATATTCAGCGCGAAAATTCCTCGCCCGCCGTTCGCCAGGGTACCGACCAACACCGTCTGCCACTTATTATTAAGCACCACGTCATTAACGACCGCCGTGCCGTCCACATAAACCTGCTTGTGGGCAAAACGCGGATCACTTAAGTGGTGATATCCCGCACCGCTCGACGAGTTGAACAAACTGCGCGGATAGTAGGCAAACAATTCCTTGCCATCTTTAGCATCGAAGGCATGCAATGGCCCGCCGTTGGATCCGACATAGACCACGGGTTTGCGTTTTGCGACCTTCTTTTGAAACTTCTTGAACGAGTGCCCCTCCTTGACGTAGGCCATACCGTCCCACCATGGGCCACCGGAGGCCCCCACATACACAGGCGACGAGTGCCAGATATCACCCATCAGCCCTTTTCGCTTACGTAACGGACTGCCATCTTTCGATGTATCACCAAGCAACCAGTTCAGTCGACTTTCGCCAGCGCTGTCCGAGGAACCCGTTGGAGCGGTATCAAAATCATTCTTGCACGCCGAGTGCTTTTGACACTGCCCCCAATCAAGACGAAATCCGCCGTGCGCGCCACCATCTTTGAAAGAGCTGTAGGCGTTTTTCTTCTTGCCCTTTTTATCCATCTCGGCCGCTGCACTCCAACTCATACTGCCGGGAAGTCCAGTCTTCTTGTTCAGGGCCCAGGCCTCGAGATCACCCGTCCAACCTTTGGCATCGAACTTGGAAACATACATATGCACCGAACTGGTCAATTTGTTCTCGCCGAAACTCACCATGGCCTGCGAACCCGCCTGCGCGATACCCGCCGACACCCCTTTTAGAATGGCATCGATCACGCGCGCATCACCCTTAACGTTGTGATTCATCGTGCCCTTGGTGGCCTCCGCCACTGCGGTCGGGTCACCCACCTTTGAATAGCCTGAACGACCGCAATAGCTCCCCCAACCAAAAGACCCCGTTCGAAGGTTATGACAGCTATCCATGTATCGATTCTTACCGCCAGTGTTAATCCCCGCCACCACAATGCCCCGCGCATTCAGGGCATTAATCGCTTCCTCGCGCGTCACCGTGCTGTTGTGCGAGGGCGCATCCCCAAACCACACCACGACCCGGCCCGCCTCATCGCGCCAGCCGAGCGCATGGTCACACGCCTTCTTGCGTGCCTCGGAATCAAGATCCCACATCGACCCCACCTTGATGGGGTCATCTTCAACCGCCACCCCATACCAGAGATCAACCTTTCCAGTCTTCACTGAGCCGCTGCACACCCCTACCCCTTTATCGGTGTTGGTGCCCTTGGCGCCCGTGGTCGGGTCTGAATAACCCTTGCCATCGGTCGGACCGCCCTCGGTCGCAATCTGATGCAACGCAAATAGGTTCGCCTCCTCCCAGTCCCCGCCGCAGCCACCTGGTGAACTGCACGGGGCCCAGGCACCCATCGCCTTGACGACCTTGGACTTGTTCTTGGTCAACTGTTGGTTGACTCTGTAAGCCTTGCGTACGGCAGTAGCGCTCCCGGCGCCGCCGCTGGTGTCAACCGGATCTTCTTCACCACCGACCACATGTACGCTCACTGGGCGCGAGAGCTGAGCTCGTGTCTTTGAGTCGGTAAAGAACTGGTGGGTCATCTTAGGGAAACTGCCGTACCGAGGCGAGTCACTCCAGCGGTCTGTTGCGGTTGCCAGCTGGCCGGTGACATAGCGCTGGCTAATCTGTCCGTACCTGACCCTCCCCGATACCCTCCCCTTGGGGGCAGAAGGGAGACTGCTTCGAGCGATGATTGACCACACCCGCCCGCCCCAGCCCACCGAGATGCCGGAGAGGGCGAGCGGCTTCGCGCTCCTACTACGGCTCGAGGCGTAGCCGGCCGCGAATTTTTTAAGGTACTTACCGTCGGCCTTAAAACTAGAGACCCAGCCATACTCGCCAACAGTTCTATTCTTTACATAAATCCGTGTCTCGTCACGTATTTTCGTGGCCGGGTTGTCCGGCGTCACCTCAATGCCCATTGGATATCTCAGCTTGCTGAGACCGGGCTTGATCTTGCTAATATAAGTGCCGTCGCTGGCAAACTTCTGGATGCGGTGGTTCAGATAGTCGGCGACGTAAATGTTGCCGCTGGCATCGGAGGCAATGCCCTTGGGTTGATTGAACTCGCTGGTGCCGCTACCCAATGAACCCACCGTGACACCGAGATGCGTGCCGTCGGTGTCAAACTTCTGAATGCGGTGGTTTAGCGAATCCACCACCCACACGTTGTCGTCCTTGTCCACCGTGATGCCCCAGGGCGATGAGAACTGACCGTTGGCGCTGCCGTAAGACCCCCACTCGGTTAACTGCTTGGGATCGGTGCTCGGCGCCACCGGCGGGGTGAACTTGCGTACCTTGTGGGCGCCCTCATCGACCACGTAGATATTGCCGGACTTGTCGGTCGCGACATCGGCGAGGCGGGTAAACAGCCCGCTGGTGCCAACACCGTGCTCAGAGCCATCCCACTGCCAGGCGACTTTACCCTCTCCACTCATCATCACGACGGCGGGTTTATAGGCGCGAGACCCCCGGTATGCGTAGTTAAAGGTCACATAAGCATTGGTCGTACCCGTCCCTGTAGGCACCGCACACGAGCGCTCACCGTAGTACTTTCGGCACAGACTGCGCTTATCGTCCGAGGGGTCCGCTGGCGTGTAGTAATCGCAGCGATATCGCCGGTAGTGAGCAAACGTTTTGAATCTGGATTCATAGTAGCTGCTGGTGCCGCGCGTGGGGTAAGACGGCGTTGGGCCGCATATCCACCTAGCGGCAAGCCAGGCATCCGAATATCGAGAACCCATATCAGCAGCGTAGGCATATTTCGGACCACTAGTACCACTACTGTGCTCCCTCGGGTCGCCCCAGTAAGTCGTAACAGCAAATTGGACATCAATTCCTTTAAACCGTGGGTCGCCACCGCTGATCCTATCGAGGATCTTTCGCGCAGCACGCTTGGTGCTCGATATTATGCCGCCCATGCTGCCGGTGTTGTCCATGGAAAACACAATGTCTGCACGACAGGAGGTCTCAGCCCACACGCTTGTGGGTACACCACTTAGCAGCAATAAACCGATACCCGCAGTAAAAAGCCGAGATTTGCAGGAGGGGGAGTTCATCGTTGTACGTAGCCGACTGTCATATTGCGAAGAATCCAGGATAGATCGCCGCTAGCGTGGCGTGTGCACGAGAGTATAAACCCCTCTATAGCCCGTGTTAGTGTGATCCCCATCACACTCGGAAGGACTTAAAAGTACACTGATTTCTTGAGATCCTGCCTTCATCAGCGCCCCCAACCCTCGCAGTTACACATTAACGACCATTAGTCTGTGCCCCCCAACAAGAAAATATAACCGTCAATCGGTTATTCACAGCCCGAGCGGATGGCGCCGCACAATGGTCTCATCGCGCCCGGGGCCAGTCGAGATGATGTCGATGGGGACGCCAACCAACTCTGAAAGGCGACCCAAATAGCGCCTGGCAGCGTCCGGTAAGGCCTCCACTTCGCGATGGCCCACGGTGCTTTCGTGCCAACCGGGCACCACCTCATAAACAGGCTCTACCGCCTCTAGCGCGGCCGCATCCATCAAGCCGTTCTGAATCTCCTCACCCTCGATGCGATAGGCGTGGCAGATTTTGATCTCATCCAAGCCATCGAGCACATCGAGCTTGGTCACACAAAGAGAGTTAATGCCGTTTAACTGACACGCCCGGCGCACGCTGACTGCATCAAACCAGCCACAGCGCCGCGCTCGACCGGTTGTCGCACCAAACTCCTGCCCCTTGTCCGCCAACCGCGCGCCAATATCATCAAAAAGCTCGGTCGGAAAGGGGCCGTTACCCACTCGCGTGGTGTACGCCTTAACAATACCGAGCACGGTGTCGAAAATAACAGGGCCAACCCCGCTACCCACCGACGCATTCCCCGCCCCGGTGTTCGATGACGTGACAAACGGATAGGTGCCGTGATCAATATCCAGCAGCGCACCCTGGGCTCCTTCAAAAAGAAAGGACTGCCCTTCGGCAACTTTGGCCCCAAGCGCGCCCGCTACATCGCCAATCATAGGCCCAAGCGCCTGCGCCCACTCGATGACATTTTCTTTTAACGCACCAACGTCCACAGGCGCCGCACCGTAATAGGATGTCAGCATAAAGTTGTGATATTCACCCAGCGCATCCACGCGCTCGGCGCAAAGATCCGCTCGTAACAGATCACCCAATCGAAGCCCGCGCCTTGCCACCTTGTCTTCATACGCAGGCCCAATGCCGCGACCGGTCGTGCCAATCGCTTGCCCACCGCGCTTTGCCTCTCGCGCCTGATCAAGCGCCGAATGAAACGGTAACACCACCGGGCAGCCCGCACTCAAGTGCAATCGACTGGTGACATCAACTCCGGCCGCTTCCAGCTGGTTCATCTCGGCCAATAAGGCGTCCGGCGCCACGACCACGCCATTACCGATATAACAATGAATATTCGGGCGAAGAATGCCCGAGGGCACCAGGTGCAATACGGTTTTGTGTCCGTCGATCACCAACGTGTGGCCCGCGTTGTGGCCACCCTGGAAACGCACCACGCCATCGGCCCGGTCCGTTAACAGGTCAACGATCTTTCCCTTGCCTTCATCACCCCACTGGACACCGAGAACGACCACATGCCGACCCATCCGCGTAATCGCTCGCTAATTATTGACGAGGTAGAGCACAACCAGACCGATCACCATGCACAGCGCACCACCGATTCGTAATTTGCCGCTGTCCGTATGACTCACCGCCTCCATCATGCGGCGATAGCCGTTGGGGTTCACAAAAGGCATAACCCCTTCGATAATGATCACGAGCGCGAGCGCAACCAGCAAAGTGTGCCAGTCCAACGAGTGGCACTCCCTTAATTCGCCGGGCTGGCCTGGTTAAAGTAGCGGAAAAACTCCGACGACGGTTCGATCACCAGCAGATTATCCGGCGTCGAAAAGGTTGACTGGTAGGCATCAAGGCTTCGATAGAACCGATAGAATTCACGATCCTTGCCAAAGGCATCGGCAAAGACCTTGGTCGCTTTGGCATCGCCACGGCCACGAGTGACCTGGGCGTCTCGGCCCGCATTGGCGAGAATAATTTCACGTTGACGATCCGCATCGGCGCGAATCACTTCCGCCGTCTGGGCGCCCTGCGCTCTTAGCTCTTTGGCGACTCGCGAGCGTTCCGCCACCATGCGCTGATAGATTGATCCGCTGATTTCAGGATCAAGGTCAACCCGCTTTAAGCGAAGATCAACCACCACAATACCGAATTCGCGGCTGTCCTTATCAATCGCCTCACGCACCACATCCATGATTTGCTTGCGATCTCCAGCAATCACCTGCTGAACCGTTCGCTTACCGAATTCGCTTCGAAGCGCATCATTGACCCGCTGTGACAAGCGACTACGGGCATTGCTCGCGAGACCACCGAGCTTGGTGTAATACTTGAACGCATCTTCCACCCGCCATTTGACGAAAGAATCGACAATTAAGTTCTTCTTCTCAAGCGTCAGATACTCTTCCGGGTCTGCATCCAGTGTCTGCATGCGGGCATCGTATTTTTTGACGTTATTGACAAACGGTTTCTTGAAATGAATCCCCGGTTGATCATCCCACCGGACGATCTCACCAAACTGGAAGACAATCGCCTTTTCTCGTTCATCGACAACATAAATTGTCCCGCTGCCCACAACAAACAACACACCGAGCACGATGAGTAAAAGTAAACGTTTACCAGACATAATTAAAACCTCGAGACGCGGCCACTAGTACGACTGCCTCGTCGGGTGCTATCTCGGATACCCGAGGTGGAATCGTTGCTGCCGACACTCCCGCCAACGGCTGCAGTGGCACGGCTCTGCTGGCCCTTGATCAACTGATCAAGCGGCAAGTACATGACGTTATTCCCGCCGGATTTCTGGTCGATGAGTAACTTAGTTGAGTTACCCAACACCGATTCCATCGTTTCGAGATACATCCGTTCGCGCGTGATCTCCGGTGCCTTCAAATACTCTTCGAGCACCTGGGTAAAACGTGACGCCTCACCTTCTGCCATCGCCACCTTGCTTGCTTCGTAGGCTTCTGCCTCTTGCAGTAAGCGTGACGCCTGACCTCTTGCCCGCGGCAAGATGTCGTTTGAGTACGCTTCCGCTTCGTTCTTGATGCGCACCTGGTCCTCACGCGCTTTTACCGCATCATCAAATGCCGGTTTGACTTCTTCAGGCGGCTGGGCGTTTTGCATCTCAACGTTACGAATATTAATCCCGCTTTGATAACGATCCAGTATCTCCTGAAGCAACACGCGCGTGGACTGCGCGATTTCCGATCGTCCACCGGTGATCGCCCGATCCATGGTACTCAAACCAATCACTTCACGTACCGCGCTTTCCGTTGCTTGGCGAACCACCTGTTCATCGGGCTCACTGACGTTAAACAATAACTCCTTCGGATCACGCACATCAAACTGTACCGCGAACTGAATATCAATAATGTTCTCATCCGTCGTCAGCATCAAAGCTTCACTGGGCACCTTGGCCAGCTGGCCAGACCGCGTGGCCGTTCGATAACCCACTTCGACCGTGCGAATTTTCTGCACATTAACGAGTTCTTTGCTTTCAATCGGAAAGGGCACATGCCAACGGAGTCCCGCTTCTTTGATCTCTTTGAATTGACCAAAGCGCAACTCAACCGCCTGCTCACCCTGTTCGACGACATAAAACCCCGTCGCAAACCAACCGAGCACGACCAACACGACGACAAAACCCAGGCCGGCTGCACCCATCTTGGACGCACTCCCGCCGCTTCCGCCGCTTCCGCCGCCGCGTCCACCGAAAATGCCGCTGAATTTCTGCTGCAGGTCACGGATGACCTGATCTAGATCGGGTGGGCCCTGCTGACCGCCTCCCTGACCATTACCCTGACCCCAGGGATTGGGTTTATCCGACCCCGGTTCGTTCCATGCCATGAAATGCTGTGCTCCGTCAGTATCCACACGATTCGATTCACTCATAGCGCTGAGTTTATCACGCGCGGCGAACAAAGCTTGCATGATGATCTGTGCACACTGCCGACCCCCTCGATTCAATCCGCCCAGTAGGCGACATCGAATTCCTTCTGCGCCGCCAGGCGCCCCTCCGACGCCGCGCCGATCTCGATGTCGAGCACGCAGTGGCCGTCTTCATCGATACGTTCCGATTCCACCCGCGCCAACGAATAGACCTGCGCGCGCAGACGATAACTTGTGGGCGGCAACCGTAGTCGTTTGAGAACGCGAACCCCCCTCAAGCGCTCAGCAATGACCCCCTGCAAGCCAGTCATGCCCTCGCCTGTAGCGGCAGACACCGCCACACTGCGCACCTCACCCGTCCCAAAACGCCGCACCGATGCCACCATGTCTACCTGATCAATCTTATTCAAGACCACGATACGGGGAATGGCTCCCGCCCCGATCTCCTCCAACGTTTCCTCAACCTGGTGACTGTGTTCCAGATGTTGGGGGTCTGACATATCCACCACGTGCAACAAAAGATTCGACAACCTGACCTCTTCCAACGTCCCCCGGAAGGCCTCTATCAACGTGGTCGGCAGGCCTTGAATAAAACCCACTGTGTCAGACAACAGGACCGTGCCTATGCCCGCCAATTCAGTCTTTCGAATGGTCGGATCCAGGGTTGCAAACAATTGATCCGCCACCAACACGTTCGCCGCCGTCAAACCATTAAACAGGGACGACTTTCCTGCATTGGTGTAACCCACCATGGAGACCAGCGGCAACTTTTCTCGACCGCGCCGAACCAGACTGCGATGCGCCCGCACCCGTTCTAGCTGTTTCTTGAGTCTCGCGATCCTGTTACCCAGCAGACGCCGATCCGTCTCCAGCTGCGTTTCCCCAGGCCCGCGTAACCCGATGCCACCGCGCTGCCGCTCCAGATGACTCCAGCCCCGGACTAATCGAGTGGAGAGATAACGTAACTGTGCTAATTCCACCTGCAGTTGCCCTTCGCGCGAACGCGCCCGCAAAGCAAAGATATCGAGGATCAAACGCGTGCGATCAATCACGCGACAACGAATAACGCGCTCCATATTGCGTTCTTGAATAGGACTCAACCGCTGATCCACAATCACCAACGTGGCACAGTGACTCTCTACCAACCCCGCCAGTTCCAACGTCTTTCCCTTACCGAGAAAGCCCCCCGGTTCCGGTCGATGGCGGCGGGCATGCAAACGGGCTAACACCTGTGCACCGGCTGCCAGCGCAAGCCCTGTCAATTCGTCAAATAAAGTATCGTCGACCGTCCCGACTCGGCGCTGATGTACCAACACCACCGCTTCCCCGTCACTCGGGGCACGCGGTATGGCCCATGGATCAGTGTCTTGGGCACGCACTAACCGATCGATGACACGACCCCCGCACCGCAACCCTTGGCGTACGTCACCGGACTGACTTCCCGCTTCGCTCGACTCAAGCGGTGTCCTTGTCCCGACGATTACCACTGGCCGCCTCACCATCGTCCGCGCCATCCTGCGCTGCCTCGTCATAATGCAAACGAACCGCACGGGAGGGAACAATCGTTGATATCGCGTGTTTATAGATCATCTGGCTGACGCTGTTTCTTAGCAACACAACAAACGCATCAAACGAATCAATCTCACCCTGAAGTTTGATTCCGTTAATGAGATAAATTGATACCGGTATCCGCTCTTTTCTGAGCGCATTGAGAAATGGATCCTGCAGTGCAGTACCTTTGGGATGTGACATGGCGGTCCTCCCGGAATGTTTTCGTGATGGCCATTTTTGTTCGGCAGAATACGGGCTTCGCAACCCACCTTACAACGCTTTCAGTTGTCGTTAAGCCTTATTCGATTCTCTTGATCTTGGCCGTTAGTTCAATGGTGCGCGCGATACCAGTCCACGCACACCCTACCCTAGACAATGTAGAGTGCCAGCCCTTGAGTTTCAACGCCTATGATTCAATTGTTTAACCAGAGTGAGAGTTTGGCCTCCGTATAAGTCGCGACAACCTCGCTCACCCGCGGTTCATTCGCGCTGAACCAAACCACCCCGCCAGAGCGGCGCAGCCAGGTCAGTTGCCGCTTGGCCAACTGCCGCGTGGCGGCAATCGCCTCAGCGCACATCGAGGAGCAGTCGATTTCCCCGTCGAGATATCTCCAGACCTGTCGATACCCTACCGAGCGCATGGCAACACTGTCCTTCTTGACGCCCGGCAAGCGACGCAAGCCCTCCACTTCAGCGACTAGCCCTTCATCGAGCATGGTTTTAAAACGGGCCGCCAAAATACCGTGCAATACCGCACGATCGGTGTAGGCCAGCGCCATCTTGGTCAACGCCATCGCTGACCCAATACCCCCGCCCGGGGACCCGCGTGGCACGGGTTCACCAGTCAGCCAATTAATCTCCAACGCGCGTTGAATGCGTTGGGCATCGTGTCGGTCTATGCGGCCACTCGACGCAGGATCGAGTGCATCCAGCTCCTGATGCAAAGCCGGCCAGCCAACCCGCTTCGCTTGGTGAGTCAGTTTGGCCCGAAATTCAGCGTCGGCCGGGGGCAACGCACCCAGACCATTTTCCAGCATCGAGAAATAAAATGAACTGCCCCCCACCAAAAGCGGAATGCGACCCCTGGCATGGGCATCACCGATCAGCACCTTTGCGCCCGCGCAATAGTCGGCGACCGAAAAGACATCGCTCGGTTCACATACGTCGATCAAACCATGGGGCACACGGGCCTGAAGATCCTTGTCAGGTTTTGCGGTTCCCACATCCAGCCCCCGATACACCTGAGCGGCATCTACACTGATCACTTCGATGGGATAGCGTCCCGCAAGCGATACGGCCACCGCCGTCTTGCCACTGCCCGTGGGACCTGCCAGGAAAATAACCGGCGGCTTGATGGACTCAGACCCCCCTGCCGGTGATTGAAATCAACGCGTCGAGTCGTACGCACATCAACACGAAACCCTAACGTCCGCGCAAGAACCAGCCATCCAACTCCTCCAGTGAAACCTCCCGCCAGGTAGGTCGCCCGTGACTGCACTGATCGGCCCGCGGAGTGACTTCCATTTCGCGTAGCAACGCATTCATCTCCGGAATCGACAGCCGCCGATTGTGGCGAATCGCGGTTCGACACGCCGTTGAGGCGAGCGACGATTCCAGTCGATCCGCCAACGCACCGGCCTCACCGTGTACCGACAATTCCGACAACCAGTCACTCACCAGATCAAGGGATTCTCGAGTGGACAATAGCTCTGGCACCTCGCGAATCAAAAACGTATTTGGCCCGCTGCGACTGACCTCGATACCCGCTCGTGAGAGTTCGCCCAGTGCCCCCTCGAGTTGATCGCCCTCGCCGACTGAAACGCTCAATGTCATCGGCACGAGAAGCGCCTTCCCCGCCACCTCGCCGCCCAACAGAGTGTGCTTGAGTCGCTCGTGGATGACCCGCTCATGGGCTGCATGCATGTCAACCAACATCAGTCCGCTCTCATTTTCAGCCAGGATATACGCGCCTTTGAGTTGCCCCAGTGCATAGCCCATGCGCCCGGGAACCAGCTCAGCCGAGAGCGGCACCTGCGCGTCCATGACAGGCGTTCGAGGGCCTGACCAACCTGCCACCAGGGGGCCCGGGGACGGTTGTTGTGCCGGCCCTTTGTTAAACACAACATCTGATTCACCGCCCGCGACCAAGTCCGCCGCTTCAAGGCTCGGCCACGCCAGAGATAGCCTATCAGCGCTCCCCCCCTCTGCCACCGCCTGGTGTACCGCCCGATAAATAAAATCATGTACTGCCCGGGCCTGTGCAAAACGCACCTCGGTCTTTGCTGGATGGACATTAACGTCAACCGCACCCGGCGCGATGCCCAGATACAGCACGTAACCCGGTTGACGCCCGTGATAAAGCACACCCTGGTACGCGCGCCGCACCGCGTGGGCCATACCACTATCTCGAACCCACCGCCCATTCACAAAAAAATACTGCATGTCACCCTGACTGCGTGAATACGTCGGTTGCCCCACCCAACCAGACAACGTGATCAGTGAGTGACTACTTTCAATCGCCAAACTCTCGCTCACAAAATTCTGCCCGCAAACCGCTCTCAAGCGACCGGTCATCGTCTGTCGATCAGTGATGGGTTCAAAAACTGAGACCACCTCGCCATCCACCTCGAGCACAAAACCGACCTCCGGATTGGACAGCACCAGACGGCGAAAAACCCGGTCAATGTGAAAACGTTCGGTGCGCCCCGTGCGAAGAAACTTTCGCCGCGCTGGAGTGTTAAAGAACAGATCTTTAACCTCCACCACCGTTCCAGGCGCAACCGGATCTGGTTTCGATTCAGAAAGCGAACCCGCCCGGCATTCAATGCGCCAACCGTGGCGATCACCCACCACCCGTGATGCCAGTGATAACTTCGCCACCGAGGCAATACTGGGCAACGCCTCCCCACGAAACCCGAGTGTCTCAACCCCGCTAAGGCCGGTGAAATCCTGCAACTTGCTGGTTGCATGTCGGGCCAGCGCCAAAGCGAGTTCGTCTCGGGCGATACCTCGACCATCGTCACTCACCCGTATCGACCCAACGCCCGCTTGAGTTATTCGAACGTGCACTTGCCTCGCCCCGGCATCGATGCTGTTCTCGAGCAACTCTTTCAACACCGACGCGGGCCGTTCGACCACCTCGCCGGCGGCAATCTGATTGATCAGGTGACCATCAAGCCGCTCGATGCGATGTGCGCTTGTCGAGTTCGACATAAGCCCTCCTCAAGGCAGCCGGAGTCGCTGATCGACTCGAATCAAATCACTCGTCAGGTTATTTTGACCTTTCAGGGCATTAACGCCAATACTGTATCGCGCGCTGATCAAAGACAAAGACTCTCCGGCCTGTACGACGTGAATCTTCCGCTCAGGCGGTAGCGGACACTCAGGCTGATCCCGACAATAGTGTTTGATACCGCCGAGAATCGCACCGGCGATCTGTTCTCGGTATAAAACGGAGCGTAACTTCGACTCCTCCCCAATATTCGTAATGTAACCACTCTCGACGAGGATCGAAGGCACCTGCGGTGCCTTCAGTACCGCAAAGCCTGCTTGCTCTACTCGAACACTGTGTCGCTTGCCAACGCGACCCAGCATACCAAGCACCGCCGCCCCCAACTGACGGCTCTGTTTGATCTGCCGATCCAGCGACATATCCAACATCGCCTCAGCGACATCAGGCGATTTATCCTTAAGGCTCACCCCCCCGGCCAGATCCGCCGCGTTCTCAACCTTTGCCAGGCGGGCTGCGAGCGCACTGGTCGCTCCTCGCCGTGACAGCGCGTAAACGGAAGTGCCTTTTGCACTCGCTCGATCGAAGGCATCGGCATGAATGGAAACAAAAACCATGGCGTCGGTTTCACTCGCGAGGGTGCGCCGTGCGCGAAGACTGATGTAATGATCGCGGCGGCGGGTCAAAAGCGCCCGCATGCCCGGCTCTAAATTGACCATTCGAGCGAGGCGTTTGGCAATCTTCAACACAACCGATTTTTCTCGAGTGCCCTTTGCACCGATCGCTCCCGGATCATCTCCACCGTGACCCGGATCGATGACCACCAGATAATCGCTCGGCGAAGCTATGGGTGGTGTCGATTCGCGTCCCGCTTTTGCACGCAAAGCGATCAAGAGCCGGTAGCCGTGACCCCCGATGGGCGGCAACAACACCGGTTCGATCTGCGCCTTCCGATCCAAATCGACGACCAATCGCAACACCCCGGGAATCGGATGACCGCTACGCATGCCACGTAACCAACCTCCTTCGCTCGGCTTAGGCAAAGCACTCTCCAGTTGCCCCTGATCAATGTCGATCACCACGCGGTGGGGCTCAACCAGTGAAAACACCTTCCACTTCGCCGCCCCCGACAGATCAATAAAGAGTTGCGCTTCAATCGACCCGGTCCATAGTCGTATCTGCTTGACCATCACCGGGGGTTTTGACCACACAACACCCGCCAACAACGCGCCCACCAAGGCCATCAGCCACTCGGAGTGACCACCGCGTCGCGCAAGAGACACGCCCTTCATACGCCCGTCGAGTTTCGTGTGATCGTCAGTAATCGACCCTCACCGTGATAGTCAAATTTAATCAACACTCGAGGCGCCGGAAGCAAGCCTCGCCCCCGTTCGGGCCACTCAAACACACACAGGTTGCCATCCGCGAAATAATCCCTTACTCCAAGCGTTTCCAGTTCTTCGATAGTCTCCACACGAAACAGATCAAAATGCGCGACTCGCATTTGAGCTAACTCATAAGTCTCAACCAGAGTGAAGGTCGGGCTCGGCACCGGACCTTCGTGTCCCAACGTTCTCAACAATCCCCTGACCAGCGTGGTCTTACCCGCGCCCAGCGGGCCTGATAGGTGACAACTGTCTCCACCGACCAACTCGTCCGCCAAGGTGCTACCGATGGCGGCCACGCGATCCGCATCGGCGGCAAATACTTCACTGATCATCAACATCACACGAACGGTTGACCAGTCTTCGAAGCGGTTCGAGCAAATCCCGTGCAACAAGCCCCCGCGGATATTCACCCGCCGCCAGATCTCCCGCACTGGCGTGCAGCCACACCCCCGCACACGCGGCCTGCGACGCAGACAGCCCCTGCGCAAGTAGCCCGCCGATCACCCCGGCGAGTAAATCACCCATTCCGGCACTCGCCATGCCAGGATTTCCCCGGTCACACAACCAGACGCTCCCGTCTGTCACCGCAACCAGCGTGCCCACCCCTTTTAATACGCACACGCCGCCATAACGTTTTCGAATCTCGTTGACAGCCCAAGGCCGGTCCGCCTCGACCTCAGCAATAGAGCAACCCAATAAGCGGGCGGCTTCCCCTGAATGCGGTGTTA
The DNA here is from genome assembly GCA_012960345.1 of Gammaproteobacteria bacterium. GTDB lineage: Bacteria > Pseudomonadota > Gammaproteobacteria > Arenicellales > UBA868 > UBA11791. Next base: position 10,437 of record DUBL01000117.1, on the reverse strand, counting down.
ACACCCAGTCGGCCCCTCTCGCTGGCTCCTCGGCTAACCGATTCAAGGCGTCTGCATCAATCACTCGGGGCATTGACTGTTCAAGGCAAGCGGCAAATAAGTCACGCCCCCAGGCTCCCTGGCCAAGCCCCGGCCCAACCACCAATGCCCGTTTACCAGAGAAAAGGCGCGCGAGCGATGACCGCTCACCCACCGCTTGAACCATCAGTTCTGGCATCTCTATATTGGCGATCGCCGAGTGACTCGAGTGAGTTGCCAAGGTCACCAAGCCCGCCCCCACTCGAAATGCACCGGCCGCGCAAATGCGCGCGGCACCGGACATGCCTTCCGCTCCACCGAGCACCAACACATGCCCAGCGCCACCCTTATGTAGGCCGGCAGGCCTCGGCGGTAACAATCTGGCCACCCAATCACCCTCGATTAACCGCGCGACTGACTGCACCTCGTCATAAGCTCCCCCCGGCAGGCCCAGCCGGTCAAATACCAGCGAACCGCAAAGGTCCGGACCACGCCCCGTCTGTAACCCAAGTTTCATTCCGACAAAGGTTACCGTCAGATCCGCACTGACCGCCACGCCTGGCGTGCCCCCACTGTCGGCGTTGAGACCCGACGGTAGATCCAGAGAAACGACCGGCCGCGCCTGTTCGTTCATACACTCTATTGCGGCGCGAAAATCCCCCTCCGGCGCCCGAGTAAGCCCCGTTCCTAACAAGGCATCCACCAGAACCGTCCCTCGCGGACTCGCAGCGGTCAATGAAGGGGCAACACGCAGCGAGTGCTGGGTGGCCTCTTGCAAGGCGCAGCGTGCGGGCTTGGTGCTCGGTTCACCCAAAGCGATAACCTCTACCGCCCAGCCCAGCTGCGCAGCCATCGACGCCATCACATAGCCATCGCCCCCGTTGTTGCCTGCACCGCACCACACGGTCAGCGAACGGGCCTTCGGCCACTTGGCCTGCAGTAACTGAAATGCACACTGGCCGGCCCGCTGCATCAAAGTCCAGCTGTCTAAACCCGCGATATCTGCCGCACGCCGCTCGATCTTGGCGATCTGTGTGCCAGTGTAGAGAAAGCCGGACAATTTATTCATAACGCTATGATAATCAGTCAATGCGCCCAACACATCCTGAAACCATCGAGTTACAGCAACTTCGAGAAAAAATTGACCGCTGGGCTTGCGAGTTGGGTTTCGAGTCCCTAGGCATAAGCGACGGACAACTCACGCAAGCAGAGTCTCACCTACTCGAATGGCTGGGCCGAGACTACCACGGGACCATGGCCTACATGAGTCGGCACGGAAACGCCCGGACACGCCCACACGAACTCGTGCCGGGCACGATTCGCATTATCAGTGTGCGCATGGATTATCGGCCCGAAGATGTCGAGACCTCGCTTGCCGGTTTAGCGGATTTGCGCAACGGCTACGTGGCGCGTTACGCAGTCGGGCGCGACTATCACCGGCTCATGCGGCGGCGACTGCAACGACTGGCAGACCGCATCACGGATGCGATTGGCCCCTTTCTCTACCGTGCATTCACCGACAGTGCGCCGGTAATGGAAAAACCCTTAGCCAGCAACGCGGGCCTGGGATGGATCGGCAAGCACACCAACTTAATCAACAAAAGCGCAGGGTCTTTTTTCTTTATCGGAGAACTTTACACCGACCTGCCGCTGCTCGTGGATGGGCCGGTGACCGATCACTGCGGTGAATGCAGCCGCTGCATTACGGCCTGTCCGACCGGGGCCATCGTTGCCCCTTACCAGCTAGATGCCCGGCGCTGCATCTCTTACCTGACTATCGAACTCAAAGACAGTATCCCGATCGAGTTACGCTCGTTGATAGGCAACCGCATCTTTGGGTGCGACGACTGTCAATTGGTGTGCCCGTGGAATCGTTTCAGCAAACCCACCGGGGAACCGGGCTTTGCATTGGATCCACAGTTCGCCGCTCCCCCACTGGTCTCATTACTCGCCTGGGATGAGGATCAGTTTTCTCGCAACACCGCCGGCACCGCACTAAGGCGTATCACGCACCAACAATGGCTGCGCAATGTGGCCGTCGCACTCGGCAATGGGCCACGGGACAAGGCCGCAGTAAGCGCCCTAACGGAGCGTCTGTCCCACCCATCGGCCATGGTGCGCGAACACGTGGTGTGGGCCCTGGCACAATTGCAGGGGACTCACTCAGCGGGTTGATCGTTAATGAAGTGCGTCCGGTAGTAACGCAACTCCTCGATGGATTCCTGAATATCTTCGAGCGCCCGATGGTTGGAACGCTTCTTAAACCCTTCGAGTAACTCCGGGCGCCAGAAACTCGCGAGCTCTTTCAATGTGCTGACGTCAAGATGCCGGTAGTGGAGGTATTGCTCAAGCTCCGGCATGTATCGGTATAGGAATCGGCGATCCTGGCAGATTGAATTACCACATAGCGGCGAGGAATTTCGCTCGACATGCTCTTTGATGAAGTCCAACGTCGCCCGCTCAGCCTGACTCTCGGAAATAGTGGAAGCGCGTACGCGCTCTATCAGGCCCGTCTGACCGTGCGTCGCCTGGTTCCACTCATCCATCGCACAAAGGCTTGCTTCACCCTGGTGAATCGCTAGCACCGGACCGATCGCCAGGGTTTCCAGTTGACGATCTGTAATGATCGTCGCAATCTCGATAATCCGATCCCGATCGGGATCGAGACCGGTCATCTCGAGATCGATCCAGACCAGTCCCTGTTTACGCTCTGCCATCGGTGTGACCCGTTTTGGTGTCAACCAGCTCCAGAGTCGGGCACTACGACGCCAGTCGCAAAACCGTAGCGTGGCGCCCCGTCTTATTCCTCGCCATCCACCGCCTTCATGCTCAACCGAACGCGGCCTTGTTTGTCGACTTCAAGCACCTTCACCTTAACCACATCACCTTCGGATAATACATCGGTGACCTCGTTGACACGCTCGTTTGAAATCTGGGAGATATGCACCAAACCATCTTTGCCGGGCAAAATATTCACAAACGCACCAAAGTCCATCAAGCGAACGACTCGACCTTCGTAGATGGTTCCCTCCTCAACGTCAGCGGTGATCTGCTCAATCTTTTTACGTGCCGCTTCCGCTGCGGCGTTATCGGACGTCGCAATGGTTACCGTCCCATCATCGTTGATGTTGATCGTTGCACCGGTTGATTCTTGAATCCCACGAATTGTGACACCGCCTTTACCAATGATGTCTCGAATCTTGTCGGTCGGAATACGAATGGTGGTGATTCGAGGTGCATAGTCTGACATTTCTGGTCTCGCCGCAGGCAGCGCTCGATCCATCTCGTCAAGAATATGTAAACGACCACGACGGGCTTGATTCAACGCCTGTTCCATGATCTCCCGATTAATCCCTTCAATCTTGATGTCCATCTGCAGGGCGGTCACTCCTTCACGAGTACCGGCCACCTTGAAGTCCATATCGCCCAGGTGATCTTCATCACCCAAGATATCTGTCAAGATGGCGAAATCATCCGCTTCTTTAATAAGCCCCATGGCAACGCCGGCAACCGGCGCTTTGATCTGAACCCCGGCATCCATCAGTGACAAACTCGTTCCACATACGGTCGCCATCGAACTGGAACCGTTGGATTCTGTGATCTCCGAGACGATTCGAATAACATAAGGAAAGTCCTCTGGATCCGGAAGCACCGCCAACAGACCTCGTTTGGCCAACCGTCCGTGACCGATCTCACGGCGTTTCGGGGAACCGACACGACCGGTTTCACCCACGCAGTAAGGGGGAAAGTTGTAATGCAGCATGAACGCATCCATCCGTTCACCCTCAATGGCGTCGACACGCTGGGCATCGCGCTCGGTTCCCAGCGTTGTCACCACAATCGCTTGGGTCTCCCCCCGAGTAAACAAGGCAGACCCATGGGTACGCGGCAAAATACCGGTTTCAATCGTGATCGGCCGCACCGTTTCGAGATCACGGCCATCGATACGCGGCTCTTTGGCCAGGATACGACCGCGAACTACGTTTTTCTCTACTGCCTTGATCGAGGCCTTCACCGCATCGGGTGAATCGCCCGCGTCATCGGCACACAGCTGTTCGATAGCACTCTGACGGATCTCTATCATCTTGTCCTGTCGAGCCGCCTTGTCCGCGATTTGGTACGCCTCGCTGACATTCCCACCAACCAGCGATTCAACACGGCTATGCACACCCTCATCAGTTGCCGGTGCTTCCCACTCCCAGCGTTCGTTACCGACTTCGCTCGCCATCTCAGTAATGGCGGCAATCGCCGGCTGCATCGCATCATGGCCAAACATAACTGCGCCCAACATCTGTGCTTCATCGAGCTCGGCCGCTTCAGATTCGACCATGAGTACGGCATTCTTTGTCCCGGCCACCACCAGATTTAGTCTGGATTCGACCAGCTGTGTGGCGCTCGGATTTAAAACATACTCACCTTCGACAAAACCGACTCGATTAGCGCCAATCGGGCCACTGAAAGGAACACCGGAAATCGTCAAGGCAGCGGACGCTCCCACCATCGCCACGATATCAGGATCAATCTCCGGATCGACCGACATAACCGTCACAACGACCTGAACTTCATTTCTAAATCCGACCGGAAACAAGGGGCGAATGGGTCGGTCAATCAAGCGACAGGTGAGGATCGCTTTCTCCGAGGGCCGCCCCTCTCTTTTAAAAAACCCGCCGGGGATTCGACCCGCCGCATAGGTTCGTTCTTCGTAGTCGACGGTTAGCGGAAAAAAATCTCGATCACTGCTTTCTCTACGGGCGACAACCGTTACCAGAACACTGGTATCGCCCATGCTGGCGAGCACCGCCCCATTTGCCTGTCGCGCAATCCGTCCAGTTTCTAAGCGAATTTGTTGAGCTCCGTAACTGAACTCCTTAACTATTGCATTCAATGACTATCCCTCTAATGTATGTCGTCTGTGTTTGTTCAATGCGGCCTGCTAACGGCGCAGACCCAGCGTGCTAATCAAAGATTGGTAACGTTCGAGATCACTCGATTTCAAGTAGTCCAGTAGTTTTCTACGTTGGTTGACCATTTTCAACAATCCCTGGCGGGAATGATGATCATGCTTGTTGACCTGAAAATGACCGTGTAAATCCAGAATGCGCGCCGTCAATAGGGCGACCTGGACTTCGGGTGAACCGGTGTCTGCCGGGCCGCGGGCGTGTTCACTGACAATGGCCGATTTATCTTGTGCGGATAAAGACATAATAAGTAATTCTTTCGTGATTCAGGTTAATTCAAAAAGGAAATTGAGCTGCAGACCGCTATTGCCCACACGGCCGTGCTCGAGGGCGGGCGGCGTAGTGTACCGTTCGACAAGGCCTAACTCAATCGCTTCCACGTCGCTTTGTCATCCAACCATTAACCGTCGAGGCGCCAAGCGCCCGTCGTCGGTCACATGCCCGACGCCGAGGAATCCGGCATCGGTAGAATAAATTCTCACTTCTCCGTGTTTGGGCAATCCCGCTGCCCGCACAGCCTGCCCCCGGCAAAGATAGTACGCTGCATCAACCGACAGCCGGACCTCGGGTATGTGACACAGGCCCTGATCAGCAGGAACCAGACTCTTTCGGCGTTCCGTTTGATCTGCAAGTGAAGACAACGCTTCCATGGTCATCGAATCATCAACCGTCAGATCAGCCACGCCAAGACGCCGAAGTGCGCTGACATGGCCGCCGCAGCCAAGCGCCTTTCCCAAGTCATCCGCCAACCCTCGAACATAAAACCCGTGTGAGCAACGCAGGCTAATCTCAATAAAAGGATACGCATACTCCGTCAACTCCAGATACACGATCAAGAACCGCCGGGCCTCCCGCTCAATCGTAATCCCCTCTCTGGCTAACCGGTAAAGCGGTTTACCATTAACCTTGATGGCCGAATACATCGGCGGCACCTGTTCAATCTCACCGCGAAACTGCGCGAGTTCCGCCTCAACCTGCTCACGGCTCGGCTTTAACGCGCTGCTTTCCAGCACCTGTCCTTCACTGTCCCCCGTGTCGGTTGTCTGTCCAAGGCGAATCTGGGCCCAATAGGTTTTCTCCGCGCCGAGGAAAAAACCTGACAACTTGGTTGAGTGACCAAAACAAAGCGGTAATAACCCCGTCGCGATCGGATCGAGACTACCGGTGTGCCCGCCCTTGCGTGCCCCCAGGAGGCTTTTGGCTTCCTGCAAGGCCGCGTTCGAGGTGATGCCGGCCGGCTTGTCCAGCAACAACATGCCGTTGACCGCATCGCCACGGCGCGGTTGACGTTTACGCCCCATCGTCGACGTCATCATTTGGGCGTATCGCGTTGGCTTCGCTGATTAAGTTAGACAGCCTCACGCCGTGCTCGATGGTCTTGTCATAGCGGAAGTGGATCTCGGGAGTAAACCGAAGGTTTAACGAACTACTGAGTGCAGAGCGTAACGAATGCCTGTGTTCCTTCAGAGCGTCCATTAAGGCTTTACCGTCGTCGCTGGCTCCGATTAACGAGACATAAGTGGTGGCATGACGTAGGTCACGACTCATATCAACCCCCGTGATAGAAACGAGTCCGGGGATCTCATCACGCAACGCTTCACGCAGGATCTCGGCCAGTTCCCGCTGGATCAGGTGACCAACCCGCCGGGGGCGATCAATACCTTGCGCCATGGTCCCGTGTTGAGCGGATCAAGCCGCCGCCTGCTCTTCGAAACGCTCAAAAATTTCTATCTGATCACCTTCTTTAATATCGTTATAGTTTTTGACTCCAATACCGCACTCGAAGCCGTTCTTCACTTCCGTCACATCTTCCTTAAAGCGCCTCAACGAATCGATCTGACCCTCGAAAATAACGATGCTGTCACGTAGCACTCGAACCGGAAGATTTCGCCTGACTTCTCCATCCACTACGCGGCAACCTGCGACTGCTCCCATGCGACTGGCTCGAAACACCTCGCGCACCTCGGCCAATCCCACCGCTCTTTCTTTAACCACTGGCGATAACATGCCGGTCAGCGCAGCTTTGACTTCATCCACTACATCATAGATGACATTATGATAATGAACATCGACCCCTTCCGCTTCAATCAGTTTTCTAGCCGAGCTATCTGGGCGCACGTTAAATGCCTGTATGACAGCGTTTGAGGCCATTGCCAGATTGACATCCGACTCATTGATACCCCCGACCATGCCATGCACCACCTGAACCTTTACTTCATCGCGCGAGAGTTTCTCAAGCGAGTCGGTGAGCGCCTCTATCGAACCTTGCACATCAGCCTTGATGATGAGATTCAGCATCTGAGTCTCACCCTCACTCATTTTCTCAAACATATTCTCAAGTTTCATCGACTGCTGACGCGCCAGTTTGATGTCTTTAAATTTACTCTGGCGATGCTGTGCAATCTCGCGGGCTCGTCGTTCAGTGGCCACCACAACGGCGTCATCCCCCGCATCAGGTACACCGCCCAGCCCCTGGACTTCCACCGGACACGACGGTGTCGCCTCCTTAACCACACGCCCAGCGCCATCGGCCATGGCCCGAACCTTGCCGAATTCACGACCGGCGAGCAGGATATCGCCTTTCTTTAACATGCCTGAGCTCACCAGCACGGTTGCCACCACCCCACGCCCGCGGTCAATGCGCGCCTCAACCACCACGCCCATGGCCGCACCGAGTGACGGTGCCTTTAGGTCAAGCACTTCGGCCTGCAACAGAATAGCTTCTAACAATGCATCCACACCGTCACCGGTTAAGGCAGACACTTCATTCACCAACACATCACCGCCCCAGTCCTCCGGCACCACCCCCTGTGCGGTCAATTCCTGTTTCACTCGATCGGGGTTCGCCTCGGCCTTGTCCATCTTGTTAATCGCGACAATCATGGGAACATTAGCGGTGCGCGCGTGATTGATTGCTTCGATCGTCTGCGGCTTGACGCCGTCATCCGCGGCCACCACCAATACGATGAGATCAGTCACTTGGGCCCCGCGTGATCGCATAGCGCTGAACGCTTCGTGCCCTGGTGTGTCGAGAAAGGTGATTAGACCGCCGCTGGTTTCTACCTGATAAGCACCAATATGCTGAGTGATCCCACCGGCCTCCCCGGCGGCTACCTTGGTGTCACGTAAATAATCGAGCAACGAAGTTTTCCCATGGTCTACATGCCCCATGACCGTCACGACCGGAGCGCGCGGTGCACTCTCAAACGCTTCGACTTCCTGCTCCGCCAAGTAGTCCTCGGGATCACCGTCCGTCACCGCCCGCGCGGTATGGCCCATTTCCTCGACTAGCAGCGTCGCGGTGTCCTGGTCGAGCACCTGGTTAATCGTTACCAGGGAACCCATTTCCATTAAGGCTTTGATCACCTCCGCTGCTTTAACTGACATCGCCAGCGCAAGATCGGCCACCGAGATCGTCTCGGGTATGGCCACCTCATGCACCACCGGTGCGGTCGGGCGCTCAAACGCATGTTGGCCCGCTGCGGTTGAGGTGAGTTTTCGTCGTACCGCTGGCCTGGGCTTGCGTCGACCCCGTTTGCCGGCGACGACATGTAATTCCTCACGTTTGTCTACGCGTTCTTTGGTGCGTTTACGCTTCGGTTTGTCATCGCGCTCCGCTGCAGGTGCCTCCCCCGGCACCGCTTTACCAGCCGTATCCGCGACGACTTCACCGGCGGCTGACACCTCCGCCGCACTCGATGCTTCCAACTCAGCTGCAACCCGAAGCGCCTCGGCCGCGGCCACGTTTTCAGCAGCCTCCGCCAGGTCGCGAGCTTCCGCCTCAACCTTCGCGTTCACAGCCGCCTCTTTTTCTGCTGCCGCTCGCTCGACTTCGTCCTTTTGGAGTTGCAGATCGCCACGGCGCACCAGAGTCCGCCGCTTTTTTACCTCAACATGGACGGTCCTGGCCCCGCCCGTGCGCGAGGTCTGCCGCACTTGACTGGTGGTTCGTCGCTTAAGGGTCACTCGCTGCCCGGGCTCCCCGGTTGTACCGTTTGCCTCGCCTTTAAGATAACCCAGTAGTTTTTCCTTTTCCTGGTCACTCAGCATGTCTTCGAGAGACTTGCCAGGAATTCCAGCCGCTTCAAGCTGCTGCAATAACCGGCTGTCTTCGACCCCGATCAGTTCAGCAAACCGCTTTACTGCCACTTCTGCCATGTTTATTTCCTCCGTTGCAATCGAGTCAAGCCTCACTCTCTGCAAACCAGGGGGCTCTCGCTGTCATAATCAACTCGGCAGCACGCTCCTCATCGATACCCATCATCTCGACCAGTTCATCGGTAGCACACTCAGCCAACTCTTCCATCGAGCGGACACCCTTTGATGCAAAGTAACGCGCCGTCTCCTCATCCATGCCATCCATCTCAATCAGATCATCTTCGGGTGTCATCTTTTGCCGCTCGGAAATCTCCTTGATTAACAGATTTTCCTTGGCCCGCCGCCGTAACTCCTCAACTAATTCCTCATCGAACTCTTCCACTTCTAGAAGCTCCTGCACCGGCACATAGGCAACTTCTTCTAGCGTCGTAAATCCCTCGTCGACCAAGGCCAAAGCCACGTCATGGTCGATATCTAGAAACTCCATTAACTTATCTCGAGCGGCCTCCGACTCGGCTTCGGATTTTTCCGCAGCCGCCTGATCAGTCATGATGTTCAGCTCCCAACCGGTCAGTTGTGAGGCCAAACGCACGTTCTGCCCCTGTCGACCAATCGCCTGTGACAATTGGGCTTCATCAACGACCACGTCCATCGAGTGAGCATCCTCATCGATGACGATCGATTCAACCTCGGCGGGTTGCAGTGCTTTAATGACGAACTCCGCCGGATTTTCCGACCAGGTAATAATGTCGATACGCTCCAGGTTGATAGCGTTGGAAACACTCTGAACCCGAGAGCCGCGGATGCCGACACACGCTCCGACTGGATCAATTTTGGGATCGTTCGAACGTACTGCAATTTTCGCCCGAAATCCAGGGTCTCTGGATGCGCCAACCAGATCAATAATTCCCCGACCGATTTCCGGGACCTCTAACTGAAACAACTTGATCACCAGTTCCGGCAAACGCCGATCCAACATCAATTGGGGACCGCGAACCTCATCGCGCACCTCGGTCAGAATCGCCTTGATTCGATCACCGTTGCGCATCAGCTCGCGATCGATCCACGCAGACCGGGGTAACGCCGCCTCGTCCCCCTCGATATCAACCATGGCCTCTCGGTGACTTACTCGCTTGACGACACCCTGAACCATCTCGCCAGTCCTGTCCTTGAACTCGCTATACACTCGCGCCCGCTCCGCTTCGCGCACCTTCTGATTGATCACCTGTTTTGCGGCCTGCGCTTCGATGCGCCCGAAGGACACCGATACTTCCATCGGATCCTCGACCATCCCGCCCACTTCGTGCTCGCTCTCAGGGTAACTGATGCGGGCGGCGGCTAGCGTGATTTGTCGTGCAGGGCT
>DUBL01000116.1 GCA_012960345.1 Gammaproteobacteria bacterium | reverse complement strand
TTCATAATCTCAAGATAAGTGTCATAATCTGCTTCAGCCCTCGCTATCAAACACCTGTACACGACAGTTACCTGAATCGGAGACGTGAATCTGATCTTTGCTGTTGACCGCTATGCCGTTGGGTCCGTACGCATCCGCCTTCTTGTAAAAACGGCCCTGCTCGTGGTCTACGGTCTCTTTACCACCAAAGGTCAGTACCCATTCATAGCCCGATGCACCGAGTTTGAACTTTTGCACATCGCGCCGTTCCCAGTCCGTGACATACACATTACCCTCGCTGTCGGCCGCCACATGAGTGGGCTTTAAAAACTGTCCGTTGCCTTTGCCTTTGGTACCAAACTCACTGCGAAATGCGCCATCCTGAGCGAACACCTGTACGCGGAAATTACCCTGGTCGGTGATGAAGACATTGTGCTTAGGTCCAATCGCAATACCCATCATGCCGCCATGTTTCGCCATATGAGCGAATTTGCCAGGGCCGCTTCCATGGCCACCCCACTTGGCCATCACGGCGCCTAAGTGGGACATCTTATAGACCTCGTTACGCCCGGCATTAAGCACGTACACATTGCCTTGGGAATCGAACGCGATTCCGTTCGGCCCTGCTCGACCGAACTGGTTTTCGTTGAACCTGTCGGTACCCGTGTACCTGTATATGTGTAGAGAGCTCGCCGCTACTTCGCTCGGTGTTGGGATTCGGCACCCCGAGCGCACTTGGCACCGCTTGTTAATGCCATCGTTGGAACTAAGTGCAGGAATCAGATGGTCTGGTTTGGCTAACCTTTCAGAAGGCGTCGCTCCCGATTCGGATCCCCTGGAGGCGTTATGCACTGCCGCTGATAGTCCTTTGGGGTTGTGATACCGGGCCACGTTGGCGTTGCCCATTACGGCTGCGAAGAGCTGTTGCTCAATTTTGCCTTTAATGTCTAGGCGGGCCTTACAGTATACCTCGTCGTAATTTGCGTCTCTCACAAAAGAGATGTCGCCGTAATTACCGATTGCTAAAGTCGTTGCCGGATCAAAAGTTTGGGCGGCCATACCAAAACGGATGCTCGAGCCGGTGGCCGCGAGGGCCTCGATGACCGCTTTGGTGTGTCCATAAATGATCGGTTGATGGACCTCGCCTGTGATGAGTGCGCCATCTTTAAAGTAGGTTGAGTCTGGGCCGGGGCGAGGACCGCAGTGTTCTTCGCGTGCCGCGTAGTTGTAAGCAAGAGCGCCGCCGATCTCGCACGTGTGAAGATCTTCTTTAGACCACAGAAAAACCACGTCCGCGCCGCAGGTTGAGCCTGACAGGTTGTGGGCAAAGACCGGTGGAGCCAGCATCAGAGCCAGCGCCAGCAGGGCTGTGATCAAGCGGTGGGCGTGATCGTTGAGTTTCACTATTGGCAACGGATTATTCCCGTTCTGAAGATCACCATAGTCCTCTGTTAGTCCGCCCGAGCCTGTCTCGGGATGACGCCGTTCGGTTCACATTCGAATCAGGCCCACGATACAGTAAAAAACTAGCTATAGATCAACCCTATCGTAAAGTGCTAGCCAGTTTGTGAAGGCCCTACCGGGGGATATTAGATTTGCTTGGCCACAGGGTTGCTCACCAGTATAGGCGATGAACACGGGTCCTTATGTGATCTTGATCACGGGCAATGGCGGTTCCGAGAGGCCTATGGATTTAAGCCAGGCATCGAAGAGGTTTAATGGGAAACTATAGAACGAAAAATGGTGGAGGCGGCGGGAATCGAACCCGCGTCCGTCAGTCCTCTACTCACCGGCCCTACATGCTTAGTCTGTCTTTGATTTGACCTTCCAACCCCCGGCAGACAGGGTGATGGTCGGCGATCCCACTGAGTTTTAACGCTGCCGCGCGCAGGAAAGCGTCAGCACGAGACCATGTTTTTCGACCCCTCGGTTCCTAGCCCATGGTCGAACCGGGCGAGAGGCTAGCAGGGTTAAGCCGCTAGAGCGTAGTTGTCGTCGTTGGCAACTAAACGTTTGAAGCTGGATTTACGAGGAGATCTTCAACCTCGGCATGCTCCGATGGCTTCGCAACCCACGTCGAACCCAGGTCGCCCCCCATCTCGAAATCGTTGAATCGCCAAACTACTGTCGATTCAAGGCTTATTTTAACACGAAGGCGACGCCTGATTAACGGGTGAAGACCCTTTTATCGCGTGCTTTTTAATAGCCGGTGTTGCTCACGGTTCCACTCGCGCTCCCGTATGGCAGCCCGTTTGTCGTACTGGCGCTTGCCTTTTGCCAGCGCGATCTTGAGCTTGGCGCGTCCCTTTTTCCAGTAAAGAGACAGTGGCACCAGCGTATAGCCTTGCCGCTCGACTGATCCGGTCAGATGAGAGATCTGACGTCGGTGCAGCAGCAGCTTTCGATCGCGCACCGGGTCGGGGTTAACACTGGCGGCATTATTCAGCGGCGAGAAGTACGCGCCGGTCAGAAACAGTTCGCCGGTTCTGACAACGACGTAGCTTTCTTTGAGTTGTGCACGCCCCTCACGCAGGCATTTGACCTCCCATCCCTGAAGCGCGATTCCCGATTCGAATTCTTCCTCAATAAAATAATCGTGCCAGGCCTTGCGATTGCGGGCGACGGTGGCGCTATCAGTTTTGGGCTTCTTGGCCATTATCGGTCGTTGATCGAGGAGTTATCGGTAATCAGGTCGTGTCGGTGTGCCGCTATAATTTCGTTACCACAGCACTATGACACCATCGATACATCACTTGGCGTGAAGACTGTAACCCGATCCCTCATTCTGCCCTACAGTGCGGAGGAAATGTACGACTTGGTGGCAGACATTACGCATTACCAGGATTTCTTGCCCTGGTGTGCGAAGTCACAGGTCCTCGCGCACGATGATGTCAGCGTTACCGCTCGCTTAGACGTAAAGTATAAGCACGTTAACTCGGCTTTTACGACTCGCAACCATATGTCTGCCAAGCGGGGGATTCGAATGGAACTGGTTGACGGGCCCTTCAGCACGCTCGCTGGTGAATGGCAGTTTGTCCCGCTCGATGAGAACGCCTGTCGAATAGAGCTTGAGGTGATGTTTTCTTTCTCAGGCTCACTGAAAGAGCGGCTCATGTCCCCTGTTTTTGATCGAATCTGTAACGAATTGGCTGATGCCTTTGCGGCGCGAGCGGTGGCCATTCATGGAGCGCGCACTTTTGATTGAAATCGAGGTGGCCTACGCGCTCCCCGAAGCGCAATTTCTGCAGTCCCTGAAACTGGCCGAGGGAAGTACCGTGCGTGATGCCATTGAGGCTTCTGGCGTGCTTAGCAGGTTCCCTTCGATTGAACTCACCCGTAACCCGGTCGGTATCTTCTCCACTCGAGTCGCGTTGAATCAGGTGTTGTCATCTGGGGATCGCGTTGAAATCTACCGAGCGCTGACCATCACACCGGTTGAGGCACGCCGACTGCGTGCGCTCAGAAAAAAAGAAAAGGTAAAACAGACCTAGTCAAACGGGTTGACTGTTTTCAACAGACGGCCCAAAAGACCAGGTTTGTCCGGTTCCGCTTCGAGTACTGCGGTGGGATTGCTTGGCAACGGACCCCGAATAATCTCGTTGACACCCTTTTCAGAGAACACCACGCTGATTTGGTAGCGTTCGGAAATGTTTTTATCGTGTGAGTACAGACTATAGAAATAATCCCAACGGTTGGCGTGAAACGGGTCATTGACCAGGGGTGTCCCCAACAAAAAGCGAACTTGTTTCTTCGTCATTCCGACCTTGACCTGGTCAAGCGTGCTTTGATCAAAGAGATTGCCTTGCTGTATCTCCATACGGTAAGGCTGTAAGCAGGCAACAAGCAGCAATGTGCTGCACAAAGCGATGGTGATTCGAAGGTCGCGCATGCGAAACGATAGTGTCATGGGAAGATCCGCATCTTAATGCAAACAGTGTGACGAGGGCAGCATCAGTCGAGGTGTTTAAGTACGGCTATCTCGTCACAGGCGCGGAATTTTGGACAGGTCACGCACACTCCAAAGACTTTTTCCGGCAATGTGTCCATCGCCACGACACCGTAGCCCAAGCGGGCAAAGAAGTCAGGCACATAAGTCAGGGCCATCAAGCGGCGTAGACCAATCGTTCGCGCGTTGTGTTCAATTTCTTCGACCAGTGCTCGACCATATCCACCTCCGGTAGCGGCATCGCTTACTGCCAGGCTGCGGACTTCACCGAGATCTTCAGTAAAAACCTCGAGCGCGGCGCAGCCGGTCAGGTTGTCAGCTTCGTTGATGACCGTGAACGAGTTAATGTGCTCTGTCAGTTCGTCGAGGGAACGCGGCAGCAGTTGGCCGCGCGCCGCGTAGTAATCC
>DUBL01000115.1 GCA_012960345.1 Gammaproteobacteria bacterium | reverse complement strand
GGCAGAGTACTGCGTAAGTTTTAGGCGACGGGTTAGCCGATTCCGTTGCTTTTTTGGTGATTGCGCACCCGTTGGGCAAGTTTCAACAAACGTTTGTCACTTAAGCCCTCATCCTCGAGTGCGGTAAGGGTGTCGTAGAGATAGTCCGAACACCGTCCCAGAGAGCCTTCGCTTTCAGCAATCAGTTTGACGGTGGTGTGCTCTTCTAGGTGATGCGTATAGCGGTCATGCTCTGGGTCAATCACAAACGTAATCGCACAGCGCACCTGACCGTCGTGGAGGTGAACTCGCGTCCATATAGGGCGATAGGCCGATGTCATCAGTTCGCGGCGGAAAAGAATATCCAACTCTGTTGGCGCAGCAGTGGGTGCAACTTCATAGACAACGCCGTGACAACTGCCGCCTCTGTCCAGGGCTAACATCAGGCCAGGATTCTCTGGTGAGCCGCGGCCAAGGGTTGACCAGAGGCAGAAGCGTCGGTGGTGGCCGAAGATTTGGCCCGTGGTGCGGGCAGTGAAGTGAATCGCGGGATTCCACATCAGTGAGCCGTAACCAAAGATCCATAAGGATTCGTTTGGTGCCTTTGTCTCCAACATCTTGTCGACGATGACCTGGCGTTCATGATCCTCCATAAAACGCATTTGGTTTCCCGCTTGGGCCATCGCCATGCGACGCGTCTCCCCACTGAGAATGCTCTCCCGCGTGAGTTGCCTTAAGGTCACGCCGTATCGCCGGGCATGGGAATCGGGTCTGTTTCCGTCGGGATGTGATAACCACGTTGCACCGCAGGTCGGGATGCGATCGCGGAGTACCAGCGTTCGACGTTGGGAAATTCACGGATATCAATGGTTTGCCAGTTGAAGCGCGAGATCCATGGCCAGGTACTGATGTCAACGATTGAATAATCCCCCAGCATGAATTCACGCTCCGACAGGCGGTCATCAAGCACATCGTACAAGCGACGGCCTTCGTTAAGATAACGCGCTTCAGCGTAGTCGCTCTTGCCTTGATTGAATCGAACGAAATGATGCACTTGGCCAAGCATCGGCCCGACACCTGCCATTTGCCACATCAGCCATTGCACTGCATCCCAGTAGTCCGCGTCGTTTTCTGGCAATAATTTGCCAGTTTTCTTGGCCAGATACAGTAGGATTGCCCCTGATTCCATCAGCGCCAGGTCGTTATCTCGATCAACAATCGCAGGCACTTTGTTATTGGGAGAAATCTTAAGAAAATCAGGATCGAACTGTTCATCTTTTCCGATATTGATTGGAAAAACGGTGTAGGGTATTTGAAGTTCTTCCAATGCGATGGAAATTTTTCGGCCGTTGGGCGTGCCCCAGGTATAAAGATCAATCAAGTCAGTTGCCTCCGATGCGGTGTTAATTTTGTAAAAAACGCGATGGTGTTAATGAATCGTCAACCTAACATTTCGCGAACTTCGCTGGCTCGGTTACTCGCCCCTTCCATCAGGAAAGACAAATCGTTGCCCGACAGAATCAGACGCGCGCCCATATCAATGTAACGTCGCATGATCGGCGGTGAGTAAACGCCGCCCATACCGGGATACTTGCCATTTGAGACGCACGCATCAATCACTTTGCGGTAGGCGTCGATAACGTCGTCATGATCCAGTTGCCCCGGAATGCCCATCTCCATGCACAGATCGTTGGTACCGATCAGTAAGGAGTCAATACCTTCGATGGCGGCAATATCATGTGCATTGGCAATGGCTTGCGGACTTTCGAGCATCACCACGACTAATGTTTCTCGGTTGATCGCTTCGGTTGCCTCTTTCATTGGGTGGGAGACAAAGTCAAGCTGCGGTAATGCGCCGGTAACCGAGCGGTGCCCGAGTGGGGGATAACGGCAGTTGGAGGCAATGCGGGTGGCGGTGTCTACGTCATCAACATGTGGTATGACGACGCCTTGTGCACCGCCATCGAGTACGCGAGTGGCGTGGTAGTGCTCGTAACCGGGGACACGGACAATCGGCGCGATGCCCACATCCTGGGCCGCTACGCTGATCTGCACTGCCGTATCAACATCCATCGAATTGTGCTCGGTGTCGATAAACAGCCAATCAAAGCCGGCGGTCCGCATTGCCTTGGCAATATCGACCGTGCGCGATTGCCGCAGTCCGATCCCGATGGCAAGTTGACCGGCCCGCAGGCGTTCCAGCGCAACGTTCTTAAGGTCAATCATGGTGTTTGTCCTCCAATGTTCACATCATTAATAGTCTGTCAGAAGTCTATCTGCCCCTAATCTGAAATCATTAAGATCACTGCAACGGCGTTAGCGGAGATTAGAATCGATAGGGTCGAGATACGCGCGGCAGTATAGCGTGCGGGTCAGGCCCCGCTCCAAGCGGCTATTTCCAACTATTCAGCTCTTTGGATTATTGTGCTGATGGGCAGCGTGCCGTTCCCGTAGTCCCATGTAGGTAGTGGCTGCGAATATCAGACTGCCGCCAATCCAGATGCCCCAATCCGGAATTTCGTCAAAGAAAACAAAGCCAAAAGCTGCCACCCAGATCAACTTCGTGAATTCAACCGGGGTGAGAGCGGTAACTTCTGCATGTTTCATCGCGGTGGCAAGTGCCAGATGACCAGCGCTAGCCAGAGCTCCAACAATTAATAATAGGAACAGCTGGATCCAGTTTGGATGTTGCCACACCGGGATCGCAATAATAAGGGTGATCGGTGACATCAACAGCGTTGAGTAGATGGTCATGGTGGCGCTGGACTCTGTGCGGGCAAGCGCTTTAATGACGATAAGCGCAGTACCCCACATTGCTGCCGCGATGAGTATGGCAATGGTTTCGACTCCTATTGGAACGATGCCGGGTCGCAGAACCACCAGTGCGCCAGCAAAGCCAACGGTTAGTGCGGCGATACGACCGAGACGGAGTGGTTCTCCGAGTATGACGATGGCCAGGATTGACGCAAACAGGGGTGCCGAAAATTGGATAGAGATCGCTTTGGCAAGTGGCGTCATCATCAAGCCATAGAAGAACAAAATAACCGAGATCGAGTGCAGGGTTGCACGAAGACCGTGAAGTGCTAGGCGTTGGGTACGAAGCGGCGCCAGCCCCTGCTGGATAAATAACGGGATAAAGACGACAAAGCCAAAGAACGCTCGAAAAAAAGCCAGTTGGAATGGATGAAGGTCTGCGCTCAAGTGCCGTACCAGCGTGATCATCGCCGACATAGACAACGTAGAGATCAACAAGAAACCGATCCCGCGAATCGTATGGCTGCGCGAGTCCAGAAAGGTGAAGCGTACAGTCATCTGGTTATCCCAATGACTTGTCTTAACGTATGTCGTGTGTGTGGGTTGACGCTTTGTTGTTATCGCTGGACTCTCGGTAGACCACGTAGAGTCCAGCGGCAATGATCAGGGTGGTTCCCCCTAGCGTGTTGGTTGTTGGTAGTTCATCAAAGACCAAATAACCAAGGAGAATGCTCCACAAAAGTTTGCTGTAATTGAATGGAGCGAGTAGTGATGCCTGGGCGCGCTCGAAGGCTTGTATCATGCAAAGGTGGGCCACTGCGCCTAAAACACCCGTGCCTAAGAATACCAGCCAGTGGATTGGTTGAGTCTCAGCCCAGAAAAAAGGAACCAACAGGGTGCTCCATACCAGGCCGGCCACGCCCGTGTAATAAAGCATCCCGTCAGTTGATTCAGTTTTTGCAAGACGTCTCGTTGATAATTGAAAAAGGCCGAAAGAAAGTGCCCCCGCGAGCGGCATGATCGCAGCCCAGTGCCAGATACCGCTGCCGGGTCGAATAACAATGCCCACACCGATTAGCCCAATAACGACGGCAATCCAGCGATGAATGGAGACGCGTTCGCCAAGCAGGGGATGGGCCAAGGCCGTGATGAATAAGGGAGCCATAAAACCGAGGATTACCGCTTCTGCAAGGGGTAGAAATTTGAGCCCGACGAATAAAGATGAAATAGATAGGACTAGAAACAACGGTCGAATCCACTGTAACGCGGTCTGTTGCGAAGCCATCAGCCAACTGAGTTTGGTTTGGCGTGCGCCAAAATAGAAGACCAGTGTTAAACACATGCCGACGAAATAGCCCCACACCAGTTGCACGGGAGAAAGCTCGTTGGTGTAGATTTTGCATACGGTATCGACCACCGTAATGAGCCCGATCGAGAACAAAAAGTAGGCAACCGCGGGACCCAGGCGGGATGAAGTCATTCAGATCAACTTACAAGATTTTTACTCAATGAAGAGTGTGCAGTGTACCCGACGATTGTCCCGAGCGAGGTGCTGACGGTAACATGGGGTCTTATGCGATAAACAACATAGATCAGAAGACGCATTCTGCGTTAATAACCCTGAATACTT
>DUBL01000114.1 GCA_012960345.1 Gammaproteobacteria bacterium | reverse complement strand
AACGACAATTATGCCGACGCTTGAACTGCACAACAGGACCATCGAACAAAAGGACATCCACGTGAACGAACCCAACACCAACGCCATACGATTAAGCAGTAACGACAATGTGGTCGTTGCCCGCACCGAACTCATCCCCGGAGAATCTGTCGACGGTGCCAACGTCATTGCCAATGGACATATTGGGGCCGGTCACAAAGTGGCCACCCAAAACATTACCAAAGGAGACTTGATCAAGAAATATGATCAGGTCATCGGGGTCGCCTCCAGCAATATCGCGGCCGGTGAACACGTTCATACGCATAACTGTGCAATCAATGCTTTCGAACGTGATTACCGTTTTTCTGAAGCAGTCAAGTCAACTAACTTTGTGCCTATCCACGAACGCGCAACTTTCGAGGGCTTTGTGCGCGATGATGGACGCGTCGCGACGCGCAATTACATTGGAGTATTGACCAGCGTCAACTGCTCCGCCACGGTTGCTCGGCACATCGCGGCACAATTCACCGACGAGGTGCTGGCTGAATTCCCCCATGTCGATGGTGTCATCGCTTTGACACATGACTACGGCTGCGGAGGCTGCGCGGGGATGGGTTTGAATTATATCCAACGCACTGTTTCTGGCTATGCCAAGCATCCTAATTTTCATTCCGTCTTGATTCTTGGATTGGGCTGTGAGGCAAACCAAATCGGGGCGATGATGAATGCGGAAAAACTGAATCCCAGCGACAAGCTGCACGCATTTACCATTCAGGACAGCGGCGGCAGCGCAGCGACTGTCGATCGCGGCATGGGTTACATCCGTGATCTGTTACCGGATGCCAACCGTGCGCGACGAGAAACGCGTCCTGCAAGCGATCTGATCCTGGCATTGGAGTGTGGTGGCTCTGACGGTTACTCTGGAATCTCAGCCAATCCTGCGCTTGGTGCAGCGGCAGACCTGTTGGTAACACACGGAGGCACTGCGTGCCTTGGCGAAACGCCCGAGGTTTATGGTGCAGAGCATCTTCTCACCCGACGCGCAGTCACCGAAGAGGTCGGTCAAAAACTGGTGGATAGAATCAAGTGGTGGGAAGACTACACGCGGAATAATGGTGCTGAGATGAATAACAACCCCTCCCCGGGCAACAAAGCCGGTGGCCTCACTACCATTCTCGAGAAATCCCTGGGCGCCGTTGCCAAGGGGGGTACGACAGACTTAGTCGATGTCTATCACTACGCCGAGCCCATCACCCAAAAAGGATTTGTCTTTATGGACACCCCCGGCTACGACCCCGCGTCGATCACTGGCATGGTAGCCGGCGGCGCCAACATTACCTGTTTCACTACCGGTCGCGGCTCAGTCTACGGGGGGAAACCTGTACCCAGCCTAAAACTGGCAACCAATACCACCATGTACGATCGAATGGAACCCGACATGGACATCAATTGCGGACGGATTATTGATGGGGATGCCACGGTCGACTCGGTGGGCGAAGAAATTTTTGCAGCCATTCTCGAATGCGCCTCTGGCAAACAGTCAAAATCAGAAGCATTCGGCATGGGGGAGGATGAGTTTGTTCCCTGGACGGTCGGTGCCATTCTTTAACTGAGGCTCACTGCCAAACCGCTAGTCGGAATGAAAGGTTTAAGTCATATGCTCACACAAGAACAAGTGGCCCAGTATCATCGCGACGGCTACGTCGTACCAGACTTTCGCCTACCCGCGGAAACACTCGAAGCAATACGGACAGATCACACTCGGTTAGTCAATAACCACCCTGAGTTTCGCAACTACTGTCCTACCGTGCTGGCTTATGATCTCGCTTTCCTCAACTACGTACGCATTCCGACAGTGCTTGATATGGTGGAGCAGGTGATTGGGGAAGATTTCGCGCTATGGAACTCGAGTTTCTTTGCCAAGCCCGCACACGATGGCCAAGCTACCCCGTGGCACCAGGACGGCGAGTATTGGCCGCTCCGTCCTCTCGCCACCTGCACGGTGTGGATCGCCGTCGACGCCGCAACCCCCGATAACGGTTGTTTGCGTTTGATTCCTGGCTCACATAAAGCCAAAACATTGTGGCAACACCGCACCAACAGCGCTCCTGATCTAACCCTGAATCAAGAATTACTGCCGAGCGAATTCGCGAAAGAAAACGCAGTTGACCTTGTGTTGGAAAGTGGGCAAATGTCGCTACACGACATTTATATGGTGCACGGTTCGGAGGCTAACCACTCCCCCCAACCCCGCCGCGGTATGACCTTGCGTTACTTTCCAACCACTTCTGTTTTTGATCGGGCACTCGCGACTGAACGCGCGCTAGCCGGCAACTTTCTGGACCATAAAGATCGCACTTTATTCTTAATGCGTGGCGTAGATCGTTCGCAAGCAAACGACTTCCGCCTGCGCTGGTAGAGAACCCGCGACCACCCATACTTTCACAGGCCACTCAACCCATGACCACGACCGAACTTGCTGGCATTATCGTACCCACCACCACCCCTTTTGACGCACACGGTGATATCACTTTTTCGGCCATTGCTGAACAAGTGGATTGGCTCGTTGAATGCGGCGTCCACGGCATTGCGGTGGGTGGTAGTACGGGCGAAGGACACTCACTGGCGAGCGATGAATACGCACAATTAATAGACACTGCGGTTTCATCTGCCAGGGGAAGATTCCCTGTTATCGCTGGAATCATTACTGACTCCACTCGCGAGTCAGTCCGCCGTGGCCAACTCGTACGAGAGATGGGAGTCGCAGCCCTGCAGGTCACCCCGGTACATTATCTGTTTAAGCCAGATGATGATGCGACGGTAGAACATTTCCGAATTCTGACCGAAGAAACTGGAATGCCGGTGATCATTTACAACGTGGTGCCCTGGAGCTATCTCAATCCTGATTTGTTGTGCCGAGTCATGAATGAAGTGCCCGGTGTCATTGGAGTCAAGCAAAGCGCCGGTGACGTCAAATTGTTTGCCGATCTGATGATAAAAATCAAACCGGGCCAACTGGTCTTTAGTGCCTGCGACGCACTGCTTTATCCGTGTTATTCCCTCGGCGCACATGGGTCCATCGCGGCCATACTGACTGCCGCACCCAAAGCCAGTGTGGACCTTTGGAACGCAGTCCGAAAAGGCGACCATGAACAGGCCCTTGATCTTCATCAGCGTCTACTGGTGCTATGGAATGCCATGCTAGGAGATGATTTGCCTGCAGCCACCAAGATTGCCCAAGCAGCCCAGGGGATTGCCTCTGGCGAACCGCGCATGCCGATGAAATTTCCATCGGCCCAACGACAAGGCGACATTCGTTCCGCATTAACCGGACTGGGGCTTGCTTTGGCTCAATAACACAACCACTGATTAATACATGGGTATCTACAATGGATTTTGATTATTCGAAAAAGGTAGTCGAACTACAGGAACGACTCAGCACGTTTATGACGCGAGAGATTTATCCGAACGAGCGAACCTATGAAGAGCAATTAGAATCATCGGCTGATCGGTGGACCTTACCGCCGATAATGGAAGCCCTAAAAGTGAAGGCGCGCGCTGCGAATCTATGGAATCTTTTCCTGCCAAAAGCACATCATGCGCAAGGGCTAACCAACCTTGAATACGCACCGCTGTGCGAAATCATGGGGCGCTCACCTATTGCGCCGGAAGTTTTTAACTGTAGCGCACCGGATACAGGCAACATGGAAGTGCTCCTGCGCTATGGCACTAAGGCGCATCAGGACCAATGGCTGGTGTCGCTTCTCGCCGGGGAAATCCGCTCCGGCTTTGGCATGACCGAACCGGCAGTGGCCTCCTCGGATGCCACCAATATCGAAGGCTCAATCAGACGTGAAGGTAACGAATATGTAATCAACGCCCGCAAGTGGTGGACTTCAGGCGCGGGGGATCCACGCTGCAAGATACTCATATTTATGGGGAAAACGGACCCAACAGCCGATCGGCATCAGCAACAATCGATGGTCCTTGTTCCGATGAACACCCCCGGCATTACCGTCCTCCGCTCGATGTCGGTCTTTGGTTACGACGATGCCCCCCACGGCCATATGGATGTCGAATTCAAGGACGTCCGTGTGCCGACAGAGAATCTGCTTCTGGGTGAGGGTCGTGGTTTTGAAATCGCGCAGGGGCGCCTAGGGCCCGGCCGGATCCATCACTGCATGCGACTGATTGGTGTGGCTGAGCGGGCGCTTGAGGCAATGGCCAATCGATCGACCGAACGCGTCGCCTTTGGACAACCGCTCGCTGAACAGGGCGTCGTGATGGAGGCGATCGCAGACTCCCGTATCGAAATCGAACAGGCGCGCCTATTGGTGTTAAAGACCGCACACCTGATCGACACGGTTGGCGCACGCGCTGCGCGATCGGA
>DUBL01000113.1 GCA_012960345.1 Gammaproteobacteria bacterium | reverse complement strand
CCTTCAATTTAGGCGACAGCCAAGACAGTTGCCGGAAAATCCGATTTTCAATATCCCGGCATCCTCACGGACCCATCCCGCCGCCGCTGGCGAGCGGGATGAACCGTGGCTGCACCTGCAACCCACTTGGCGCTAATGGTGACACTGGTGGACAAGGCATCATCGTTACTGAGAGTCGAAAATCTGACCAAGCGCTTTGGCGATCTTGAAGTTCTGAAAGGTGTTGACATGACGCTCGACCGCGGCCACAAGACCGCCATCATCGGCCCCAGTGGTTGTGGCAAATCAACCATGCTGCGTTGTATCAACTACGTGGAGAGTCCAACCAGCGGTCACATATACCTTGATGGTGAGTTATTCGGCGAAAAGAAAGTTGGCGACAACTACACTCCCATGAGCGAAAAGGAACTCGCCAGCCAACGCGCTCACGTAGGCATGGTTTTCCAGGGATTCTATTTGTGGCCCCATCTTAACGCGCGGGATAACGTAGCGATCGGGCCAATGAAAGTCGCCGGGATGAGCAAGGCTGCAGCTCATGAACTCGCGGATGTGATGCTCGACAAAGTGCATATGTCGCACAAGGCGGACGAATTCCCTGAACGTTTATCTGGTGGCCAGCAGCAAAGAGTGGCTATCGCGCGGGCACTCGCGCAAAAACCCAAGCTGTTGCTTGTTGACGAACCGACATCGGCGCTAGACCCGGAATTAATTGGCGAAGTCCTGAACGTCATTCACGAACTGGCCGACGAGGGCCGTTCGATGGTTCTGGTCACTCACGAAATCCGTTTTGCGCGCGATGTCGCAGACCGCGTGATCTTTTTACATGACGGCATCATCGTCGAGGAAGGGTCACCTGAGCAGATTATCGACAACCCAACCCATGATCGTTTAAGGGGGTTTTTGAACCAGATCGTAGAGCATTGACACCGTGATCTGATATGCAAAGCTTTTTTCAAAAACTCCTGGAACTGGGAGGGCCTCTGTTGTTGGGGGCCGGCACCACTATAGGCATTACCGTCGCCTCGCTAGTGGTCGCAATTGTTCTGGGCCTGACTCTGTCCCTCATCCGTATCATGGGCGTTCGCCCAGTGAACTGGATTATCAGCACCTACGTTGAAGTGTTTCGAAATACACCTGTTCTGGCACAGATATTTATCATTTATTTCAGCCTGCCCTATTTGGGAATAAATATTGACCCGTTTCCGGCGGCTGTTATCGGACTAGGACTGAATGGCGGTGCGGTACTGAGCGAGGTGTTTCGCGCTGGTCTCAACGCCATACACCACGGCCAGCGTGAGGCGGCACTTGCGGTCGGCATGACGCCCTGGATGAATCTACGCCACATCATTCTTCCACAGACCTGGCGCATTACCCTGCCACCACTTGGCAACTATGCGATCGCTCTACTCAAGGATACCGCCGTGGTTTCGGCCATCGCCGCCCCCGAAATCATGTTCTGGGCTCGCAACCTGGTGACCTCAACCTTTGAAACCACATTCGTCTACATACTGGCCGCGTTGTTGTATTTCTGCCTCAGCTTTCCTCTGGCGCGACTGGTCGAACACTTTGAGCGCAAACAAAGAGCCTGGCAGTGATTGCTGAAATGAAAGATTTTCTAGGCGTCTATCTCGAAAATTGGGCTGACTGGGGTCCACAGATATATGCGGCAATCTGGGTCACACTTGAACTCACAGTCGTGTCGTTTTGCATCGCAGTCGTACTTGGCATGTTGCTTGCTCTAGGCAAGTTAAGTCCGGTTAGATTGAGTCGCGCGTTATGCACCGGTTATATCGAGGTGGCCCGCGGCGTCCCGGCTCTGGCAATATTATTCCTTTTATATTTCGGGCTTGTGCCCCTCGGCATCGTGTTTGATGCATTTACCGCTAGCGCTATCGGCCTTGGAATGAGCGCTGCCGGCTATATCGCGGAAGTATTTCGTTCGGGTATCGAAGCTATTCATAAAGGTCAGCGCGAAGCCGCCTTGTCCGTCGGCATGACGCCGATGAAGACTTTCCGCCACATCATCTTGCCTCAAGCTATGCGCATTATTTTGCCTCCTTTACTCAATATGGTAATCATCTTACTGAAAGACACATCAATATGTTCACTGATTTCCACCGAAGAGCTGATGCTACGCTCCAAAGATCTGGCCATGATGTCATTTCTTCCCATGCATTTATTTCTTCTGGCCGGCGTAATCTATTTCTTTCTTGCGTGGCCGATATCGATGCTGACACGCAGAGTCGACCTAATGATGCAACGAGGCCGCCGACAAACCTTTTCGGTGCGCTGAATCAACAAGGTCAACGCCAACCCTAAAATATTAATTTGATATGAAAATCACTGAAATCCGTACCACACCGCTAAGGGTTCCCTACAAAACACCCTACCACTGGTCACAGGGGGTCGTGGACAGTGCAGTAGTAATTCTGGTGGAAGTGCACACCGATGCGAATATCACTGGGTATGGTGAATCCATCGGCACTCCGTCCTCATCTGCCATTCAGGACCACCTGCGCCTCGCTGCGAAGTGGTGTATTGGTCGCAGCCCATTTGAAAATGCGAAATTGTTGCGTGATGCCTACCATGCGCTTTTTCAGGCGTTTGGCACCTGCAGTTCACCTAGATACGCCGGGCAGGTTTTTGCCGGTTTGGAGATGGCGTTATGGGATGTTATGGGTAAGGCAGCCGATCGCCCGGTGCACGAACTGCTCGGAGGTGCAATACAGCAAGAAATCGCGTATTTCGGCTTTCCACAAGGCGAGACAGCAGAGCAAATTGCCCTGCATGCAGGGCAATTGGCCAAAGATGGTTGCGATGTGATCTATGTAAAAGTGGGGCGAGGTGATTTACTGGATCTGGCGATTGTCGAGCAAACCCGCGCTGCTATCGGCCCCGAACGACGCTTACGATTGGACCCGAACGAAAAATGGGGGCCACTAAAAGCCGTGCGCATGATCCGCAAGCTATCGGAATTCGATATCGAATTTGTAGAGCAACCGACAGACTGTGAAAGCTTGTCGGCGCTTGCCCAGATACGCGCATCAAGCCCAGTCGCTATCGCGGCTGATCAACTGGCTTTCACCCCATATGATGTGTTTAACATTTGCCGCGAAAGGGCTGCAGACCTGATCGTACTCGGGTTGCACGAAACAGGTGGGATTACCAGGTTTCGCCAGGCCGCGCACATCGCAGAGGCGGCAGGTATTAACATTTGTATTCACGGCCTGTACGAGACCGGAATAACGACCTGCGCCTCGAATCAAGCCGCAGCAACAATAAGCAATCTAGACGATGGCAATCAGTACATGAATCACTTGTTGGAATGGGACATCATAAAGCTGCCCGATTTGACATTGAAAAAAGGTCGATTAACACCCCTCAAAGGTCCAGGTTTAGGGTTTGAACTGGATTTCGACGCGGTTCAAGAGGCGAAAAAGTACTTCCTTGACAGTTAACGCAACGCAGATTGGCTGTTTTAAACGTCTAAGCATGTAGTTTCGTGGGGCAGCACTGCCTTTTCACGGCCCGAGGCGATTAACAAGCACTGTCGGGGCTGGACCTACGACCCTTTTAGACGATGAAAGGTGGCGCACTCACATGCTGGGTGCCTCAGATGGCCGGCAGCGACGAGGTACTGTTGGCGCTTTCTTCACGGTCAGACCTGCGTCTGCCCGTGCTGGTGCCCAACCACAAGGGTTACCAGGGGCTCGGGCCACGGGCGCCCGCGAGATCGCGGTATTCGACGCCGCGTCCGAGACCTTCTCAAAGCCCAACATCAACTGCAGTATTGACCAAAGCCTCGATCGCTTTGCCGAGATCTGCATTCTGGCGCTCGATGAGGGAATTAGAATCCGCGGCTATATCTCGTGTGTGCTCGGCTGGTCCTATGAGGGTGAAGTTGATCCGGGACGGGTAGCTGAACTGGCAGCCAGGATGACAGTTATGAGCTGCGCCGAGATCTCTCTGGGAGATACCATTGGTGTGGACACGCCTGACAAAGCTCGATCACTGGTGAAGGCCTGTGCTTACGAAACCGATATAGAGCGTCTGTCTGTTCATTTTCATGATACTTACGGACAGGCCCTGGCGAATATCCTTGCCTGCATTGAGATCGGCGTAACAACGGTAGATACCGCCGTTGGCGGCCTCGGTGGCTGTCCTTACGCCACCGGCTCGGCAGGTAACGTCGCGACTGAAGACGTGGTTTACCTGCTTGATGGCCTCGGCATCGAATCGGGCGTGAGTCTCGAGCATCTGATGGGCATCACCGAATGGCTCTGCAAACGCCTCGGTCACCCGCCCGCCTCGAGGGTTACCCGGGCACTGCTGGCGTGGCACAAGCGGCCGAGCGCTGTTTCAGGCTAAG
>DUBL01000112.1 GCA_012960345.1 Gammaproteobacteria bacterium | reverse complement strand
GATTTTTGGTACGTGGGCCAAGTTTATCGATGCGGCCGCGAAAGCCGGTATCAGGCCGCGAGATACCCATGATCTTTCTACGTTGAAGACCATACTTTCTACCGGATCTCCACTGATGCCGGAGAGTTTTGATTATGTTTACGATGCGATTAAGGCGGATGTTTGCCTTTCTTCTATTGCCGGGGGCACCGACATTGTGTCCTGCTTTGTGGGTGGTCACCCCGGACAGCCGGTTTGGCGAGGCGAGATTCAAGCTAAGGGTCTGGGGATGAAAGTTGAGGTGCGTGATGATCAAGGAAATGTACTTGGGCCTGGGGAAAAAGGGGAACTCACTTGCAGCAAATCGTTTCCCTCCATGCCCATCAGATTCTGGAATGATCCCACTGGGGATAAGTACCACGCGGCTTATTTCGATAAATTCCCCGGCTTGTGGTGTCACGGCGACTATGTTGCCGAGACCGATTACGGAGGCCTTGTCATTTATGGTCGGTCTGATGCGGTACTCAATCCTGGTGGTGTGCGCATCGGGACGGCCGAGATTTATCGTGAGGCGGAGCAGGTTGATGAGGTGATCGAAAGCCTGGTTGTCGGGCAGCAGCGTGCGGGTGATGTGCGGGTAGTCCTTTTTGTCCGGTTGCGCGAGGGGATTTCACTGACTGATGATTTGTGTGACCAAATCCGAAAGCGTATTCGCTCTAATACGACGCCAAGGCATGTGCCGGAGATCATTCTAGATGTGCCGGATATTCCGCGTACCAAGAGCGGCAAGATCGTTGAGTTGGCGGTACAACGGGTGCTCCATGGGGAGGCGATCAAAAATCTGGATGCGCTGGCTAACCCTGAGGCACTGGATTATTTTAGGGATCGGCCTGAACTGGCCAGTTGAAAGGCCAAGGGTTCGTTCAATTAGTGCGCGATAAGGGGCAGCGGTACGGCGCGATACCCATTGGGTAGCGACGGCTGCACGATTTTCTGCGATGTGCTCACTCGCGTAAGCGTCAGTTGCAGGGGTTGTTGGTAATCCGTGAGGGCAATGGGCAAGGTGTCGTCCTTCCCAAGCGCTATACGGGGCAGGGTAATGCCCAATGCGGCGATGAGAGGGCTCGCTGACTCAGCGAGCGCCATAAAGAAATGGATCAAAGCGACTAGGGCCTGACGGTCGGGGAGGGGAAGGCTCAGTGCGTCCGACTCTTCCAGACACAGCAGGCTTTGTCGTTCATTACCCGCGAGAACTTCCCCTTCATGGCAGGGGATGCCTGCGATCCGTCGTCGTTTGGTGGTCATCACCAGGCGAAGTGGTCCGGTGTGCTTGGTTGGAGTGTCCAGTTTGCCAAGACCGAGCCCTTTTAAGAAATCGTTGACGCGGTTGCGGCGACCCTCGTCGAGCCCAGACAGCTGATTCTGTAGTGCACCGACCAGGCTCGATACGGCGACACCGTTTCTCTCCAGTTGGAGCGGGTCAAGGTGCGCGTACTGTCGCCGCGGGTGGTTAATTAGGTAAGCCGTTTGGGTCGGTGCGGAGAAATACAGCTCGAAACCCGGTTGGGCGTCACTTTGAAGTCGCAGGTGCCCGTTACTGACGATGATGTGAAGTGATCGTGGCCCGTGTCCATCGGTCAACTGAAACTCCAATTCTGTTGCGGCTTTCGCTGAAATGCCAGTTACACACACGAGCAGAAGCAGTGACCAGCAGGTGACGGATCGTCTTGGAGCGAAACTTGGAGTCCTTTTCATGAGCGTGTGGCCTCCCCTACGATTGATCGTTGCCAGGCTTCAAAGGCGTGTTGCCGGAGGTGCGGACTGGTTGCTTTACCGAGGTGGTTGGTTGGACGAGTGATGCGTTCATCGTTGATATCTGGTGGAAGGGCGCGGACCTGTGTCACGAGAAATTCGCATGCTGGACAAGGCTATACTAGTCCGGCTTCTTCTCGCAGGGAACCCGTCCCCGGTGTGGATTCATCCACAGTTTGATCCAATTGCCCTTTCGCTTGGCCCAGTGTCCATTCATTGGTATGGGTTGATGTACCTGGTTGGGTTTATGGCTGGAGCGCGGTTGGGTCTTTACCGTGCCTCACAGCCCTTGAGTGGTTGGAAAAAAGAAGATGTGTGGGATCTTCTCTTTTTCGTCGCTTTGGGTGTTGTTATTGGCGGGCGGCTTGGTTACGTGTTTTTCTACAACTTTGCGTTTTACGTTAATCGACCGATCGAGCTATTCTATCTTTGGTCTGGTGGCATGTCGTTTCACGGCGGACTGCTGGGCGTCATTGTGTCTCTCTGGTGGTTTGCTTCCCGCCGGCGGCGGTCTTTTTTATCCGTTGCAGACTTTCTCGCACCCTTGTGTGCTTTAGGGCTCGGTGCTGGACGCATCGGTAATTTCATTAATCAGGAGCTGTGGGGCCGAGTGACCGATGGGTCCTGGGGCATGGTCTTTCCGTTGGCGGGCCCGGTACCGCGCCACCCTTCCCAGTTATACGAAGCCACGTTAGAGGGAGCACTTCTTTTTGCCATCGTTTGGATTTATTCTGCGAAGCCGCGTTCGCCGGGGCGAACATCCGGTGTGTTTTTGATGGGTTACGCCCTTTTCCGGTTTTTGATCGAATTCGTCAGAGAGCCAGATAGCCAGCTGGGTTACGTTCTAACCGGATTATCCATGGGGCAATTACTGTGTGTGCCAATGCTCTTGATTGGCACGTGGCTCTTTTTTCGAATCATTCCACCATTGAGTGGCAGTCATGCTGGAAATTAAGGGCCAGCCTATCGGGCAGCGTACGATCGAATAGCGAATAAAGACGGTTTATCTGCCCCTCATATAATTCTAGTCGTTTATTCAACAAACACGACTTAGAGTGGCGTTGGGACAAAGCGAGGTGACACCGTCGTCGCTCGCCACACTTCGGGGTCAGACCATGACAATCTATAGGCAGACTGGGAAATAGCAGTGGATGGCCACAGGGCTAATCTGCCTAATAAGGCTATGAATCAGATCGAACTTTTCGGAATTAAGCAACGAGAGATGCTGTCTCGAGGTGCAGCATTTTCCGCCCGATCGGGCGATGAACGTTGCGTCAATCTGATCAATGAGGGTTGGTAGGTTGGGAGATCGTTGCTTGTACGAAGTTGATTTATTCATTGATACACGGCGAGAGGCCCATATTCATATGGTCGTTGTACAGCGTAATTTCGGGGTAATTTAATGTTAACCAGCAATCCTTTTGCCGAGCTTTCGGCACTTGTACCACCCACCGTCATGCAGGTGTACGTTGTTATCATGATTATTCTGGTTGCCGGTGGCACACTTTTCGACATTTTGCATAAGAAGAGCGCTAAGTACTTTTTCAACAACTGGCGCAAAGCAAAGCATAGCGGAGCGCGGCAGGTCGGTGGTGGGGAAGCGGTATCTCTAGCGGTCCGAACCGTTGTTGTGGAGGGGTTGATGTCCGGTGAGTTCTGTAATGCACGACGCAGAATTGCCCACCTTTTGACCATGTATGGTTTCCTGGCTTACGTGATCACAACCGCCGTCATGGTCTTTTGTTATGCAACGCCCGAGGCCCCTGGGCCCGCTATCCTGCCGTTGCTATGGTGGATCGGGGGCCTGTTGATTTGTGTTGGCGGCTACTGGTTCTGGTTCTTCATTCGGGTTGACGTTGTGGCAGAGGGCAATTCACCGTTTCGAGTTGTGCGCGCTGATCTGTTTATTCTTTCCCTTCTCGCGAGTGCGACACTGGGCCTGATCTGGGCCTACGCGCAGGCAAAAGACAGTGTGTGGACAAACGGGTGGTTTGGTTTATACGTGATCGCCACGACGGTGCTCTTTGGGTCTATCCCGTGGTCAAAATTCTCACATATGTTCTTCAAACCTGCAGCCGCTCTACAGAAACGGATGGCAGAGGCAGACGGTTCAAGAAGCAACTTACCGGCACCCGCCGACAAACCCGAAGTTTTCGGCAGTGCCCGCCGAGCGCCTCGACATTATTAAACAGTCCATCGTGGGACTTCGATACAGGAGATAACGGAACATCATGCCGACATTTGTTTATATGACGCGCTGCGACGGTTGCGGACATTGCGTTGATATCTGCCCGTCCGACATCATGCACATCGATAAAACTTACCGCCGCGCTTATAACATCGAACCCAATATGTGCTGGGAGTGCTACTCCTGTGTTAAAGCTTGCCCTCAAAACGCAATAGACTGCCGTGGCTATGCCGACTTTGCTCCCATGGGCCACAGTGTTCGAACGCTTCGAGAAGAAGAAAAGGGAACGATTTCCTGGAAAATCAAGTTTCGGGATGGTCGTGAAAAAAACTTCGAGTCACCTATCAGAACGACCCCCTGGGGATCGATTAAGTCAGCTGAGGACTATGCTGCGCCAAGCCAAGAGGCGATGAAAAGCCAGGAACTGGCCCATGAGCCGAATGCACTGAACATCGACAAGTTGCCCGCATTGGTTCCAGATCAACTTAAGCTAGGAGTGGTCTAATGGGTTTGTTCTCGAAGAGAAAAACAGTATTCGTTGATGCCGATATCCTGGTCATCGGCGGTGGTATGGCTGGCTGTGGAGCCACGTACGAATCCCGCTATTGGGGGCGCGACAAAAAGATTGTTGTGGTTGAGAAGGCCAATATCGAACGCAGTGGCGCAGTTGCCCAAGGTCTATATGCAATTAATTGCTACATGGGCATGCAATGGGACGAGAACCAGCCCGAAGATCATGTCCGTTATGCTCGGAATGATTTAATGGGCCTAGTGCGGGAAGATCTGGGCTACGACATTGCGCGACATGTTGACTCCACCGTGCATAAGTTTGAGGAATGGGGCCTGCCGATCATGAAGGACCCTGAAACCGGGCGATATCTGCGCGAAGGCAAGTGGCAGATCATGATTCACGGCGAAAGTTACAAGCCAATTGTCGCCGAAGCGGCCCGCAAGGCGGCCACTGAAATCTATAACCGGATCATGGTAACCCATCTGTTGATGGACAAGACAAAAGCTAACCGAGTTGCCGGGGCTGTCGGGTTCAATGTCCGCACCGGTGATTTCTACGTGTTCCGCGCGAAGGCTGTCATCGTGGCTGCCGGTGGTGCGTCGCACATCTTCAAACCGCGCGCGGTTGGTGAAGGTATGGGACGAACCTGGTATGCCCCGTGGAGCAGCGCTTCTGCCTACGCATTGCCCATTCTCGTCGGGGCCAAGATGACGCAGATGGAGAATCGAATCGTTCTTACTCGATTCAAGGATGGCTATGGTCCGGTCGGGGCATACTTTCTGCACCTCAAGACTTATACCGAAAACGCCTACGGGAATAACTACGAGCCTACGTGGTACGAAAACACCAAGGAATTGGTCGGGGATTACATCGATCGGCAACCGGTGCCGACGTGTTTACGAAACCACGCATTTCTTGAGGAGGTCAAGGCGGGCCGCGGCCCGATCCGCATGGTAACCAAGGAAGCTTTCCAGGATCCACATAAGGAGCAAGTGGGTTGGGAGAACTTCTTGGGTATGACGATTGGACAGGCAGTCGTTTGGGCATCACAGAACATTGATCCCAAGGAGATTAACCCTGAGCTGACGACGTCCGAGCCATACGTCATGGGTTCTCATGCTACTTGTTCCGGTGCCTGGGCAAGTGGTCCGGAGGACTATGCACCTGACGAATACCAATGGGGATATAACCGAATGATGACCGTCGAGGGGCTTTTCGGTGCCGGTGATACCATCGGTGGTACCGCTCACAAGTTCTCGTCGGGATCGTTCACGGAAGGCCGCATTGCTGCCAAGGCGGCTGTCAATTACGTGAACGATCTGGGCAACGATCAGCCTCAAGTCAGGGAGTCGGAGTACGAGAATCTTAAGCAGGTCGTATTTCAACCATTAGAAACCTATGACGTTGGTCGCAACGAAATTGTTGCGGGAACCGTTTCGCCAAGTTATCTCTTGCCGATTCACGGCCTCCAACGTCTTGAAAAGATTATGGATGAATACGTGGGTGGGATCAGTGCTCACTACACGACCAACGAACCGATGCTCACCCGTGGGCTTGAGTTGTTGGATATGCTGAAAGAAGACCTTGCCTATCTCGGGGCCGAAGACCTTCATCAACTTCAGCGCTCCTGGGAACTTCAGCACCGAGTTTTGGCCTCAGAGTGTGTGACACATCACACTATGTTCCGAAAAGAAACGCGGTGGCCGGGATATTACTATCGGGCGGATCATCCAAAACTAGACGACACGGATTGGCATTGCTTCACGTTATCCCAATATGATCGAGAATCCGGAAAGTGGACGATGGACACGGCGCCTGTGTATCACATTGTTGATTAAACAGGATTCAGCAAAGCCTAATGTTTTACCAAGAGATGCTCCTTGTTGGTGCCATTGTTTTAAACCCGTGTACCTGCAAACATGGGTTGGAGGAGGGGGTTGGCGTTAAGGCGACGCATTAGATGCGTACTGGAAAAGAGCCCGTAGCGAAGGATTCGCACATCATGAATGTGGTGCTGGTATCCGACACGCACGGTACGGTAGCCGACAACATAGTCGATGTTGCCCAACGGGCCGACTTGGTGGTGCATGCGGGTGACATAGGCTGTGCCGCAGTACTTGACCTGTTGCGACCGGGACGCGGTAAATTGCTGGCGGTAACGGGCAACAATGATATTCCGGAAAATTGGCCGCTGAGTGATCGGGCACTGCTGGCAGCGTTGCCGGAACGTTTGTCTGTCGATTTGCCTGGGGGTGTATTGTCGGTGGAGCACGGCCATCGTGTTTACGATACTCGGCGATACCACGAACTCTTTCGACGGCGGCATCACGGTGCCCGCGCGATTCTCTATGGCCACACCCATGTTCGGGTCATCGACATGGAATCACAGCCCTGGGTGCTCAACCCCGGTGCTGCCGGGCATATTCGTACCAAAGGAGGGGCTTCGTGTCTGCTGTTGACGGCCAGCGAGGATTGCTGGTCAGTCACTGAACATCATGGCCACTTAGCCTGATTTTATTCCCGTACGGTGAGTGGTTTCGGACGTTGCCGGGGCGCTGTGATCAGACTTCAATGCCGGCTAGAAAGAGCCATGTGTCAACGACGGTATCGGGATTGAGCGAAATGCTGTCGATGCCCTGTTCCATCAACCATTGGGCCAGATCAGGATAGTCCGAGGGTCCCTGTCCGCAGATGCCGACATATTTTCCCGCATCCCGGCAGGCCGTGATCGCCTGCAGCAGCAGGGCCTTGACTGCGGGATCGCGTTCATCAAACAGATGGGAAATCGCGGCCGAATCCCGGTCGAGGCCCAAGGTCAGTTGGGTGAGGTCATTGGAACCGATAGAAAAACCGTCGAAGTACTGAAGAAACTGCGGCGCAAGGATCGCATTGGAGGGGACTTCGCACATCATAATCACTTTGAGCCCATTTTCTCCACGTATCAGGCCGTTCGCGGCTAAAAGAGTGGTGGTTTGCTCTGCTTCATCCAGGGTGCGGACAAATGGCACCATCACCCATAAGTTCGTCAGGCCCATATCGTCGCGCACAAACTTCAGTGCACGACACTCGAGATCAAAGCAGGCGCGAAACTTGGAATCCAGGTAGCGAGAAGCGCCGCGAAACCCGAGCATTGGATTTTCCTCACGAGGCTCGAAGGTTTCTCCGCCCAACATATTGGCATATTCATTGGATTTAAAATCGGAGAGGCGGACAATCACAGGTTGCGGTGCGAATGCCGCGGTGATGGTTGATACCCCTTCTGCAAGTTTGCGGACAAAAAACTCAACGGGGTTCGAGTAGCCAGCGGTTACCTGTTTGATTTTGTTTTGCAGGGTTTGGGGCATGGTGTCGTATTCGAGTATTGCCCGTGGATGAACGCCGATCGTGTTGTTGATGATAAATTCAAGGCGGGCCAGGCCCACCCCTGCATGGGGCAGATTCCGAAATGCGAATGCCCGTTCAGGGTTACCAATATTCATACTAATCTTGAACGGCAGGGTCGGCATTTCCGCGAGGTCAATCACCTCGACATCGAAGTCCTGTCGACCCTCGTAGATAAAACCCGTGTCACCTTCTGCGCACGATACCGTGACATCGGTGCCGTCGGTCAGTTGTGCAGTGGCATCTCCGCAGCCCACCACGGCTGGGACACCGAGTTCGCGGGCGATGATTGCAGCGTGGCAGGTGCGCCCACCTCGATTGGTGACGATGGCCGCAGCGCGTTTCATGACCGGTTCCCAGTCCGGGTCGGTCATGTCAGCCACCAGCACATCGCCAGCTTGCACTTGTCCTAATTCTTTAACGGACTCAATCACACGACAGGCACCGGCACCGATGCGGTTGCCGATGCTGCGGCCGGTAGCGAGAACGGTGTTCTTGCTTCTCAGTCGATAGCGCTCAATGACCTGACTTGATCGGGCGCTTATCACCGTTTCAGGGCGAGCCTGCAAAACAAACAGCTCACCGCTTTCTCCATCTTTGGCCCACTCCACATCCATGGGTTGCCCATAGTGTTTTTCTATAGTGATCGCCATCTCGGACAGTGCTCGGATGTCTTCATCCGCCAGCGAAAAACACCCTCGTTCGGCTGGGGTTGTATCGATGATCTGAGTGGTCGCTAGGTTGCCGGCATCGGCATAGACCATCTTGATGGCTTTCTCGCCAAGGTGGCGGCGCAAAATAGCGGCTTTCCCGGTCGTCAGGGAAGGCTTGTAAACATAGAATTCATCCGGGTTCACGGCGCCCTGAACGATACATTCCCCAAGCCCATACGAAGCGGTGATAAAGACGACATCATTGAAGCCAGATTCAGTGTCGAGGGTAAAGAGCACGCCGCTTGATCCGGTATCACTACGAACCATATGTTGCACACCAGCTGAGATCGCGATATCGACTTCCGCAAATCCCTGATGATGACGATACGCAATAGCGCGATCGTTGTAGAGAGAGGCAAAGACCTTACGTATCGATTCGAGTACGTTGTCAATGCCGCGGACATTGAGATAGGTCTCCTGCTGGCCCGCAAAGGAGGCCTGTGGGAGATCTTCAGCGGTTGCAGAGGAACGCACCGCAACGGGGAGCGAATCGCTGTTGCCTAGCCCCGAGTACGCGTCACGAACGGCCTGTTCGAGCGTTCGTGGAAGGTCGAGTTGCATGATCCACGACCGAATCTCGCTCCCAGCACTGCCTAACTGACTAATGTCGTCGACATCAATACCGGCGAGGCGCGCTGCAATTCGCTTTTTAAGATCGCCCTGTGTAAGGTGCGCGCGATAGGCATCAGCGGTAGTCGCAAAGCCACCTGGCACTTGGATCGATGCGCTCGAGAGTCGACTTAGCATCTCCCCGAGAGATGCATTTTTGCCGCCAACATGGGCGATGTCGCGTTGGCTCACTTGGTGGAGTCCGATGACGGGTTCTTTCACTGAATGACTATTCCTCGGATAATCCAATATTAATGGGCACAATAATGTTTATGCCCAAGACGTTAATTTTGAAAACTACAGGAGCACAACGCAGTGCCTAGTAGAACGGTTTTTGTTGTGTCAGATCGCACCGGAATCACCGCCGAATTGCTGAGCCACAGTTTGCTCAGCCAGTTTCCTGATGTCGAGTTTAACCAGATAACCCTGCCGTTCATCGATGACAATGATAAGGTGGTGAAGGCGATCAGACAAATCGATCAGGTGGCTGACAGTGAAGGGCGTCGTCCCCTAGTGTTTGCGACCTTCGTTAATCGTCAGTGCCTTAAGCAATTGCTGACTGCAAAAGCCAAGGTATTTGATTTTTTTGATACCTTTGTGGGGCCGCTTGAAGCCGAGCTCGATTCTCCGCCTGCCTGGCGTATCGGCCAGGCTCACGGGATCGTCGACAAAGTACGTTACGCGTCAAGAATCAGTGCGGTGCACTACGCCATGGACAGTGATGATGGCGTCAATGTGGCGAACTATCCTCGGGCTGATTTGATCCTGGTCGGTGTTTCGAGAAGTGGAAAGACACCGACTTCAGTCTATTTAGCGATGCACTTTGGACTTTATTGTGCGAACTATCCGTTGACCGAGGATGATTTTGAGCGCGACGAACTCCCGAACGTCTTACAACCCTATCGGCAACGAGTCTGTGGGCTCACCATCGATGCAGAGCGTTTGCAGCAGATTCGTGGTGAGCGTCGTGCAGACAGTCACTATGCATCTCTTCGCCAATGTCGATATGAAGTCGACAATGCCGAGTCACTTTTCCGCAACAGCAATGTTCCGTATTTCAATACCACCTCGATTTCGATTGAAGAAATTGCAACCACTATTATCTCCAAGCTAGGTATTCGGCGGGAGATGCTGGGTTGAGCGGGGGGGACTTGGACGTCGCCAGAGGGATACCGCGTGTCGGATTCGTCAGTCTGGGATGTCCCAAAGCATTAGTCGACTCCGAAGGTATTCTCAGTCGTCTTCGCGCAGAGGGTTACGATATATCCGACAGTTTTGATGGTGCCGATTTGGTCATTGTCAACACTTGTGGCTTCATCGAGCCGGCGGTTGAAGAATCGTTGGGTGCGATTGAAGAAGCGTTGGCCGAGAATGGCAATGTGATTGTTACTGGGTGTCTCGGCACGAAAGCACATGATCTTCGCCAGCGCTTTCCTCGCCTGCTCGGGGTGACTGGCCCCCATGCCCCAGATGACGTGATGCAAGCAGTCCATCGCGCGTTGCCTCCTGCTCACGATCCGTTTGAGTCGCTCCTTCCACCCGGCGGAATTAAGTTGACCCCGCGTCATTACGCCTATATCAAGATTGCTGAAGGCTGTAACCATCGCTGCACTTTCTGCATTATTCCTTCACTACGAGGTCGTTTGGTGTCTCGGCCTATGGCTGAGGTGCTGCGAGAGGCCGAAGCCTTGGTCAGTGCCGGTGTGAAGGAACTGCTAGTGGTGTCACAGGACACGAGTGCCTACGGCGTGGACCTTCGTCATCGGACAGATCTCGTTGGCACGCGAGCGTTGCGTAATCATATTGTGGATCTGACCCGACATCTGGGGAGTCTGGGTGTTTGGATTCGTCTGCATTACGTCTATCCCTATCCACACGTTGACGATTTGGTTCGACTGATGGGTGAGGGCATAGTCCTTCCCTACCTCGATATGCCGTTGCAGCATGCGAGTCCACGCATCCTGAAGCTGATGAAACGGCCCGCCAATCAGTTAGCAACGGTCAAGCGCATCCAGCGCTGGCGAGAGGAATGTCCCGAGTTGACATTACGCAGCACGTTTGTCGTGGGGTTTCCTGGGGAGACCGAGGAAGAATTTCAGGAATTGCTCGATTTTTCTCGCGAGGTAATGCTTGATCGAGTGGGTTGTTTTGCCTATTCACCGGTCGCGGGTGCGGTGGCCAATGAATTACCCAATGCGGTGCCCGAGCCAGTGCGCGAAGAGCGCCGGCTTCGTTTCATGCAGGCGCAAGAGGTAATCTCGGAGAGACGTTTGTCACGTCGTGTCGGTAGCGAAGTGGATGTGTTGATCGACAGCGTGTCGGCAACCGAAGTGACCGGGCGCAGTGCCGGCGAATCACCAGAGATCGATGGTGTCGTGAGATTAACCAACCCAGGCACATTACAGATGGGTGACTGGGCTCGAGTTCGTATCACCGACTCGGACAGCCATGATCTCACGGCACGCGTCATTTGATCGCGTCGTCTCGAGAGACTGATGCCGATATACGAGTTTTATTGCCCAGACTGTCACGCGATATACAGTTTCTTCTCGCGGCAGGTCGATGTGGATGCCGGGCCACCTTGCC
This sequence comes from Gammaproteobacteria bacterium, assembly GCA_012960345.1. Classification (GTDB taxonomy): domain Bacteria; phylum Pseudomonadota; class Gammaproteobacteria; order Arenicellales; family UBA868; genus UBA11791. Next base: position 14,481 of record DUBL01000112.1, on the reverse strand, counting down.
CTCGCTGTGCTTGTTTGGCCCTTGAACGCCAGGTCTCCCTGTTTACGGTCTCCAAAAACCGATCATCGAACGGTAACGATGGAATGGCTGGAATTGATGAGGATCGTTTGGAATCAGCGCTGATGTCGATGGCGGGAGACCTCGACAAGGTTGATAGTGACCCGAGCCAAGTCGCTAGTGCGATGCGCAAGTTGCTTGCCACTAGCGGTCTTAAAATGGGTGCCGGCATGGAAGATGCGATGGCTCGCGTTGAGGCTGGCGAAGACCCCGAGGTGATCGAAGCCGAGCTAAGCGACACGACAGAGGAGATTGCACTTTTATCTGCACGCCCCACTCAAGTGGCTGGAGTCATTCGGCGGCGGTATCTGCCGCCACGAGTTGACTCGAAGTTATACGAGTGGGTCGCGCCGGATTGATTTGTCCCTTTCGCTATAATCGACGGCTTCCGCTGCCCCCGCTGCTCCCACTGCCCCGTTTGGTTTATGAACGAGTATGTTAAATCGGTGCGCCAACGACGCACCTTTGCCATTATTTCCCACCCGGATGCTGGCAAGACCACGCTAACGGAGAATTTTCTCCAGTCAGGCGGTGCGATACAACTGGCGGGTACCGTGCGGGCTCGCAAGAGTGGGCGCTATGCGACCTCTGATTGGATGAAATTGGAACAGGAGCGGGGTATTTCGGTGACCTCTTCGGTCATGCAATTCATGTATGAGGGTCGGGTGGTCAATCTGCTGGATACGCCGGGCCACGAGGACTTTTCTGAGGATACTTACCGGACACTGACGGCCGTTGATTCGGCGCTGATGGTCATCGATGTTGCCAAGGGAGTGGAGCAACGCACGGTCAAACTGATGGAGGTTTGCCGTCTGCGGAGTACGCCGATTATGACTTTCATTAATAAGCTTGATCGTGAAGGTCGTGATCCAATGGAGTTGCTTGATGAAGTGGAGTCGGTGCTTAAGATTGATTGTGCCCCCATGACTTGGCCGGTTGGGACAGGCAGGCGTTTTCGGGGTATTTATCATTTACTCAATGACCGAATACAGTTATTTGAGCGCAAGGGTGGAGAATGGTTGTCAGCTGCCAGGTTGATCAACGGTTTATCGAACGCTGAATTAGATGAGGCGATTGGGACAGATGCTGATTTATTGCGTGAAGAAGTTGAGTTAGTTCGCGGGGCCAGTCATGCTTTTGATGCTGAGCTGTATCTACGCGGATTGTTAACGCCTGTGTTTTTCGGTTCTGCATTGAATGGCGAAGGGACGCCCGAATTGATGGACGCGTTTGTGACGCACGCACCATCGCCCGTGCCACGTCACACCGATGCGCGACTGGTCGATAGCGAGGAACAGAAATTTACCGGATTCGTGTTCAAGATCCAGGCGAACATGGATCCGGCCCACCATGATCGTATTGCATTCTTGAGAATCACCTCTGGTCGTTTTTCCAGGGGAATGCGGGTTTATCATGTTCGTAGCGGACGAAATATACAGTTGAACAATGCCGTCACATTCATGGCCTCGCGCCGGGAAGCCGTTGGCGATGCGGTGGCCGGCGATATCATTGGTTTACATAACCATGGCACGATTCAGATCGGTGACACCTTTAGTGAGGGTGAAACGCTCAGGTTTATCGGGATACCTAACTTTGCGCCTGAATTGTTCCGCCGTGTGCGTTTGGCGGACCCGCTACGTTCAAAGGCGTTGCATAAAGGTCTGGATCAATTGAGTGAGGAAGGTGCGACTCAGGTATTTCGCCCGCTTGAGGGGAATGATGTCGTTCTTGGTGCCGTGGGTGTGCTGCAGTTTGATGTTGCCGCGCACCGTCTTCGTCACGAGTATGGCGTGGACTGCACATTTGAAGCGGTGGCGGTGGCGACAGCGCGCTGGGTGATTTGCGATGACCCGGTTGTACTGAGAGAGTTCACACGCCGTGCCAGCGCACACCTGGCGCTGGACGGCGGCGGTGCGTTGACCTATATCGCTCCTAATCAGGCCAACCTGCGGTTGGTCGCCGAGCGGTGGCCGCGCATTAAGTTCTCTGAAACCAAAGAGATATAGTAGTCTTTAATATAAGAAAAGACCTATATTAGTATTAAAGTAAATTATGTATAAATGCTTAAGAGGATTGACCTAACCGATCGACCCACTTATCCTGTTAGTTGATATATCAGAAGCAACGGATTGGGGTTTAGTGGGTTTGTTAGGTGGCTAGGGCCGACGTTGAATACACCTTGCAGGGTGCAAGGTGTAACGTAGACAGTCAATAATGGGCTGTCGTAAGATAGGCTAAGAATTATAGAGTTTGGCGGTTGTCGCAGCGGTAGACCACCTAGGTCATATCGTGTGGTGACTGAACAAGCCGGTGTGTAATGGATACCAATGGAGGGCTTGTCCGCCCCAGGCGGCAGTCTGAGAGTGAAGCGTGTTCCTCAAATGAACGGAGGGCTGGCACTGTGTTTTGCGACAGTGCTGATTGGCGCCTTCTACCTCAACGTTACCCCGCAAGGGGGGCTAACGTCAGGCGTGGCTGTGCCCATGTTATCGGGGTCGGTACTAGAAGGGCCCCATCCAGTGCGAAAGGTCGAGGCGCTGCGTCCTGTACCCAGCACAAGCACTAGCTCGCCCTTGACGTTGGCCGAGGCACGGCCACTGGTGCTGTCTCCAGCCAGTCAGACAGATACTCGTCTGCGGGGCGTGGAGGGCGGTCCCTGGTTACTAGCCCAGGGCACACGTTCGTCCGTGCGCGAAGTCGGTGCGTCGGTGCCTTTGCGCCACGCACGTCGCCATCATGAACTTCGCTGTTTGGCTATGAACATCTATTTTGAAGCACGTGGCGAATCTCGCCGAGGGCAACTTGCTGTGGCGGCGGTGACCTTAAATCGCAAGCGTAGCCCTCATTACCCGGATAGCATCTGTGCCGTGGTTTGGCAGTCGCGGCAGTTCAGTTGGACCAATCAACCAGTTTGGCATCGTCCGAGAAATGATCGGGCCTGGCGTTTTGCGATGAAACTGGCGAACGAGGTTTATCACAATAAGGTCAAACTGCCGGTGGTTCGCGCAACTCACTTTCATGCGCGTTACGTGGTCCCCGAGTGGTCTACCCAAATGAAACGCGTCGCCCGTATTGGCAAGCATCTGTTTTACGATTCTTGAGATGTCATTTTGTACACGAGACGATGCGTCTCCGTCTATTTAGAAGTGGTGATTGACCGATTGCCCGATTCCACGGCACAATGGTCGTTAGCTAATTGTCCATTCATGAAGGAGCTAAAAGTGATGCGTTTCCCTGTGCTACCCGTTGTTGTCTTCTGCGCCGCTGGTTTGTTTTCAAGTACTGTGATGGCTAATGGCGAGACGATTTACAACAGCGGTTGTGTTGCCTGCCATGGAGCGGGTATCGCTGGTGCCCCGCGGGTTGGAGACAAGGCGGCATGGGCGAATCGTATTGCCCAAGGGACAAAAATCATTTACGAGCACGCTCTGAAGGGTTTCCAGGGGACGGCCGGGATCATGCCAGCGAAGGGGGGCTTTACTCACCTGAGCGATGAGCAAGTTAAGGCGGCGACTGACTTTATGATCAAGGCGTCTAAATAGGTCCTCTCGGCGGAGCGTGTCAATGGTGGCCCGGCATCAGGGTCGCGAGACCAGGGGCGCTGTTTTGCTAAGAAACGCCTGCAGTGCGCGGTAAAGACGTACCGGATCTTTACTACCCGTCAGTTCCCGAGGTGAATGCATCGCGAGTTGGGGAACACCGACATCCACTGTGCGGATACCGAGTTCGGCGGCAGTGATCGGTCCGATCGTCGTACCGCAACTCATGTCACTGCGAACCGCAATGGTCTGCACTGGTATATCAGCTTCACTGCAAAGTGTTCGAAACACAGCCGCTGTCTCGCTGTTAGTCGCATAGCGCTGATTGGCGTTGATCTTAATGACCGGACCTCCGTTAAGGTGCGGTCTATGCCCCGCATCGTGTTTGTCAGGGTAATTGGGGTGAACTGCATGGGCGTTGTCGACCGAAATTAGCATGGAGCGTTGTGTGATGCCGGTGAGGTCTTGATTAGGCCCCGCGAGTCGATCCAATACCGCATTCAAAAATGGCCCCTGGGCGCCACCGGCTGACAGACTGCCTACTTCTTCGTGGTCATAGCAGGCCAGCAAATTGGTCGGCTCGTTACCGACACCACTGAGCAAGGCTTTCGCGCCGGCAAAACAGCTCAGTAGGTTGTCCAATCGTGCCGCGGCGATGAAATCCTCGTTTAAACCGACGAGCGACGGTGCCTGTTGATCGTAACAACACAGCTCGAAGTCAAGGATTTCAGCCCAGGGCACGTCGGGATGTTCTTGTTGCGCCTGTTTCAGGAGCAACTCCCGAAGGGTTGTTTCCGGGCTGTCAGTTGCCAGCATGAGGACCATTTCCTCTTGCGGATTGATCGTCCGGTTGCGGTTTGCCTCCCGGTTCATATGAATGGCAAGGTTTGGTACGGTTGCGATAGGCCGTACAAAGTCAATCAGACCACTACGCAAAGTGCCATCGGCGAGCCGGCCGGTGACTCGCCCGGCAAGGGACAGATCGCGGTCAAACCACGGGGCAAGTAATGCGCCGCCATAGATTTCAGTGCTGAGTTGAAGACAGCCGTCTTGATAACGTTCGGGTACTGGCTTGACCTTTAGACAAGGACTGTCGGTGTGTGCACCCATCATCCTGATTCCCTGCTCCTGCAGGGGCCCGGATCCCAGGCGAAAGGCGATTAGTGACGCATCGTTGAGAGTGACAAACGCCGCTTCGTTTGAGGAGAGTTGCCAGGTGGCCTCAAGATCAAGCTGGTGAAACCCGGCCTCTGATAGCATAGCGGCGAGGTTCGACACCGCATGGTAGGGTGACGGTGATTTCGCCAGGAATGTCATGAGTTCATGGTTAAAGGATTCTGTTTGACTCATCATTTGCTGGCACCGTGTTGGTTAGCGCCCTCGGGTAGCCATTGGGGTTGCGGCATCGCAGCCGCACCGAGGCCAACGAAGTCGAAAAGTTTGCGGTCAGCCAGTTGACTCGGGGCGATACTGGTGAGGCTCCGGAAAATATTGGCCGTTCGACCGGGATGATCTTTTTCCCAATTAAGTAGCATTTGCTTGATAACCTGACGTTCAAGGTTTGATTGCGACCCGCATAGATCACATGGAATCAAAGGGAATTTCAGGGCTTGTGCGTAGCGCGCAATGTCACGTTCACGGCAGTAGGCGAGGGGGCGGATCACAATATGCTTGCCGCTGTCATTTAGCAGTTTAGGCGGCATGGCTTTAAGCTTCGCGCCGTAAAACATATTCAGAAATAAGGTCTCTACGATATCATCCAGATGGTGCCCCAGGGCAATTTTGGTCATGCCTTCTCGGCTAGCGATGTCGTATAGGGCACCGCGACGTAGTCGCGAGCAAAGACCACACAGGGTCTTGCCTTCTGGGATTACGCGCTTTACCACGCTATAGGTATCACGGCTGACGATTCGGTAGTCGATGCCGCTGTTCGCAAGATAGGTTTCCAGTTTAGCAGTGGGAAATCCAGGTTGGTTCTGGTCTAGATTGACTGCGAGTAGATCAAAATTGACCGGTGCACGTGAGCGAAGACGCATGAGGATATCAAGCAGGGTAAAGGAGTCTTTTCCGCCAGAGATGCAGACCATGATACGGTCACCTTCTTCAATCAGGTTGTAGTCCTCGATAGCGCGGCCCACGTTACGTCGTAGCAGTTTCTCAAGTTTATGAGGCGGGCGATCGGGTTTTGTTGGCTCGGCGCGTGCGGGCAACTGGAGATCATTGCCACGCGTAACCTCAAACGCTAAATTGTTCGTCATGAGTGGGTTGTTGGAACTGCCGTTTTCTTGTTGGTTGCCCTACTTTAACCGGAGTTGATCATTGGTCCGCATTCTCGTCATTTTAGGCATGCTTGTCGGCTTCTTGGTGACGATGAGTGTTGCTCTGCTGGTTGCGGTCCATTTCATTGACTGGAATGCACAGCGTTCGTGGGTTGCAAACAGGTTGTCGGATGCGCTCGCGCGACCGGTCAGTATTGAACGCGGCCTTGATATTGCGCTTTTCCCCAGCCCTCATATTGTGGTGCGTGATCTGATGGTCGGCACTTCGTTCGCCGATGCGGGTTTTGCATTGGCCAAGATTGGTCATGGTGAGTTGCGATTAGATTTGCCGCAATTGTTGAAAGGTAAACTTGAGTTTTCCTCAGTGCGTCTGAGTGAGGTAACCCTTAACGTCCCAGCAAAGGGTCAGCTTAGCCGACTAACGTTCCTGCCTGTTCAGGAGATCGAACTTCGTTCAGTCACGATCGTCTTGCCGGGTCAGGGACGACCCTCCTTATTGATTTCACAAGGATTAATGTCATGGCCGCCCGAGGCGACACGTGGTGAGGTGAAACTGGTGGGCACCGTGAGCGGGGAGCGCGTTATGGCATCGGGTTCTGTGGGGTGGCGCATGGATGGCGACAGTGATCCCCTTGCCGTTGTCGATCTCAGTATCGGGGTAGCCGCGACTACGACCACGATCAACGGTGTGGTTGGACACAACAAGATGGATCTGGCGCTGGAATCGCAGACCCCAGCCTTCGAGCAACTGCTTGCGTGGTTTGAATGGCTACCATCCGCGTCGATGCGTTCCCAGCTGGCGGGTTCGGCCAGATTAAAGGGGCAGTTAACCGGGCCATTGAGTGCGGGTCCGCGCCTAGAAATCAATGAGTTTGAAGTCCAGTTATCACAGGTCCGTGGGACATTCCAGGGCGACATCTTTTTTAAAAGCGAGGAGCGTGATTGGTCAGCGGTGCTGGAAATGACGGCGAGCACTCAGGACATTAGCCAGTTCCCTGGTCACGGAGCCCTATGGGACCATCTTACCGGTCCAGCCGCATTGCAATCGATGGTTCTGATCAATCCGCAGGACATTGTTTTATCGAATGCGATTTTTTCTGTAACAGGTGAACCGTTTAAGCTCAAGGCTGAGGGTCAGGTGTCTCACCGATGGGACGGGTCGGCGACTGAAGGTGAGGTTAAGTTTTCGGCAACTACGCGCGCTGTTAGGCCCACGTTGGATGCGCTGGGTTATTCTTTTCCATTGTTGGGCCAGGGGCAGGCAGCAGGCCGCCTGAATCTTCACAAACGGGGTTTTTCCGTGACTGAGCTCACCATTCATGGTGCAGGGGATGGTTGGCGCGTCGACGGTGGGGGGCAGTTGGTACGCGAGGACTCGCAGGACGATGCGCAGTTGGCCATTACCCTGGATGCCGAATTGCATGGTGCTTCGGTATTAAACACTTTGGGTATAGCGTTTAACGAGGACATCGATGTAGTTGCCCACGGGCGGCTGTTAGGTTCGGCCAAGGCGCCACGCATTGATGAACTGGAATTGAAAATAATCTCGAGTGCTTTCGATGCCACGGTGCATGGTCAAGTGTCGAGTCTATGGCCAAAACTCGCGAGTCAACTGGATATCAAAGCACAGGTTCCTCAGCTGAGTTATTTTTCGAATGTGATCGGTGTGTTACCGAATGTGTTGCCAGAACTTCAAGCAAGCGTGCAGGCGCGGGTGACGACAAACGGTACGCTGATCTCCATCAATCAAGCCGAGGGAGACATTCGCGGCCACGGTTTACACGGTACCTTTACTGGGATGCTGCCGGACACTCAGGACTGGACCGGCGGCACCGTGGCGCTGGCAGTGCAGGTAGATGATTTGTCGAGCTGGGGTCTTGGCCGGGCATTGCGAAGTAATGGAGCCGATGGGGTTCGAGTGAAGATCAATGCCGCCTACAGCGGTGATCGGCAACGTCCGTTGGCAATCTACGGGCAGGTGAGCGGGGAGGATTGGACCGCACAGATACGTTCAAAGATAGAGAGCCTACAGGCAACAGCCGCCTATGATCTTGAACTGAGTATTGCGGCGGCTGATCCCGATCAGCTAGTAGGCTTTTTCGCACCTACGGTGACGCTGCCTGGACCAGTGACTGCCAGGGCATCGTTGCAAGGTCAATTCGATCAGTGGGAAACAAGCCAGGGCAGATTGGAAATTAGTGGTGATGGAATAGACGTTGTTTTAGATGGTCATTTATTAGTCATGGGAAAAAATGACCGACGGTTGGGTATTGATTTGAAAACCGATTCTTTTTCCAGGTTAGGCCGGTTGTTTGCGATGTCGTTACCCGATTCCGCTCCAGTGCGGTTGGTCGGGAGCGTCAAGAGAAGCGGCACCGGAATCGTCATTGATTCGGCACAGTTCGACGTTGGAAACAGTGATTTTGCGGGTTCGATTGAGTATGTCGGGTTCGACGATGCGGGTCGAAAACCCCGAATCAATGCACAACTGGTTTCAGAGCATTTCGATCGTAAAGATTTTCAAACCTCAGCGACGCGTAAGAGCTCCGGAATGCCGCCCGAGAAATTTTTCAGCGACCGGCGGTTAGTGTTGGACTGGATAAGTGATAACGATATTCACCTCGATTACCGGGCCAACACTGCGATTGTTGGTGAGCATCACATGAAAGATCTTGAGTTAACCGCTGTCGTTGAAAACGGGAAACTTGTGCTCGATGAGATCCGTGCCGACATACAAGGTGCTCAAATGAAGGTAACGCTGGAATTGGATGCCAGGCAACGGCCCTATGACATTCATTACAGCTATCAACTCTTAGGTATGCAGGTGGCTAGGTGGCTAACAGAGAACGAGGTAATCCAACCAATGACCGGTGAAGTGGATATCGAAGTGAAACTAACGGGCAAAGGTAATTCAATACGTGAAGTCGTCTCCCATGCTGACGGTTATGCGGTCATGGTCATTCACAGTGCGAAGATTCCTCGCAAGGCACGTATTTTGTTGCCGACATCGGTGCTAATGGCAGCGCTGAGGACCATTAACCCGTTTGCCAAGGCGTCACCGGTGTACAACATTGAATGTGGCCTGATCGGTTTTCGTATTGACGATGGCAAGGCTTTTTCTGACCATACTCTGGCATTGAAAGCAAAAGAGGTAACGATCTTGGCTGCCGGAACCATTGATCTAGCGACCGAAGAGATTGCAATCGCCATACGACCGAAGGCAAGAGAAGGGCTCGGTGTTTCTACCGTTAATCTGGCTGGTATCTATTATCGTTTGGGTGGCACGCTAGCAAAGCCAGTCGTCAAAGCTGCCTCTGAGCGAATACTCAAGACAGGCGTGACCCTGGGTGCTGCTTGGCTGTCGAGTGGGTTGACGGTACTGGCAAAGGGTTTGTTTGATCGTCTGAGGGATAAGGGGGATGTTTGCAAGAACGCGGCTCATCGTTTTGACAGTTTTCTTGATGGCACGGCATCCAGTTTAAAACCAACGGTCAATTGAATAGATTCTGTTCGAGGTTTAGGATTCTGTGATGAAAGCGTTGCTGTTGATTGCCCGGCTATTGGGTGCGTTACGTGTGATGCTGGTAGTGAGTGTTTTTGTCCTCATTGCATTGGCTCCACTGGTTGGTAGCGATGTCTTCTACTCTGGTTGGAAAATGGCACCAACACTGATTGCGCCGGCGGTGGTCCCCATTTTTTTCTTCGTCATACTGTTTGATGTGTTGATGTGTCGAGTGTGCCGCATCGATAAACCCGAGATCGAGCGGCAACGGTTTGACTCGATTGTTCGTATCGAGCTTGTGCTGCTGGTCCTGATGGTAGCGCTCTGGGTGCCTGCGTTTTATCGTTTACTGGACACCGTGTGAGGACTAGTTCGTTCGTGGACTGGTGTCACGGCAAACCGCAAACACATGTCGAGCAGTCATGAGATCCAGGTGTCCACCACCGCCGTTTTTGAATAACGTAATCTGATCACTGGCTGTGCGCCCGGCGGCGCCATGACAAAGTTGGTAGTGATCGGCGAGGACGTCGTTTTCGGTGATCACGCCGCGTGCAATGGGAATCATCAATTCGCCGATTTCCCCGACTGTGGTTTGGCGTGAATCAACAAAGATGCGGGCGCGGCGGATCGCTTCGTCATCGGCTTCTCGCATGTCAGGTGTAAATGCGCCGACCAGATCCAGATGAGTGCCGGGCTGAAGCCAGGCCCCGTGAATCAGCGGCAGGGTAGCCATGGTTGCGCAACTGACAATGTCGGCTGCCGTGACCGCTTGTGCCAGGTCATCAACCGGCGCAGCGTCGATTTCAGTGGCGAGCGCTTGGACAAGGGCGTCTCGTCGGTCAGCGCTGCGATTCCAGATTTGCACACAATTGATCGACGGCCTGGCGGCGAGGTGGGCCCGCACCAGATGCGGTGCAAGGCCACCCGCTCCTACCATCAGCAATCGTCGGCAGTCGGGTCGTGACAACTGCATGGAACCCAAACCCGAGTCCGCGGCAGTCTTCAGATAGGTCAGTTCTGTTCCATCGATCGAGGCCAGGGGCAGGCCATTGTTTCCATCGAACAGAACGTAACCGCCCTGGACCACCGGCAAGTGGGAATTTCGGTTGCCTGGAAAAACGGAACCCATTTTTGTGCCGAGTGCCACGCCACGTTGCCAAGCGGTGCGAACGATGAAGCGATCAGGATGTTCGCCTGTGCCGGGTTGGGTTAACAGACTGTCTTCAAGAACAGCGGGGTCTTCTCTATGCATGACCTCGAAGGCTTTGATGAGGTCTGGGTAATGGACGGCGGCGCGAACTTCCTCGCCACTGATATGAAATTCAACTGATTGCGCAGGCATGGGGTTTCTCCAGTCGCGGTCGCGCGTGTTAAGTTTGTGGCTAAAGCATGTTCAATACACGAGGATCATTTCAATGGCTCTTCACTTTGATCAAAGTGTCTTCAAGCAGCGTTGTCAGCACTTACAGGCAGCGCTGAAACGTCAGCACCTTGAGGGCATTCTCCTCTTCAAGCAGGAGAGCATGTTCTATCTTACTGGCTATGACACCTTTGGGTTTTGTTTTTTCCAGTGTTTATTTGTAGCGGCGGATGGTCGCCAGGTTTTGCTGACCAGGGCACCTGATCTGCGCCAGGCACAGCACACTTCCACCTTGTCTGATATCAGAGTGTGGAAGGATGATAAAGGTGTTTCACCGGCAAGCCTATTGCGTGAGGTGCTGGGCGATTATGGTTGCCAAGGTCAGAGCCTGGGTATTGAACTAGAGTCATATGGCTTGACTGGGCGCAGTTGGGATAGTGTGCGGGAGGCGATGGCAGGCTTTTGCGAATTATCTGATCACTCGGAAATGGTGGGTCGCCTGCGCATGATCAAGGATGAAGCGGAACTCAGTTACGTTGGGCGAGCCGCTGAACTGGCGGATGATGCGTTAGACGCTGCTATCGATGTAACACGCAGCGGCGCTGATGAGGGAGTGATCTTGTCTCGAATGCAGGGAGTTGTTTTTGCTGGTGGGGGCGATTACCCAGGCAATGAGTTCATTATTGGTTCTGGCCCGGATGCTTTGCTTTGTCGTTATCACAGCGGTCGCAGGGTGCTCGATTCGTGTGATCAATTAACCTTGGAATTCGCTGGTGTCTATCGGCATTATCACGTTTGTTTGATGCGCACGATAGTGATTGGTGGCCCCTCACCGCTGCAGATTGCCATGCATGCGGCTTGTGCTGACGCCATGGCCGCGTGTGTCGATGTGGTGCGGCCGGGTCAGAACTTGGGGACGGTTTTTGATGCCCATGCTCGCATTCTGGATGAAGCCGGATTTCGAGATCATCGTATGAATGCTTGTGGCTACAGTCTTGGTGCGACATTTACACCAACATGGATGGACTACCCGATGTTTTACCACGGCAATTCAGAAGAGATTCAACCGGGTATGGTTCTGTTTCTGCACATGATTTTGATGAACAGTAAAAACGCGACCGCGATGACTCTGGGACAGACGGTCAGGGTTGTTGATAGCGGTGCTGTGCCGTTGAGTCGGCATAGTCTCGATCTGATTGTGCGAGCCTGAATCGGCTGATCGATTTTGGCCAGGTGGTCGGCACGGTGTGTAGCAAGACACTCTTCCCACCGTAGGTCACTCGGCCTACAATTCCGTCGTCCGGCTCTCACCCTAAGCCGTTTGGGGCTTGCGTGAAGTCGGCAGTCATCAACTGAGCCGGGGTTATTATTATGCCGACGAAGTCTAGACGAATGGGTGGGCGGGTTAGTCGGCACGTGCTTCGAAAGACACCCGTGCCCGTTGATGAGCGACCGGTAAAGCCTGGGCAGCGAGGTGGACGTTACCAACCGCTCACAGGGATCGAGATTCAGCAGATTCATCATGCGGTGCTCGATACATTGGCTGAGATTGGCTTGGCGAATGCTATTCCGAGTTGTATCGAAAGGGTGGTCGGCGCCGGTGGCAAATTATCGAGTGAAGGACGCCTATTATTTCCGCGTGCCTTGATCGAGGACATCATTGCCAGCGCGGCCAAAGACATTGTGTTGCACGGGCAGGATCCTCGCCACGACTTGTCACTGTCGGATGGACGTTTCTATTTTGGGACGGCTGGTGCTGCTGTGCATATGGTTGACCTGGAAAAACGAGCCTATCGGGATTCGACGTTGGCCGATCTTTACAATGCAGCCCGCGTTGTTGATGCAATGGAACATATCCATTTTTTCCAGCGACCCTTGGTGCCGAGGGACATCGAGGATCCGCGGGAAATGGACTTCAATACTTGTTATGCCTCGATCAAGGGCACGACCAAGCATGTGGGTACCAGTTTTGTCGAACCGGATCATCTTGAGCAGGCGGTAGACATGCTGGAGCGTGTCGCAGGCAGTGAAAAAGCCTGGCGCGAAAGACCATTTGTCAGTTGCTCATGTTGTTTCGTCGTGCCGCCGCTCACCTTCGCGGTGGATGCTTGTCGTGTACTCGAGGCGAGTGTACGCCGGGGCATGCCGATTTTGTTGCTGGCCGCCGGGCAGGCTGGCGCTACGAGTCCTGCGTCGCTTGCCGGTGCCGTGGTGCAGGAAGTTGCAGAGGTCCTCGCCGGCCTTGCTTACGTCAACTTATTAAAGCCGGGGCACCCAGCCATATTCGGGCCGTGGCCGTTTGTCTCTGATCTTCGCACGGGAGCGATGAGTGGCGGCAGTGGTGAGCAGGCAGTGTTGATGGCGGCTTGCGGGCAAATGGGTCGTTTCTATGACTTGCCAACGGGCATTGCAGCGGGCATGGCAGACTCCAAGTTGCCCGATATCCAGTCTGGTTACGAGAAATCGTATACCAATACCTTGGCCGCACACAGTGGCGCGAACTTGGTTTACGAATCTGCGGGGATGCAGGCAAGTCTGCTGGGTTGTTGCCTTGAAAGCTATATTCTCGACAACGACATGCTGGGGGCGATCAATCGCACGGTTCGCGGTATTGAGGTGACTGAAGAAAGTATGTCGCTGTCGGTGATACGCGATGTTTGTCTTGACGGGCCGGGTCACTTTCTTGGCCATGATCAGACTCGGGAGTTAATGCAACGCGACTACGTCTATCCCGAGGTTGGTGATCGCAGCAGCCCCAAGGAGTGGAATGAGAATGGCCGTCCAGAGGCATTGATGTTGGCGCGAGCGCAACTGGAAACGTTGTTGAGTTCGCACTGGCCAGATCATATCGATCCTGCCCTCGACGAAGCGATTCGATCTGACTTTCCGGTCCGTTTACCAATGCCTTCCCACTGAGTGCATTGGGGAACCCCGATGGGGTTACTCGCCTACGGCGAGAGGCGTGAAATGCTCCAGTCATTATCGACGCCACGTGTGTAGCGGAAGCGGTCGTGCAAGCGGTCCGGTCGGCTTTGCCAGAATTCGTAGGTCAGGATATGGACTCGGTATCCGCCCCAGAACTGCGGTAGTGGCACAGTATCATTCGAAAATCGACGTTCAATTTCTTGCAGGGCGTCTTCTAGTTCTCGACGCGAGTCGACGGGACAGCTTTGTTGCGAACTCCAGGCGCTGAGCTGAGAACCGCGCGAGCGGGAGTGAAAATAACGTGCTGAAGCTTCCCGCGAGATTTTGTTTGCCGGTCCGCTGATGATCACCTGACGCCCAAGCTCGACCCAGGGAAATAACAATGAGACGGAAGCGGTCTGCTCTATCTGTGTTGCTTTCGTGCTGTTGTAGTTCGTGTAGAAAACGAAACCTTCTGTGTCAAACTGTTTAACCAGGACCGTTCGCACCGACGGCTCGCCGTTCGATGATGACGTAGCCAGGCTGACGGCATTCGGTGCACAATAGTCCGATTCGAGGGCCTGTTTGAACCATGATTCAAACTGCTTCAGTGGATCGGGGTCAAGCGAGTCACGACGCAAAGGCGCGCCTGAAAAATCTTGTTGTAGTGTTTCCGGGATATCCATCACGCAATCCTGGCGTGGAGGGTTACTCGACACAGCTTACCTGATTGATCCAGCATCACTTAGCTGACTGTAACCGGAATGTCGGCAATCCTTTGACGCCAGAGCTTGGGACCACTCTCGTGAACCGAATCGCCTTCGCTATCCACCGCCACGG
>DUBL01000111.1 GCA_012960345.1 Gammaproteobacteria bacterium | reverse complement strand
CGAACCACCGACACGGGGATTTTCAGTCCCCTGCTCTACCGACTGAGCTACCTGGCCGCTACCGAAACACGCGCGGTGGATTAGAAAGCACACAAGTTCATTCGTCAAGATAGCGCCAAAGAGAAGCGATTGGCGATGCTATAGTTCCATCACGCTGACATCGAAGGCATACCTATGAAGTTCTGCAGTGACTGCGGCGCAGAAGTTGATTTTCGCATCCCCGAAGGTGACAACCGACCTCGTTACTTATGTGATGACTGTGGGTCGATCCACTACCAGAATCCCCGCATTGTGGCGGGGTGCATTCCTGAGTGGGACTCCCGCATTCTTCTCTGTCGTCGAGCGATCGAACCTCGTTATGGACTGTGGACCCTCCCCGCCGGCTTCATGGAAAACGGGGAAACAGTAGAAGCCGCCGCCAGCCGCGAAACTGAGGAAGAGGCCTGCGCTAAAGTCAAACTTGACGGACTCTATTGCATCTGCAGTATCCCCCATGTGCATCAGGTGTATATGATTTTCCGCGGCCAGGTAATCAACGGCCATTTCGAACCGGGTCCTGAAAGTCTCGAGACAGCGCTTTTCTCAGAAGCAGACATTCCATGGACGGAGCTTGCCTTCCCAGTCATTGAGCGCACCTTACGTCGCTACTTCAAAGATCGATTGACCAACCGCTTTGATACTTATCTGGACACCATCTCGAGGCCTAGCAAGCGCCCGTTGTAATCACCCGCACTAGCACATCAACTGGCTTAACGCAGTAACGTCACTAAGCCCGTCAGATCAGCTATCTCCGCGTCGGGGTGGTATGCCTGCACCCACGGTTCGCCCTGCCGATTCATCCAAATCGATCGAATTCCAGCTCCGATCGCACCTTGGATATCGTCGATCGGATGATCTCCTACATGAACCACTGAAGAGGGCTCCACATTGATCGTGCTGCACGCGAGTTCGAAAATACCTGCCAATGGTTTGCGGCAACCCGCTTCCTCGGCGCGGATTTGGGCTGAAAAAAATTCACCGATACCCACACGCTCGATATCTGCATTGCCGTTGGTTACCACCACCAGTTGGAAGTGATTGCGCAAACGCTCCAACGCCGGTATCACATCCGGATACAAGGCAACGCGGTTACGGTAGTCTAGAAACAAATCCGTCAAGGCAACAGCCGCCTGCGGGTCGTAATCAAAATCTGACAACATCGACTCAAATGCCAAGCGCCTTGAAGTCGTCAGATCATGTGCGAGATCAGGCCGTGACGCATACACCTGGCTACGAGTTTTGCGAATCGCCTCCAGATCCATTGCATCGGTTAGTCTCGGAAAATGCTCCTGCAAATAGGCGTAAATCTTCCGTTCCGCACGAAGAATGACCGGAGCCACCGCCCACAAGGTGTCATCAAGATCAAAGAAAACCGCTTCGACGTTAGTGATCACCCAGACGCCATTGCATCTGTCTCCAGACAAGCAGATAGCTTTGCAAGCCCAATATCCGTCGGGCATGAAAAATGAACACGTATCACTCGTCGATCAAGACCGGCCAGTACGCGGTAATCCCCTTCTGCCTGGGCCAGGTTGAGTTGGCCAAACCCAAAGGCCTCACCGGGAATGGCGATATCTGAATCTGCCGAAACCGTGATGATCACAAACACACCGGTGGCCGGGCCCCCTTTGTGCAGTTGGCCCGTCGAGTGCAGATAGCGTGGACCCGGATTCACCGTCACCGGCGCCCGCACCCATGAGCGTATCCGGCTAGCCAGCGCTGCCATGGCCGCTTCGTGTTGGGGCGTGGCCAACAGGTAAGGCAATAAGGCCACGTAGTCACCCGGTTGTACGGCGGCGAGGAAACCTATCAGTGACGAGGCCAACGCACCTGTATCGGCCGACCCGCTACGTCGACCATCAACTCTGATTCCCGCTTCATCGATCAGCGTAACCCAAGGCGTCGTGTCGGTCTCGAGCTGCCCCTGCAACAACGCTGTGGTTGTGTTCTTACTCACAGTGACGTCTGGCTCATCAAAAGGGTTAATGCCCAGCAACGACCCCGCCACGGCCGTGGCAAATTCCCACCTAAACAATTCGCCAGCTAACGACTCCGTACTGTTTAGGCTATGGTAGCGAATCGGGTGCCCGGCCTCTTTTATCGCCTGACAACGCTGCGTCAGCTCAACATCACAAGCCAGACCGACGGCAACAAAGACACGATCAGTCCCATACGCATCGAGCGGCACTCGTGCGTCAGCAACCGGTACGATACCAACACCGCGCTTACCCGTACTCTCGGCAATCAATTGTTCGATCCATACGGACAACGGGGTCAATGCCGGCGACAACAGAACACTTAATTTATCCCGCCCGCGTCCAGCCCAGTGGCCTAAAAAAAGACCAAGCTCCAAAGCGCTGTTGTCCTCACCCGCCTCAAAGAGATGGGCATCAGCAAGCGCCGTTTCAGCCCCGTCACAAAGACTGCTGAGATTAAGCCCCAGCAATGCCGCTGGCACCATACCGAAGAAGGTCAATGCCGAATACCGCCCACCAATATCGCCGGGATTAATGAAGCAGTGACGAAACCCTTCATCAGCCGCTCGCCGAGCAAGCGGCGTATCCGCATCGGTGATGACAACAAAGTGGTTACCCGCATCGGCACCAACCCTTTGACGCAACGCTTCGAGAAAGGTCGCCAGGAAAACGTTAGCCTCTAACGTTGTGCCTGATTTAGATGCCACGAGGAAAAGCGTGCTTTCAAGGTGCCCCGACTCAAGCACCGCACGAACCGCATCGGGATGCGTGTTATCCAGCACCGTCAGCGCCAAACCGCCCGGGCCTTGCCCGAAGATTCGGGCCATCACCTCAGCCGCGAGGCTGGAACCTCCCATGCCGAGCACCACAGCCCGATCAAACCCTGCCGCACGAACTTCATCAGCCCAACTGACCAGTCCATTGATCTTGGATCGAAACCAGACGGGCGCGTCCAACCAGCCCAGGCGATTTGCTATAGCCGCCTGCTCATCAGCCTCCCCGGTCCACAACGACACGTCACGTGACCATAGGCGCTGGCCAATCTTCGATGGTGTTTTGTCGCCTTTCATCGTACGCCGATTGGTTAGCGAGAGGCTCCCGGTGGCCGGGTCATGCCACGCGGGCTCCGCCGTGGTCGGTAGCCTCAGTCGATGCCGGGCCCTGCCGCACGAACCTCATCGCTTACATCGTCCGCGTATTGGGCAAAATTATCGGCAAACTGCTGAGCCAGTTTACGCGCCTGGATGTCGTAAGCATCCTTGTCATTCCAAGTGTTTCTCGGCTCAAGCACCTCTTCGGGCACTCCCGGGCAACGCACCGGAATTTCAAGACCGAAGATTGGGTCCGTGGTCGTCGCCACCTCATCGAGCTGGCCATCAAGCACTGCGTTGACGATTGCGCGAGTGTGGTTGATTGCCATCCGCTCACCCACACCATATGGACCGCCGGTCCAACCGGTATTAACGAACCATGCGTTCACGCCGTAACGTTCCATCTTTTGACCGAGCAACTCGGCATAACGACGCGGATGCAGTGGCATAAACGGACCACCATAGCACGGTGAAAACGTCGGTGAGGGTTCAGTCACCCCTTTCTCCGTTCCCGCCACCTTGGCCGTATAACCATTAATAAAGTGATACATCGCCTGCGCCTTGGTCAACCGTGCGACCGGCGGTAAAACACCGAACGCATCACAGGTAAGAAAAACAATATTCGCTGGATGCCCACCACGACCTTCAGGACTGGCATTGGGAATTTGCTCAATGGGATAAGACCCGCGAGTGTTCTCCGTCAGAGAACCGTCAAAGAGATCAATGTTCCGAGTGTCCTCGTCAACCACAACGTTTTCAAGGATCGTGCCGAAGGTACGAGTGGTGGCATAAATCTCAGGTTCCTGTTCCGCCGACAGATTAATAACTTTGGCATAACAACCCCCTTCAAAATTAAAAATACCATTGTCACTCCAACCATGTTCATCGTCTCCGATCAATGTACGCGAGGCATCAGCTGACAAAGTCGTCTTACCAGTTCCCGATAGACCGAAAAAAATCGCCGTGCGCCCGTCACCACCGATATTGGCCGCCGCATGCATGGGCAATACATCGCGAAATGGCAACAAGTAATTCATTACGCTGAAAACGGATTTCTTCGTTTCACCCGCATAAGAAGTGTCCCCCACAATCACTAATTTGCGAGCAAAATTAACAATAATAAAAGTCTCAGAGTGCGTCTCATCCAGCGCAGGATCAGCCTGGAAACCAGGCGCATTGATCACGGTGAATTGCGGCACATGGTTTTCTGCTTCTTCCGCACTTGCCTTGATAAACATGTTGCGGGCAAACAAGCTGTGCCACGCATAATC
>DUBL01000110.1 GCA_012960345.1 Gammaproteobacteria bacterium | reverse complement strand
CAGGACGAACTGCGACAGATCTTCTTGGTAGCGCAGGTGTCAATAGGCATTTGCATCTCGATCAGGCGATGAATACGACAGAGAAATTGCGCATCATTTCTCGACAGCAGCATTTGTTGCGGGTTGACTTCGAGCACAATCCAAGTCCAGAGGTGTTGGAGCGTTGTGCACTGGACTACCAACAGTTGGTTAGCACCGCTGATGTGGTGGTGTTATCGGATTACGGTAAGGGGGGGTTGGGTTCGGTGCAGGCAATGATTGAATTGGCGCGTGGTCGCGGCCTGCCTGTGGTGGTTGATCCTAAAGGGTCAGAGTACGGAAATTATCGTGGCGCAACTGTTGTGACGCCTAATCTACAGGAATACGAATTGGTGGTGGGGGCGTGGCAGTCTGAGGCGGAAATGAGTGAAATGGCCGCAATACTCTTGGCAAAACATGGTTTGAGCCAACTCTTGGTGACGCGCGGTGCCGGTGGAATGACTCTGTTCAGGCTTGATGAGCCACCCCTGTCGCTCCCGGCTAAAACACAGGAGGTTTATGACGTTACCGGCGCGGGCGATACCGTCGCTGCGGTCGTTGCTATGGGATTGGCCATGGCTGCGCCATGGTCTGATGTCCTGTCTGTTGCCAATGCGGCCGCCGGCGTTGTGGTCGGTAAGTTAGGTACGGCTGTCGCGACGCTTGAAGAAATCAAGACGTTTCTCGGCCAGCGGTAAAAATATGATTATTGTCACGGGTGGTGCAGGATTTATTGGCAGCAACCTCGTGCGCGCACTCAATGAACGGGGTTGTTCCGACATTCTACTGGTGGACTGCGTTGAAAGTGTTGATCAAATTGACAATCTGGCAGATCTATCGATTAGTGATTACATCGATAAAGATGAATTCCGACGACGACTGGACCGTTCGGTGGGGTTTGGCGCGGTAGATAGGGTCTACCACCAGGGAGCTTGTTCCGACACAATGGCAGTTGATAGCCGCTATATGTTGGAGAATAATTATTCGTTCTCGCGCGATCTCCTTGAGTGGTGTGTCGGCCGTCGAGTACCTTTGATCTACGCATCGTCGGCAGCTGTTTATGGTCGTGGTGCGAAATTTTCTGAAAACCCCGGAGTCGAGCATCCGATTAATGTTTACGCCTACTCGAAAAGTCTTTTCGATAACTACGTGCGGCAGGCTATGCTTCGTGCAAAAAGTCCAATTGTTGGCTTGCGTTATTTCAATGTTTACGGCCCGCGTGAGTCACATAAGGGGCAGATGGCATCGATGGCATGGCACTTCTATCAACAGTTCGTAGAGAACAGAAAGGTGCGTTTGTTCCACGGAACCGGTGGTTATGGTGATGGCGAGCAGTTGCGAGATTTTGTTAATGTTGACGATGTCGTCAAGGTTAATTTGTTTTTCTCCAATCACACAGAAATGAGTGGTATCTATAACGTAGGAACTGGCCACAGTCGCTCATTTAACGACTTGGCGCTAGCTGTGATCAATGGGTTGGCCCTGTTGAACGGGGAACCCGTGGTTGAGCGGCAACAGGCGTTGAGTCAAGGCTGGTTAGAATATTTCTCAATGCCCGATACTTTGACATCTCGTTATCAAAGTTTTACCGAGGCAGACATCAGTCGACTTCGAAACCAAGGTTATGCGGCACCATTCTTAACACTCGAGGAAGGCGTCACAAAGTACGTAACCGAACTACATCACCGTGCCAGGTCGATTCTGGAATAAATGACTTGATTAAGACGGGATGCATTTTAGTGACGGGTGGTGCGGGATTTATTGGGTCTGCATTTATCCGTCAGTTGCTCGAGTTGACAGATTACCGAGTTATTAATATCGATGCGTTAACTTATGCGGGAAATCTTGCGACCGTTTCTGATGTTATGCAAAGTCCACGGTACGAGTTCGTTCACGCGGACATCATCGATGGGCATCGAATGCGGCAACTATTTGAAAACAGTCAGCCGTTGGCATTGGTGCATCTTGCTGCGGAGTCGCATGTGGATCGCTCGATTGATGGGCCCGGCGTGTTTATTACGTCGAATATTGTCGGTACCTACACTTTGCTTGAAGAGGCCCGTCGGTATGTGGCCGAGTCCGACAGCGAGGCGGCAGCGCAGTTTCGATTTCATCATGTCTCCACGGATGAGGTGTTCGGTTCATTGGGGTGTGCCGGAGAGTTCACGGAGGAGTCACCCTATTTGCCCAACTCGCCTTACTCAGCTAGTAAGGCCGCTTCTGACCACTTGGTTCGAGCGTGGGGTGAAACGTTTCGACTGAATACCTTGGTATCGAATTGTTCCAATAATTACGGGCCTTACCAATACCCAGAGAAGCTGATACCCGTGATTGTGCAGACTGCGCTAAGGGACGAGGCAATTCCAGTATACGGGAAGGGGGATAACGTTCGCGATTGGTTGTTTGTTGAAGATCACGCACGCGCGTTGGTCGAAATTCTTCAAAATGGCGTTGTCGGGCGAACATATAACGTTGGCGGCAATGCCGAACGATCCAATCTTGATGTCGTTCAGGAGGTTTGTTCTGTTCTGGACGAAATTCGCCCACGACAACAAGGTGGTCGGTATGCGGACTTGATTGAATTTGTCACCGATCGACCGGGGCACGATTACCGATATGCCATCGATAACTCTAGAATTATTTCAGAACTCAATTGGAAACCGTTAGAAAGTTTTAGCAGCGGTATTCGAAAGACAGTCAGATGGTACGTCGACCAGCAGTCGGGTTGGACTGAGACGGTGCTTGCCGGTAAGGGAGATGAGACTCGGCGCGGGCTTGGAGCGGCATGATGAGAGGCTTGTTGCTGGCCGGTGGTTCGGGTACGCGCCTGTCACCTTTGACGCGGGTTGTTTCAAAGCAGTTGTTGCCGGTTTACGACAAGCCGATGATTTATTACCCCCTATCAGTTCTGATGTTGACAGGGCTTCGAGACATTCTTGTTATTTCGACGCCCCTGGATACACCCAGCTATGAGCGGTTGCTGGGTGATGGAAGTCAGTGGGGCATCAACATTTCTTATGCCGTACAGGCGGCACCGGAAGGGATTGCGCAAGCCTTTATTTTGGGAGCCGAATTCATTGGTGCCGCGAGTTGTTCGCTGGTCCTAGGGGACAATATTTTTTACGGAGCTAATTTCAGCGCGCGACTCCGTCAGGCAGCTGAGCTTAAGAAGGGTGGGCGAGTGTTCGCATACCCTGTTCATGACCCCGAGCGATACGGTGTGGTTTCCTTTAACGAAGACGGCACCGCTATTGATCTGGAGGAGAAGCCCAAGCATCCCAAATCACGATATGCGGTGACTGGATTGTATTTTTACGATAATCAGGTGGTAGACATTGCGCGTTCTCTCGTTCCCTCAGAGCGTGGTGAACTTGAGATTACGGACGTTAATCAACATTATCTCGATCGTGGGGAGTTGGCTGTTGAGGTCCTTGGCCGGGGTATGGCGTGGCTCGACACCGGTACGCATGATTCATTACTGCAAGCCTCGAATTTCATCGAGGCGATAGAGAGTCGGCAAGGTATGAAGGTGGCCTGCCCTGAAGAGATTGCGTTTGGGATGGACTATATTGATCGCGAGCAATTAAACGCGCTGATTAGCGATATGGGTGATACTGGCTACGCAGACTACCTGCGTCACTTGGAATAACTCGGTCTATGGGTGCAGAAAGGAGATCTGACTCCAAGTGGCCTAAGAACAGGATGTATCTAAACGCTCGGCACCCCCTGGTTTCTTCATGAGCGGGATTTTATGTGGATGACGATTTTTCACGGTGTGACCAAGCATTGGCAGTTGGTTTATGCCATTACTCGGCGCAATATATTGACGCGTTATCGAGGCTCATTCCTTGGGCTCCTGTGGTCGCTGGTGACCCCGTTGCTTCGGTTAGCCATCTATACATTCGTCTTCGGGACAATTTTGAAGGTCCGATGGCCGAACCAAGCGGGCGACACGTTAGATTTCTCAGCAGTGCTATTTGCCGGGTTGATTTGCCATGCTTTTGCGGCAGAAATCTTAGTGCAGTCGACCAGTCTGATAATAGGAAACCGGCAATATGTTAAGAAAGTTATTTTTCCTCTAGAGAGTCTGCCTTGGGTGGTTGTTCTCGCAGCGCTGTTTCAGTTAATTGTTAGTAGCATAGTGCTCGTCGTATATGTCTTTGTTCTCAAGGCGGAACTATCTTGGACGGTGCTCTTCTTGCCGTTGCCTTTTGCTGCATTGGCATTAATGATGTTGGCCATCGCGTGGCTGGTATCGGCGACGGCTGTTTTTGTGCGCGACCTGACCCAGGTTGTCGACCTGGCGACGGTGGGATTGCTTTTTCTAAGCCCAATATTCTTCCCGGTCTCCGCTTTGCCAGAAATGCTGCAGCCTTTTGGGGACTCATTTTG
>DUBL01000109.1 GCA_012960345.1 Gammaproteobacteria bacterium | reverse complement strand
AACTTTTATCAGGTGCCGGACTGCTCTCAGACAACACCAGTCTTTACGATGTCGAGAGCATTACGCTGATGCACCATGTCTATGCCGCACTGCGGGCCCATTCGCTTTTTCAGCGCAATGTGGATTACATCGTTCAGGACGACAGTATTGTGATCGTCGATGAATTCACAGGTCGGATGATGCCTGGGCGACGCTGGTCTGAGGGCTTACACCAAGCGGTCGAAGCAAAGGAAGGGGTCACCATACAGCCCGAAAATCAGACGCTTGCTTCAATCACCTTTCAGAATTTGTTCCGGCTCTACGGAAAACTCGCTGGAATGACCGGTACTGCCGATACCGAGGCGGCTGAGTTTCAGCAGATCTACGGTCTTGAGGTGATGGTAATGCCGACTAACCAGCAGATGATTCGGGATGATCATCCGGACTTGGTCTACCGCACGGATGGTGAAAAATTCAACGCTATTGTCAATGGAGTTAAGGCGTGTAGGGATAGTAACCAGCCGGTTCTGGTAGGCACAGCGTCAATTGAGACATCTGAATCCCTGTCAGCGCAGCTGACAGCAGAGCAGATAGATCACGAAGTGCTTAACGCAAAGAACCATGAACGTGAAGCACAAATTATCGCCGAAGCTGGCCGGCCAGGTGCAGTCACGATCGCAACCAATATGGCCGGCCGGGGTACTGATATTGTTCTAGGTGGCAATCTCGAAATGGAACTCGCAGCGTTGTCTGCCGATGAGGATGTGGATGCGACTAGGGCTGCCTGGCAGCAACGTCACCAGAGTGTGATCGGTGCCGGCGGCCTGCATGTCTTGGGCACAGAACGGCACGAGTCCCGGCGAGTCGACAACCAGTTGCGTGGCCGATGTGGTCGGCAAGGCGATCCTGGCTCGAGTCGTTTTTATCTATCAATGGAAGACAACTTGATGCGGATCTTTGGATCTGGTCGCGTTTCTGGTCTGATGGAAAAACTGGGCATGGAAGAAGGCGAAGCCATCGAGCACAATTGGGTAACCCGTGCGATAGAAAATGCCCAGAAGAAGGTCGAGGGACGTAACTTCGACATTAGGAAGCAACTACTTGAATATGATGACGTTGCTAATGAGCAACGCAAGGTGGTCTATACAGAACGAGACCAACTAATGACATTGGAGGATGTGTCTGATCATGTGATAACCATGCGTAAAGAAGCTCTGAATGAGTTGATCGATGGGTATGTTCCTAAAGAAAGCCTTGAAGAGCAATGGGATGTCGCTGGACTCGAGCAACAATTAGAGACTCAGTTTGGCCAACAGTTGCCATTGGCTGAATGGTTATTGAATGATGACGCTTTGTATGAAGAACGGCTACGCGACCGAATTGAAGAGGCAATCACGGAGGCTTATGCAATTAAGGAGGCCGCTGTGGGTGCATCGGTAATCCGCCATCTTGAAAAAGCCGTTATGTTGCGAGTGTTGGATGAGAAATGGAAAGATCATTTGGCTCAAATGGATCATTTGCGGCAGGGGATTGGTCTGCGGGGCTACGCCCAGAAGAATCCACGCCAGGAATACAAACGGGAAGCTTTTGAGATGTTTACGGCGATGTTGGATGAGGTGAAGAGAGACGTCGTGACGATTTTGTCCAAGATTGAAATTCAGACTGAGGCCGAGGTGGCGGAATTCGAAGGCGAGCGTCGTGCCAGAGGTAATCAGCAGATCGAACTGGTACATGATGAGGTCGGGCAGATGCCAGGAGAGAGGCAGCCGGAGGTCGCAATAGGGCAGGATGTTCTGACCACTTCCTCTGCACAAGGACGTCAGATGGAACCCTACATTAGAGCCGTCCCCAAGGTTGGCCGTAACCAGTCCTGCCCATGCGGGTCCGGAAAGAAATACAAACATTGTCATGGACGGGCCTGACGTCTTCCCTCCTAGGGTCGCGGTCAAAAGGCGGGCGTTCTGAATGAAGCCGTCATCACGATCACGACTGGCGCCGAGTATGTTTCCCCGCATTCCACCGATAGCCGGGGTGCGTTTGACGACACAGTCAGTTGGAATTAAGTATGCCCGTCGACATGACTTGTTGCTGGCGGAATGTGTGCGTGGGTCGACCGTTGCCGGTGTGTTTACGCGCTCAACGACAGCGGCAGCGCCGGTTGTGTGGTGTCGGGAGCAGTTGAGTCGGGGCCGGATTCGAGGTCTGGTGGTGAACAGCGGGAATGCGAATGCATTTACCGGCCTTGCCGGTGAGAAGGCGGTGCGTGCTACGGCCGCGGCAGCGGCCCAGGCACTGGGTTGTCTGAGGAATCAGGTTTTTGTCGCATCGACTGGCGTCATCGGCGAACCCTTGCCGTTGAAACGGTTGACTAGGGCAATGCCGCAGATGGTGGAGGCACTGGCGCCAGGCGGGTGGCGTGCAGCGGCCCGTGCAATCTGCACTACCGATACCTTTATTAAGGGTGCGTGGCGGCGTTGTGAGATCGATGGCCAGGAGATCACGCTCGGTGGTATTGCAAAAGGTTCTGGCATGATTGCACCGAATATGGGCACTATGCTGGCATTCTTGTTTACCAACGCCCGTATCCCGAGTGCTGCGCTACAGGCCATGTTGCGGGCGAGCGTCGAGACATCATTTAATAGCATCACAGTGGATAGTGATACATCGACCAGTGATACTGTCTTGCTGGTAGCGACAGGTCGATCCAAACATCCCGCGTTGAACTCACCTCACGATCCGAAGTTACGAGATTTTCGCCGGGCCCTCGATGAGGTAATGGTGGAGCTTGCGACACAGGTGGTTCGTGACGGTGAAGGCGCGAGCAAGTTTGTGACGATTGAGGTCTCGGGTGCGTCGTCCTGGCGAATGGCACGTCGCGTGGGTTTAAGTATTGCCAATTCACCGCTGGTAAAGACAGCAATTGCCGGTGAAGATCCCAATTGGGGCCGGATTGTCATGGCGGTTGGTAAATCTGGCGTGTTGGTTGATTCAACACTCTTGTCCATCAGCATGGGCGGCACCGTTATTGCACAAAAAGGCGAACGACTTGACGACTATGACGAGGCTACGGTCGCGTTGCATCTGAAAAATCCTGAAGTGCATATCGGGGTAGACCTGGGACAGGGCCGTGGCAAGGCAACCGTTTGGACGTGTGATCTGACCCACGGTTATATCGAGATCAATGCCGACTATCGGACCTGAGCTTAAACTGCGTGTTGTGGTGGGTATCGCGACGGACGATGAAGCCCGGTTGTTGGTCGATCAACGTCCACACGACAAGGATTATGGTGGGCAGTGGGAGTTTCCAGGCGGGAAGATTGAAAGCGGCGAATCGCCGTTCGACGCATTGGTTCGAGAATGGCGCGAAGAGATGGGTGTCATTGTCCGCGAAGCGGAATATATTTTTTCATTCACTCATACTTATCAGGACAGACAGGTTGCGCTTGATGTCTGGCGTGTCATCCGTTTTGAGGGCCGCCCCGACGCTTTGGAAGGGCAGATTTTGCGCTGGGCTGATACCACAACCTTGAATACACTAAATTTTCTTGAGGGTAATAGGCAGTTGCTGCGACGTTTATCCATCTAGTTCGACACTACCCATCCGAAGTGGTCGGTCATCATGTAGGTGCGTCGCGAGTTTTGGACTTAGCCAGTGCCAAGAGACAGACATGCAGATCATTGATGCGCAGGCGCAGTTCTTGAAGGGAGCTTTCGTTGTGGAGCACATGAGTAGCCACGGCCAGCCGCTCCTCGCGGGAGGCCTGCACTTTAAATATCGCGTCAATTTGATCCGCATCCAGGCCACTGCGTGACTGGATCCATCGTCGACGTATCTCATCAGGTGCATCCACTACCACCACGGCGTCAAATTCTCCGGCACGGTTGGTTTCGAGAAGCAGCGGAATCGAAAACACGCAGTAGGGGTAATCGAGCGCCTTTTCTTGGTTGGCCATCTCCGCCCGGATCATAGGATGGAGTAGCTTTTCGAGGTCTTCGCGGGCCTTGGGGTTTTCAAATACGCGTGAACGAAGCGCCGGTCGATCGAGTTCACCACGGTCGGTTGCAATACGGGCCCCAAACAGTTTGATAATCGGTCCAACTGCCGGACCGCCAGGGCCGGTCAGCGCACGTGAAATCTCATCGGCATCAAGGACGGGTACGTTAAGGACTTGCAGGTGATCGGTGACGGTGGTTTTACCGCTGCCCATTCCGCCGGTGAGAGCGACGCGCAACATCGGTTCAACGGCCCAAGCCGGAGGTGAGGAGATAAGCCGAGATAAAGGAATCACCAAATAACAGAACTAACCAGGCGGCTCCTGCAAGAAAAGGCCCAAACGGCAAGACCCGGCCCCGTCCTGAACGGCTGATGAGCATCATCAGGCCACCGGTTATCGCACCCACGGTGGCGGCGATGCAAATGACCAATGGCAACAAGGCCCAACCTAGCCAGG
>DUBL01000108.1 GCA_012960345.1 Gammaproteobacteria bacterium | reverse complement strand
TCAGCATCTTTGTTCGAGCACTGCTGAGCTGGGTAAGCAGCGGAACGCACAACCCCATGGCCCGCTTGCTTGGATCTTTCACCGAGCCTCTCCTGGCGCCGGCACGGCGCTTGTTACCAGCCACTGGTGGACTGGATCTTTCGCCCATTATTGTTTTTATGGTACTCATGCTCGTGCTGAAACTGCTGGTGCAGCCGCTATTGGATGTCGGACGCATGCTGATTTGAGTTCTGCCTGGCACCGCCCTACCAGCTAAAATTCAGGCGCGTGCTGAGTCTGAAACCTGCGCAAACAAAGATGCCTGTGCCTGTCGCAGGTATCCGGTACCGACCCGGGCTTCAGGGTGAATCCAACCGTGATAATGATCGAACTCAGGGCAAGCGCGCATG
Source organism: Gammaproteobacteria bacterium (assembly GCA_012960345.1). Classification (GTDB taxonomy): domain Bacteria; phylum Pseudomonadota; class Gammaproteobacteria; order Arenicellales; family UBA868; genus UBA11791. Next base: position 4,049 of record DUBL01000108.1, on the reverse strand, counting down.
GCTGTCCAGAATCTCTGATGCAGAGCAACTTCATCATCACTTAACCGCCACTGGCCCGTCAGACGCGCCTCGAATTCCATTACCGCATCGCTAATATCGGTTGAGCTCAGGTCCTGAATATTGATGCCTTGCTTCTGATAGTGGTCGGCATTAAGACTACTGTGGGCAGCTTGTTCAGCCAACGTCAACGACCGACCGCTGTCAGCCCAAGACAAGATCTTTGGTACCGTAAGATATTCACCCCAAGCTTCCATATCCATCAGCGGCAGGTAATTCACGAACACCTGCGGACGTCGAAAGGCGTCCGCGACCGAATCCAGGCCAAGACCGGTGCTGATAGCAAAAAAACAGTTTGCCATGAGCCACACATCAAGGAAATCGCAGCGATCGGTCCGACACGCATAATCGACCACTCTTGGATGACCCACCTTCAGTGGCCGATGCACCTTCTTGCCCATCCGTAGGATCCAATATCCTTTTTCCGCAAGGGTCTGCGCTATTTGACAGTAATCATCTATGCTCGTGTCCCGAAAGTTGTGATACGACCAATCTCGATCAGCCCGAGCGTTAACAAGATATGCGCTATCTCGAACTACCAGACAAATCACTTTTCCCGGGTCGTCACAGCCCAGCATCTCGAGATAAGCCCTGCCGCGACAATTCTCGACTTCTGTAAAAGCAAGCTGGGCCGCCCCGCGGTGCAGAATACCCTGCTTATCCCGGGAGGCGTGCAAGTGTCGTGCTGGTAGAAGTCGATGATCATCACCCCCGGGCAGCCACTGATTCGCAAGGAATAGATATCGGATCGCAGGATTTACAAAGACGTGACGTCGACACATCAAGGCCAACTGCGTGTTAGCCGGGGGGCGCTCAAAGAAGAAAAGGTCAATTCTCTTCGTTTCTGGAAAGAGTAACGCCTGATCCGAGAGAAAATATTCCAGATCAAATATAAAGTGTCCTATCCGATCTGTGGTGAAAAAACCAAACCGTACAAGCCGCCAAGGTCGTGCCAAACGGCAGGCGATCACCAGCGGTAACACCGCTGCCGTCAACGTTATCTGCCATACCCAGAACGGAAGACGACGAGCTTTGCGCGCCAACACAGGCCAGCCCCCCTGACGCAATTCAGCCACTTGGCGATGGATTAGCGTCACATCCTGGGTATCAACAGTCAGCGTCGCCGACCAGAACCCGCCACCGATGAAGATTGATCATTTCTGCGACTCGCACACCAGCCAGGCAAAGTACTCGTCAACCGCTAATCTGTCGGAAGGCTCTGGCGCGAACTCTGCGTAGCGGGTCTGGCGGTGCGGGCCCAGTACCGTCTCCAGAAAACTAACTGTCTCACTCATAACAACTAGAGTATGAAAAACCGGATTCTGAAATCGAAGCATAAAATCTCCACCACTTTTCTCGGGCCTTAGAAGGTATCTATCAGATATTCCTCCACGATCATCAAAGAAAAAAACCATCATCTCACCTTCGAGCACCAAAAAGCTTTTGGCTGAAGATTCATTGATATGCGGACGGATATAGCTGCCATTGCTGTGAGTAATTAACATCTCATGCAAGCTATGGCCTGAGTCTCCATGCAGCAATATCCGTGCCTTTTTCTCGCGCTGTGCTGTGGCCAGCTTGCGAAGCAGATTCAACTCGACTCTAGAGATCGTCGTAACCGCGCCTTCCGCGGCCATTACTGCATTATTCAAAGACGCAAAAGATTTTGATTTATTTTCCATTGCAGTACCGCCTAATCTCATCACAAACATAGTCGATGTCGGACTTGCGCAACTTGTCATGCAACGGCAAGCTGATCATCTGACTGGCGAGCCTATCTGCAACCGGAATTTGTGGCCGCGGTTCGCATGGATATGCCGGATGATCACACAATAAAACCGGATGCTTAACTTTGGTTTCAATACCTTGTGCATGCAGGAAGTAACGCAACCCATCGCGATCTTCACTAAAGATCACATAATCGAAAAAGTTACTGGACTGATCTCCCACTGACGGAACAGATGGGCAACCGACAATTCCCCGCAAACGTTCAGAATAGCGCCGCGCCATCGAAATGCGCGACTCAACCAAGTCATCGATCCGGTCAAACCCGGGGAGCATTAGGGCCGCCTGAATCTCATCCATTTTGTGGTTCAGGGAAATCTCAGTACACACCTCTTTGCGTTCAGTACCAAGATACCTCAGAGCACGTAATCTTTTATCAATCGCAGCATCATCGGTTACCACTGCCCCCGCCTCGCCAAACCCGGGAAAGACTTTCATCGGGTTGAGGCTGAAGGCGGCGGCGTCACCAACGGATCCTACCCGGTAAGTATTGCGCTGCGTGCCCATGGCCTGGGCCGCATCCTCAATAATGAGCAAATCGTGCTCCCGGGCAACTTCAGCGATTGCCGTCATATCGCACAGTCGGCCGGTGAAATGCACGGGTACTATGGCTCGGGTACGCTGGGTGATCGCCGACACCAAAAGAGCCGGGTTGATATTCTGATCCTCTCCCACGTCGACAAATACTGGCTGGGCCCCAGTCATTACAATAGCATTCAGGGTGGCAACCCAGGACATCGGGCTGGTCAACAGCTCATCACCTGGGCCAATGCCGAGGGCGCGCAACGCCAGATACAATGCACAAGTGCCGGAGGCGACACCCACAGCGGACCCACGACCACAATAAGCCGCCATGCGCTGTTCAAATTGCTCGACGCGCGGCCCCATCAAGATGGGTCCGTTTTCCAAAACATCGCCAACCGAATCCAACAATGAGGACCTTAGGGCGGTATCCGTAATTCGCAGATCTCGGAATGCTACCCTTGGCTCTTTAAGCGCCGGTTGATCCCAGATATCGTCACTCATTATCTCCATCCTTCCATCTGCTGGTGGCCGATTCGGTGATACGCTTCATTTAGACTCAACCTTCAATTGCACCGGGCTCCATCTTTACTCCACCACACGCATGGTAGTTGTCTTCAACTCTGGCAAACTGACCCAATTCCTTAACGCACATCGGTTTGTCTTCACCATCAATAGAAAACCATCCATTCGGGGTCTCAAGAAACTCCGCGCTTGGATATTGGGCTTGCACAAACCATCTAAACGCACCGATCCGGGTATGGCCATAAAGCGCAACTCTGCCAGATACATAGTCATCCGCAAAAGTACGGTAGTACTGATCCGCCTGAAGAGCAAAAACGTTGGGTGAAGGATAAATTACTTGTTCCTGAGTGTATCGGAATACCCGACAATAAAGATTCTCCATTGAGAAGTTTGTGCCCAGTCTGCCAGTGCTTGAAATTTCTGCCGTACAACGATGATTGATCGAGCCAACAACGAAAACACTAAAAAGCAAGACGGACCCAAAACCCAAAAACACACCGGCTCGCTTTCCCAAAATGTTCTGTAAGATCGCCCCCAAAACCCAGACTACGAAAACGGCGGCTAATGGAAAAAATAGCGCCAAATAACGCGAGTGCAGGTCAAGCGCAAGTTGCAAAGGCTGAACCCCAATAATCGGGAAGGATACCGCAACTCCGTAAATACCTGCCGCATAAAAACAAAGCCACACGCCATTGGGCATTTCTTTTCTCAGTCTCGGCGACATGAGGGCGCCTGTCGCAACGATAAACATCACGCCGGCCATCAAACTGTATTTAGGCAGCATCCGCCAGCGGTCAAAAAAATGATGCACCGCGTAAGGCTCTGCACCCTTCCACCGGGTAGATCCCATCGTTGTATTGTCTATTCCTGTAATAGGATCTACAGATCCCCAGGTCTTCATTCTTGCGATTTCGGCAAATCGCCCACCCTGCACTTCACCGCCCGACATCATCGACAGTATGAGCGCTTCTAGGCCCAGCAGGGCAGCCAGCATCGACAAGAACAAAACGATGCCTTTGATATCCCGACGGTTAAAAAAAAGAAACAATACCGGAGCCCCAAAAAAAACTGCATAGGTCAGATGCGCCCCGTAGGCAAAGAAAAAGCCTAGCGCAGCCAGCATCAAATACACCTTTCTCGCCGTCTTATCGTAGACCAGA
>DUBL01000107.1 GCA_012960345.1 Gammaproteobacteria bacterium | reverse complement strand
GATCGATCGCTGGTGCTCGTCGGAAAAGGGGCGTGCCAAGTTGAGTCTCGAGGGTGCGCAGCCCCACGCACAGCAACTCGCGGACTACGATCACTATAGCGTGCGAAGTGACGAGTGGTTAAATCGATTTCTCGATCGCCATCTGCTGGTTAATGCAGTTGTTGGTGATGCTCCTTCTCAGTGAGTAAGGGATAGTTTTGGTCGGTCGCCGGGAGTGAAATGGACGCAAACCGATACGACCAGGAGCCAGCGTTAGGGGCGTCACATGAACGGGCAAGAATATTATTGCATCATGCTCGACGTGTCGTCGTGCTGACCGGGGCTGGGATTTCAACGGATTCTGGTATCCCTGATTTCCGCGGCCCCGAGGGGCTTTGGACGCGTGATCCCGAGGCTGAGAAGCTCTCCGACATCTGCTATTACTTAAGTGATCCAGAAATTCGAAAGAAGGCGTGGCGCTCTCGCGTGGAGTCTCCGGCGATGGGCTCCCAGCCCAACGCAGGGCATCATGCCTTGGTTGCGCTTGAGCAAAGGGGTGTACTGCATACGCTCGTCACCCAAAATATTGATGGCCTCCATCAATTAGCAGGACATGCGACTGAGCGGGTGATCGAGATTCACGGCACCATGCGATTTGTTCGGTGTATGTCGTGCAGTTATCGCGTGTCTATGGAGGTGGTAGTGGAACGTTTGAATGCTGGTGAGACGGATCCAGATTGTCCGGTGTGCGGCGGAATTCTAAAATCAGCCACCATCTCGTTTGGACAAAACCTGGTGGCCCAGGACTTGGCGCGGGCCGAACGAGCGGCGCAGGAATGTGATTTATTGCTGGCAGTCGGCTCGACCTTATCTGTCTACCCAGTTGCTGGATTGGTGCCGTTAGCCAAGCACAGTGGTGCAAAAATAGTCATTGTTAACGGTGAGCCGACGGCAATGGATTCGTTGGCAGACGCTGTGCTCTATGGTGGTATTGGTGACTTGTTGCCGTCATTGACCGCGTAGCCAATGGCGCCTTACGCGCTTTGTTCCTTAGTGTCCGCTGATCACGGCGTGCAGCGGTTTGGTTGCCGCAAACTGATTTTTCTGCTCTGGCGTTGCTTCATGCTGGTAATCACGTTTCCATTCATCCATGGTCATGCCATAAACCGCTTCTCGGGCCTGGTCGTAGTTCATATCCAGTCCACTGTCAGTGGCTGCAGCCAAGTACCACTTGGACAGGCAGTTGCGACAGAAACCAGCCAGGTTCATCAAATCAATATTCTGAACATCGTTGCGTCTTTGCAGGTGCTCGACGAGTCCGCGAAACGCGGCCGCTTCGATTTTTTCTTTCGTGGTTTGGTCCATTTTCTGTCTCGGAAAGGTTCCCCATTGGTATAGGGAATAGGTTGGGTGGAGAAGAAAATAATAACATCCCGCCAATGCCCGTGCATCGGTTAGCGGGTAAGATAGTTGCATCATGCACTGTGAGCAAATAATGGAAAAGAAACCGTTTCGGCGTTGGGTAAGGGTGTTTGTTCGATAGCGCAAGAAAAGCCGAAGCCGCTTTCTACGACGCCTTCGAACAGGCTGATCTGCGTGCCATGATGGAAGTTTGGGACACACACGACTGTGCGTGTATCCATCCCATGAATCACCGGATTGAGGGCTTTAATGCGATTTCTGACAGCTGGCAGTTGATTTTCCAGTCGGACGTTCAACTTGGGTTTTACCTGACGCAGACACGTTATCTCGTCGAGGCGGGTCTGGCCGTGCATCAGGTGTGTGAAAATATTTCCTTTGTTAACCCAGCCCAAAGACACGAAGCCAAGATGCTGGCAACGAATGTCTACCGCGCCACCCCAGTGGGTTGGAAAATGGTATTGCATCATGCGTCGCCAGTGCCGGGAAATGTCGCGTCAGACAGTTTGCACTGAGCTGCTGCTTTGATTTTCCCAGCTTCGTATTTGGATCAAGGACAGGCAGAAAAATGACCACCTCTTATTTATGGAGAGTTCCTGCGCCATCACTATTGATGGAGTGGAATTGTGATTAACCAGCCTGTCAGGGCGTTCGTTGCCGGTTGTGGTTACGTCGGTGAACGCATCGCAAGGGCGGAAGAGCACCTTGGATCGACAGTAAGCGGGTTGGTTCGCCGACGCGACCGAGCTGCAACACTCAAGGGAAAAGGCCTTAACGTGATAGGTTATGACTTGGATCAGCCAGAGTCAGTCGCTGATTTATCAGTGGCCGGTGCGCTTGTGTATTACCTGATTCCTCCCCCTCGGCAAGGTGAGCGTGATGTACGTATTCGGGCTTGGCTGGACGGATTGTCGGATTCAGCTTTGCCTCTGCGCGTTATTCTGATCAGCACCACGGGTGTTTACGGCGATTGTCAGGGTGACTGGGTCAACGAATCACGCCATGTCCATCCCAAAGCGCCACGAGCAAGGCGGCGTGTGGATGCTGAGGCAGCGTTTGCGAACTGGCGGCGAAGAACAGGGGTCACTGGTGTGGTGTTGCGCGTGCCAGGTATTTACGGCCCAGATCGATTACCCCTGAAGCGGTTGCGCTCCGGTCAGCCAATGGTGCCGGCCGATGAAGCACCATGGAGTAATCGCGTCCATGTTGATGACCTGTGCCGTGCCTGTCTGGCAGCAGCCAGGATCGAGAACCCTCACGCAATTTATAACGTCAGTGATGGACACCCCTCAACGATGACCGATTTCTTTTTTCAGGCGGCCACAGCGCTGGGGCTGCCGCGACCACCCACTATTAGTGCCGCACGGGCACACGCGACCCTGAGTGAAGGAATGCTGTCGTATCTGGCTGAGTCGAAACGGATTGACAACACACGCATGCGCAATCACCTGCGTGTCGACCCCGAGTTTCCTGATCTGGCGCGCGGCTTCGCTGACGCCGTGCGTCGAAGTACGCAGGCTTGACTTCAGTCCAGCTTGTTCACGGCCCTGTGAATGCGCTCGCACGCCTCTTCCAGCAATTCTGTTGAGGTTGCATAGGACACACGAAAGTGTGGCGATAGCCCAAACGCGTCTCCTGGTACGGCCGCGATCTCAGCTTCATCAAGCAGATACTCGACGAAGTCGTTGTCTGATTCAATACGCTGCCCGCTGGGCGTTACGCGATCGATGACACCTGCGCAGGAGGGATAGACATAGAACGCTCCATTAGGCGTTGGGCAATCGAGGCCGGGCACTTGGTTCAACAGGTTAACTACCAGATCGCGGCGTTGCCGAAACATAGCTAGATTCTCAGCCAAGAAATCTTTTGGACCATTCAATCCGGCCACGGCCGCATATTGTGAGATGCTGGTTGGGTTAGAGGTCGATTGAGACTGCAACTTGGCCATGGCCTTGATCAGCCATTCCGGACCGCCGGCAAAGCCCATGCGCCAGCCGGTCATGCAGTAAGCCTTTGACATGCCGTTACAGGTCAGAACCCGTTCGGTAAGATCACCACCGATCTGGGCCGGGGTAAAGAAACGAAAATCATCATAAACGAGATGTTCGTAGATATCGTCAGCCATGACCAAGACATGTGGGTTTTCGTTTAGCACCTCGGCCAATTGTCTAATTTCTTTTTCTGTGTAGGCCGCTCCACTGGGATTCGAAGGACTATTCAAGATCACCCACCGAGTGCGAGGTGTGATGGCCTCGGCAAGACCCGCCGCGGTGAGTTTAAAACCCTGTTCCTGTCCGCAGGTGACGAACACTGGTACACCCCCACACAACAGCACGATGTCGGGGTAACTGACCCAATAGGGGGCAGAGATGATGACTTCGTCTCCTTCGTTTACCGTTGCCATCAGTGCGTTGTAGAGGATCTGTTTGCCGCCGGTCGCCACGCTGATCTGGTTGGGTTGATAGCGCACGTCGTTTTCAGATTCGAATTTTGCGCAAATGGCTTCCTTCAGCTCGCTGATACCATCGACCGTGGTGTAACGAGTTTTTCCTTCTTTCATTGCCTCAATGGCAGCAGCGCAAATATGCTCGGGCGTATCAAAATCGGGTTCTCCCTGGCTGAGTCCGATGATGGGTCGTTGGGCCAGGGTCAGTCGACGTGCTTTTTCTGTAATTGCCATCGTCGGCGATGGCTTGATACGTTTCAGACGATCAGATATTGGATGCATAATATTCACACAGTGGGTATGGTTTAGCGTTCATACGATTCTCGACGGGCAGATTCAGTCAGTGGGATCAGGTAAGCAAAGGGGTCATTGAGTATCTTTGATCGTGCCCCTTGCAAAGAAGACTCGCCGGCGTAACTGACGGCGGACCGCAGATGACCGCGGATGCGTTGAAGAATATCGACCACGCTGCCGCGATAAGGCACTTGAATTTCCTGACCCTCAGGGGGTGTTTCAAGCGCGGTATTCAGCGTTTCTTCATCGGTGTCATAGAGAGATTCAAACACGGCTTCAGGAGAGGTCATACCGCGGTAAATTTTTTTCTTGGTATTGGTAGCTGGATCTTCGATTACCCGGCCCGGGGCTTCATCCGTCCCGGAGAGGGCGCTGCCGAGCATGACGGTATCGGCACCGCAGGCAAGCGCCAGAAAAATATCCTTGTCATGGCGAACGCCGCCGTCGGCCATGATGGGCACTTCACCGCCAACGGCTGCCCAGACTTCTCGAATGGCCTGCAGTTGAGGCACACCGGCGCCTGTTTCCAGCCGTGTGCGACACCCGCGGCCGGGACCTACGCCCACTTTCACCGCGTCAACACCCGCGTCGCGCAGAAAGCGGGCGCCGTCGCCGGTCGCGACATTGCCGCAGACCAGCAGCAGGTTGTCAAAGCGTTGGCGCAGTTGGCTCAGGGCGTCGCCCATGACGTCTGAATGTCCGTGTGCAATGTCAATGAACAAACAATCGGCACCGGCCTGCTGAAGCGCTTCGGCGCGCTCTAGAAAATCACCACGACAGCCGATCGCCGCAGCAGTTAAGAGGCGACCTTTGGCGTCCTTGCTCGCAAACGGTCTCTCGCGAAGAAAACGCAAATCCTTGCGCGTCACCAGCCCCTGAATCTGTCGTTCGTTATCGACCAAGGGCAATCGCTCTATGCGGCCGGCAAACATGATTTTTTCAGCCTCGTCGGCAGAAACTTCCCGGTGACTAGTCTGGAGTCGCTCAAAGGGTGTCATAAATTCTTCGACACGGCGCTCCTCAGCACTCTTATCCCAGGGAATGTCGCGCCGCGTCAAAACACCAGCGAGTGTCCCGTTGCCCGGATGGGTCTCGATCAGGATGCCGTTGATGTTATGTCGACGGGCGAATACTCGTGCCTGGGCAATAGTCGTTCCCACGGGTAGGCACAGAGGATGTTCAATCACGGCACTGTGACTGCGCTTGACCTTGGTTACTGTGTCGACTTGTTTCTCGATGCTTTGACCGCGGTGGATGACGCCGAGTCCACCTTCAAGCGCCATGGTCTGGGCCATTCCAAGACCGGTGACACTGTCCATATTGGAAGAAACAATGGGTAACTCCAGTGCAACATTCCCGGTAAGCCGGCTGGCGAGCGTGATGTTCGTGCGACTGGTTGTTTCCCCCTTCTGTGGCCGAAAAAGGAAATCGTCAAAAGTTTTGCCAACCCATTGGCCATCGACAGTCTGGTTTGAGTGCATTGTGGGTCAGCTGATCGAGGGTTTGATTGAAGGGGTGGTGAAGACGGGCCGATGATAAAGGGGACCCAACGACACCTCAAGGGCTGTGTAACGTTTCAGATCACGATACGAATGGCGAGCCCAAGAAGAACGATACCAAACACGCGATCGAAAATGTGCGCGCGACGACGCAGTCGATCAAGAACGGCGGTGTGGGAAAGCACTAGGGCGACCACAATATACCAGGTGATATCGATGCCCCCAGCAGTCGCCGTAATGAGGACCGTTTCCTGCCAAGGCGCAGTTTCGCGAACAAATTGGCTGAAAAGTGCAAGAAAAAACAAGGGCAGTGTCGGGTTCATAACGGCAATCAGGAAGCCTTCCCGGGCGCCCGTGAGGCCGTTACCTTGTTCTCTGGTTTCGATAGCGAGAGACGCGCTAACGTTTGATTTGGCTATCAGGTAGCGGACGCCAAGATAAGCGAGAAAGCCGGCACCCAGCCACTGCAAGAAGCGGTATAACTCTGGCTGTTTGGTCACCAGCAGACCGATGCCGGTGGCGGTCAGGAGGGCCCACATTGCGACACCCACCCCGTGCGAGATAGCGGTGGCGACGCCTTGGCGCCTGCCACCGACCAGGGTATTGCGAACCACCACGGCAAGGCTGGGGCCGGGTGACATGGCACCGAAAAGGCAGATCGTCGCGAGGGAGAGCCACAGGGTTAAAGCCATGGCCGCTCCTTTGTTTTACTGTGTCGACAGTTGGCGACACGATTACAATAGTCCCTATGAAACGCATGCTGCTGCGTCGTTACATCGGATGAATTCACCACCATCACTCTGCCATGCTTTGGTTTATGTGCGTCAGCATTGCCATCTTTGCGAGGACATGATCGCTGATTTGAGGGACTGGACTGGAGAGTTCCCGTTTTCCCTCGAGATTTGCGACGTCGATGCTACCACCGAAACCCAAAGGCTTTATGGGGAGAAGGTGCCTGTATTGCTGGTTGATAATGAAGAAATTTGCCACTACTACCTGGATCCGAGCGCGCTTTCAGCGGCTTTGGCGAGGGCAGTGCGGCGCATTTCTTAACCCGCACCAAGACAAGTGCTCGCCTGTCTTGGCTTGCAGTGTGTTAATCAGTCTAGCTGCTGGGTTGTTTGGATGTGGCGCGCTATTTTTCTTGTACATAAGTGTGTGTGGGCCAATGATGTGGCTGAATTGAACGATGCGCGATGGCATGGGGCTTTCGGCTGATTGTCTTCCGTTGCTGTTGTAGATCCGTGGTTGGGGTGAAGCGGGTGACGCATTCAAGTGCAAAGGGGTGACAAATTCTTCAAAGGCTTGAATTAAGATGCCCACCGTCGATCACGACTACGCTACCTGTCATATAACTTGATGCGTCCGAGGCCAGTAAGAGTAAAGTGCCATCAAGGTCGCTCGGCACACCCACGCGACGTTGTGGGATCTGCGCGATGGTGTCATCACCCGCACCGCTGTCGAAGTAGTCCCGATTAAAATCGGTCAGTATGAAGCCTGGTGCGATGGCATTAACACGGATCTGATAGCGTGCCCATTCAAGCGACAACGCACGGGTCATCTGAATGACGCCGGCTTTTGAAATGGCGTAAGACGAGACGCCTTTTGCTACCCTCAGCCCGAGAATCGATGCGACATTGATCAGGCTGCCCCCACGTTGCGCTGCGACCAGTCGTTTGCCTGCTTCGCGTGCAACGGTCCACACGCCCCTAAGGTTCGTATTAATGACCCGGTCCCATTCTGATTGGTCAATCTTAAGAGCGGCTTCCCCGATCACAATCCCGGAATTATTAATAACGATGTCAGGGGCCCCTACCCTGGATTCAACGGCGGCGAAAGTATCGCTGACGGCGTGCTCATCTGTGACGTCCATGGTAAAGGAGTGGGCACGACCACCATTTTTGTGAATCTGTTCGGCGGCTTCCTCGATCAGTGCTGTGCGTCGTGCCGTCAAGATCACGGTTGCACCGCGCTGGGCCAGCAGCTTGGCAAAATGACAACCCAGACCGCCAGATGCTCCGGTGACAAGGGCAATTTTGCCATTGAGTTGAAAGAGGTCGTCTGTCACCGGGCGCACCATTTGATTAGGGCAGATAGTGTCGTGGCTCGAAGTGTAACCGAGGGTGCTGTCGCGCGGCACATGCGGTTAGCTCACGTTGTGATGGATCGTGCGGAGAAGGCTGCGTCGCTCGCGCAGGGGGTCGTAATAGGTGTCATAGCAGCGTTGCTTTTGCACATAGTCATCGATGTCGTTGCGTCGCGTAAGATGCCGCTCACACCAACGGATGTGTACAACCCGTTCTACCAGTCGATTAACACGTTACTTCAGGCCGGTTGGGTTCATGGTTGATGACCTGGCTGTTGGGTGAGGCGGCTGTTGCAGTAGTTTGATGGTTCGGGCCTGTGCAGAATGCGATGGCGACCAAGTTACACTTCGATGAATGACAGGCCCCAACGGTCAATCACACCATCACCAAGGTAAACCCACGTGGCATTGCTCTTTCGTCATCAGGTCGGTGATTTTGTTTATGAAGTTCGCAGTGCCGGCAGTAGCCGCCGGCTATACACCAATGGGGTGCTGCACAGCCAGTACAGTGGGCGCCACCCAGTGACCGGCAGTGTTTGGGACTTGTTGTGGTTACCCCTATTTTTTGATGCCGCGCCGCGACCCCAGCGGGTGCTGCTGTTGGGTGTCGGCGCCGGGGCGACTATTCGTCAGTTATCAGCGCTGCTTGGGCCATGTCAGATTGTTGGTGTGGAAATTGACCCGATTCATCTTGAGATTGCCCGTGATTTTTTTGGCGTTACCCCGGAGATGGCGACCTTGCATCAGGCTAACGCCCTCGATTTTGTGCAACGCTACCGGGGGCCACGATTCGATGTCGTTATCGATGATTTGTTTACTGGCCGAGCCGCTCAACCGCACCGCGCATTGGCGTTTGATGAAGGTTGGTTAAAGCGTTTGCGCCGAGTGTTAAGTCCCAGCGGCACGCTGACGGTAAATTTTGCCGACAAGGCGGAGTTAAGCGCATCGTGTTTGCCATCAGCCGTTGGACCGGGTCGCCATTTCCCCGCTGGCTTCGAGTTGCGTACTCCGGCAACGGAAAATGTCGTTGCCGCAGTCCTGAGCAAGGTGGTACAAAGCGCGACATTGCGGGCACATTTGCGGGCCACACCAGCATTGGCCGCTTATTTAAGGAATGAGCGGTTGCGTTATCACGTTCGACCGATGGCCACCTGAAACCTTCGCTGGTCGTGTTCGACCTGCGGCGGTACACTGGAACCCCGCGCAGTTTTATCTACAACTGCACCGTATCCTGACTAAATCCCAATTCAATGACAGAAGACAATAAGACACGGAACATCGCGATGTTTTGCGATTTTGAGAACATCGCACTGGGTGTGCGCGATGCTAAATATGATCGTTTCGATCTTAAGGCGGTACTGGGTCGAGTGCTGTTAAAGGGCAATATTGTTGTTAAAAAGGCTTATGCCGACTGGGAAAGATACAAGGATTTCAAACCGGCTATGCACGAGGCCGCATTCGAATTGATCGAAATCCCGCATGTTCGCCAATCGGGGAAGAACTCTGCCGATATCCGAATGGTGGTCGATGCGCTGGACCTGTGTTACACCAAAGCACACTTGGATACTTTTGTTATTTTAAGTGGTGACTCAGATTTCTCTCCGCTGGTCAGCAAGTTGCGTGAAAACAACAAGTATGTGGTTGGGATCGGTGTCAAGAGTTCAACGTCAGATCTACTCTCGGGAAATTGTGATGAGTTTATTTATTACGATGATTTAGCTCGGCCGAAGCCACAGCCCGTGCGTAAGAAAAAGACCAGCCGAGCAAGCAGTGTTTCGAAGGCTGGGGCTGGCAAGCAGGACGAGCAGCGTCGCCAGGAGGCCATTGAACTGGTGATGACTACCGTGGAAGGGCTGTTCGAAGAACGGGGTGAGGAGGAAAAAGTATGGGGCTCAATGGTGAAACAAGCCCTGAAAAGACGCCAACCGGGGTTCAACGAGCGGTACCATGGATTTTCAGGGTTTGGTAATTTGCTAGAAGAGGCCGAATTACGAGGATTGATGGTACTTGAGCATGATGAGAAATCCGGTGGCTATGTTATTAAGAGTTGTACAGGCGAGGAATAAAATCGGCCGAATCGAGTTCGGCAGTACTGACGTTGACGAGGTGATTATGCGAAATTTGAGGTGGGTGTTGCTTTTGGTGTGCTTGGGTGGGTTGCCTGCGAGTGTTGCGGCCGGCGAGGTCCCGGACGCGGTCGGGAATGCCGTCAAGCATCTCTTTGATAACAAAGCCCCTGATAAGATTGAGCCAAGTCCGATGCCGGGTTTTTTCCAGGTCACTTTCGGCGCTCAACTGTATTATGTCTCTAGAGATGGTCGATATCTTGTTGCAGGCTCGATTTACGAGGTTGCGAGTAAGCGGAATCTGACTGAAGAAGGCCAGAACGGCGGGCGTGCCAAATTAATCAGCACCTTGGATGAAGCCGGTATGGTTGTTTTTAAGGCGGCAGAGGAGCTGAGCCAGGTCACGGTATTTACCGATGTTTCTTGTCCGTACTGCGTTAAGTTCCACCAGGAAATGGCTGATCTCAATGCTGGTGGTGTGACAGTGCGTTATCTAGGGTTCCCACGGGCTGGAATCAATTCCCCGGCCTACGACACCTTGGTGTCCGTATGGTGCGCGGATGACCGCAGAAGTGCCATGACCGATGCCAAGGCAGGGCGCCAAGTAGCGCCGTTATCCTGTGACACGCCGATTGCTCGGCACAAGCAGCTGGGCGAGGACATCGGCGTGCGCGGGACACCAACCATCGTGTTGGAGAATGGTCGAATCATTGGCGGTTATGTGCCTGCGGAAGAATTGATCCAGCAAGCCCGCGAGGCCGCAACCACGCGCGGTTGAAGCGCAAAAGACCCCCATTCGTGACGCGTTATCTGGTTCCACTAGCGGGGTTCCTCATCATAGGTGCTTTTTTGGCGCTCGGCCTGCGGTTGGATCCACGCGAGGTCCCTTCTCCGCTGATCGACAAGCCGGCACCGTCATTTGAGTTGCCCCGACTGATCGCTCAGGGCGAGGTGCTAGCTCCCCGTCAGTTGGCTGGCCGAGTCTGGTTACTCAATGTGTGGGCTTCGTGGTGTGTCTCGTGTCGTGCAGAACATGTCTTGTTGAACGAGATTGCCCGGGATCGGCAGGTCGAGATCGTGGGTTTGAATTATAAGGATACGCGCGCCGATGCAAGGGCCTGGTTAGATCAGTTGGGTAATCCTTACACCGCGATCGCAGTCGATACCGAAGGAAAAGTGGGCATCGACTGGGGAGTGTATGGGGTCCCCGAGACCTTTGTGATCGATGCGCAGGGCTTGATTCGTTATAAACACATTGGGCCCCTCGAGCGTGCAGTGCTGGAGCAAAAGATTCTCCCCCTGGTGCGTCAATTAAAGCGCACTGCTGCCTAGGCGGGTGGGCTTAGGAGCCGGACCAGTTGAGGCAGAATCTGGTTGCAGTCGCCCTCAATTTTTAAGTCGGCCTGTGCGTCTGCGCGGGTGTGGCCCCGATTGATGATATAGAGGGGTTTGCCGAGCGCTTTCGCGTGGCGACAGAAGCGGTAACTTGAAAAAACCATCACAGAAGAGCCCACCACCAGTAGTGCATCCGAACGGGTCAACTGATCCATAGCTTGTTGGACCGTTGATTTAGGTACGTTTTGTCCGAAAAAGACCACATTGGGTTTTAGCAAGCCACCGCAGCTGAGACAGTTGGGTACGGAAAACCCCTCAGCGGCAGCGTTGGCAAGAAGGGCATCGCCGTCCGGACCAGCGGGTGCACTGGCGCTGGCGAGTTCGGGGTTGCATGCTACCAGTCGCCCCTGCAGGCGCTCGCGGCTCGAGTACTCACCACAATCTAGACACACGACTTCACTCAGCAGGCCGTGCAGGTTAATGACATTTCGGGTACCGGCGCGTCGGTGAAGGTCGTCCACATTCTGGGTGACGACCGTATGCATTCGGGTAGTCCGGGCGAGATCTGCCAGCGCCTGATGCGCCGGTGCGGGTACGGCGTCGTGAAACCGGGGCCAACCAATGAGGCTGCGTGCCCAGTAGCGTTGGCGAGAAGCCGCTTTGTTGACGAAGTCGTGCCATTGCACAGGTGGGGTAAGTTTCCACTCGCCGGCAAGATCACGGTAATCAGGAATGCCTGAAGCGGTGCTGCACCCCGCGCCGGTGAGTACAAACAGGCGTTGAATATCGTTGATGCGGTGGCTCAGTTGAGCCAAAACAGAGGGGGGGGATTCTCGGCTGTCGTGCATCGAATCCGGGCTTAGGTGATGGTTGGGGCCCTTGGTAGGTGCCTTCATGCGGTGAGCTAGAGGATCTTGCGCAGTGCGTATTCCAGTATGCCCTCGGCACCATGGGTAGCCAGTTTAGGTAGTAATTCGCGCACCTGGTTGCGATCAACGACGGTTTCAAGTGCTACCCAGTTACTGTCCGATAGTGAGCTCACAGTGGGTGCGTGCAGGGACGGGAGTAAGGTGATGATCCCATCCAGGGCGCTGCGCGGCACGTTCATCTTCAAGGCAACTTTCTGCCTCGCTCGCAACGATGCTTGAAGGAGCGTCGAAATTTGGTCGATCTTCTGCTTTTTCCACGGATCCTGGAGAGCGGCCGCGTTGGTGATTAGACGGGTATGGGTGTGGAGTATGTCGCACACAATACGAAGCCCATGCGCGCGGATTGTGCTGCCCGTCTCGGTGATTTCTACTACTGCGTCCACCAGTCCTTCAACGACTTTGGCTTCGGTCGCGCCCCAGGAGAATTCAACTGTGCACTGAATGCCCCGTTCGCTCAGGTAGCGGCGTGTGAAGTCCACCAGTTCCGTTGCGATTCGCTTACCGTGAAGATCTTCCAGCGACTGAATGGGGGAGTCCTGCGGCACCACGAGTACCCAGCGGCAGGGTTGATCAGAACTTTTCGAATACATAAGATCGCAGACTTCCTCGACTGCGACATCAGATTCCAAAATCCAATCGAGGCCGGTGAGTCCAAGGTCAAGCGTGCCGTTGGCAACATAATTTGCCATTTCCTGCGATCGCACCAGTGAGCAACGCAGTTCCGGATCATCGATGCCGGGAAAGTAGTTGCGCGAGTTAGGACGAATTTCCCATCCTGCCTGCTGGAACAGACTGATCGTTGCCGCTTCAAGACTGCCCTTGGGTATGCCCAATTTGAGTTTGTTCATTGTGATGTTGGTCATCAGTGCAGGCATGGAGGCCAATGATAAAAAGGGGCGCGATTATCGCATACTGTGAAGAGCGTTCTGGGTGTGTTGGTTCAGCCGCTTGGTGTCTTTACAGGAGGCGGTTAGTAGCGTCTCAATTGTTACCGAATTCTTGCAACATCGCGCGCTAACTTATTGAAAGTTTAGACTGTTGTCAGCATGTCCAATGCCATGATCTGGGGTCTTTCGGGGGGGTGTTATGCACAATGTCATGGACTGCAGTGCTTCGAGCGAGCAGATTACACGCTGTGCGGGCGGTCATACGGCCATCCAGGCCTAACTGACTGAATTTACGAGTATTTTTGTATTGCTTAAATAATGACCAATCCCTGACAATGGGCCGCCGGCCCATCACTAGTGCTGTGAACTGGGAAAGTATTCACAGACTTATCCACAGGTTCTGTGGGCAACTAGGGAACAGTGATTCACCTCAATGAGTTATCGAACTTTGATGCCACTTGACCAAAACTCAATGCACTAAAGTATCGCCGCCATTATCGTGACCACTCAATCCAAACGATCAAGCGCCATCGTGCGGGTAGCTTTGCCGTTGCCCCTGCGGCGTACGTTCGATTATCTCGTCGATGACACCATGCCCTTACCGACAGTGGGGATGCGTGTTTTGGTCCCAGTGCGCCAACGGTCATTGGTGGGTGTGGTGACAGCAATTTCTGTTGAGCCCAGTGTGAACCTTTCGAAGTTGCGGACGGTAATCCAAGTGATCGATCAGATACCGACGATTCCAGCCACGCTATTAAAAATCTTATTGTGGGCATCTGAGTACTACCATCATCCGGTAGGTGAAGTACTGCATGCGGCCATGCCCAGCGCACTGCGTCGATCACGGGATCTGATGCCTGAATTACCCCGAGTGTTCCGCCTCACCGCGGCAGGGCAAGAGGCTTTGGCCACGGTCCCCATTCGTGCCCGGGTACAGCGTCAACTGCTTGCGCGCTGTCACCTGGAGCACGGACTTGAGGAGAGTGCGTTACGTGAGGGGATACCCCATGTGCACGCGCCCCTGCGTCGGTTGTTGGCACGAGGGTGGATCTCGGCCGAGTCGGCTTATCCCTTGGTGCGGGCTGCGCGCGCGCCTGCTATTGACTTGGGTACCGACCAGCAACGCGCAGTAGATGCGATGGTCGCCGAATCAGTCCGTTTTACACCGTTTCTTCTGCATGGTGTGACCGGCAGTGGTAAGACAGAGGTCTATCTGCGAGCGGCGGCGGCGGTTATCGCCCGTCATAAACAGGTTTTGGTGCTGGTGCCGGAGATTGCACTGACCCCGCAGTTTATCGCGCGCATCGAAAATACGGTCGGTGGGCGCTTGGTGGTTCTCCATTCCCAGATGTCCGCCGGCGAGCGACACCGCGCCTGGTGGGCGGCAAGCGCTGGTTTGGCCGATGTGGTACTGGGTACCCGTCTGGCCGTTTTGGCTCCATTTAAGGCCTTGGGATTAGTGATTGTGGACGAAGAGCATGACCTCTCGTACAAACAACAAGACGGGTTCCGCTACCACGCGCGTGATGTGGCGGTAAAACGCGCGCAACTGGCGCAAGTCCCGGTCGTGCTCGGTTCAGCAACCCCATCGCTGGAATCGATCGCCAATGTTCATCGCGGGCGTTACCAATTATTGTCTTTGCCCGAACGGGCCGGCGGGGCTCAGATGCCGCGAGTGCGTCTACTGGACTTGAGCGCGATGCCGGCAGCGGAGGGATTGTCCCCGCCGGTGGTGAAGGCCCTTGCCCGGCGGCTCGATCGGGGGGAGCAAAGCATTTTGTATGTCAATCGGCGAGGTTTTGCCCCTGTGGTCGGCTGCAGCGCATGTGGTTGGCAGGGACGTTGTGGGCGCTGTGATGCGGCTTTGACACTACATCGGAGAAGCGGTGTGCTGCGTTGCCACCATTGTGGTGCGGTAGAACCCGCCCTCGATCATTGCCCACAGTGTCACGGTGGTGACGTGTATCACGTTGGCGAAGGCACACAGCGCATTGAAGAAGCGGTGCAACGATTGTTTCCTGAGGCGCGGGTGATGCGATTCGATAGTGACCGCATCAAAGGCGGTGAGCATATGGCGGCTGATCTGCAGCGGGTGCGCGACGGTGCGGTGGATATCCTGGTCGGGACCCAGTTGTTGTCCAAGGGGCACGATTTTCCGGCAGTAACGCTGGTCTGTGTTCTTAGTGCGGATCGGGGCCTGTACGCGACGGATTTCCGCTCCAGCGAACGTTTGTTTCAACAATTGACCCAGGTGTCTGGTCGCGCGGGTCGAGCCCAGCGACCCGGTGAAGTGCTGATCCAAACCTTGTATCCAACGCTCCCCACATATGAATATTTGACGCGACACGATTTTGATGGTTTTGCGAGCGCTGCGTTGGATGAGCGCAAGCTGGCCAGTTGTCCGCCTTATCGGCGCTTCGTGTTGTTACGCGCAGAGTCCCCGCACCTTGAGATGCCGCTAGAATTTCTGCGGCAGGTCAGGCAGATAGGTGAGCGGCGCTTGCGCGAGCAGCCCCACACGGGAGTGGTGCTGCTCGACGCGGTGCCCTCCCCGATGGAACGTCGTGCCGGCCGTTATCGTGCCCAGCTGCTTGTCAGTGGGCGCGGTCGTGCGGCGTTACACTCGTTTCTTTCCGTTTGGCTATCGGACATTGAGAGTCTTCGCCGAGCGCGTACGGTGCGTTGGTCTGTCGATGTCGACCCGCAGGAGATGTACTAATGCGTCAAGAAATTCGTCTCTTCCGAGCTGACGAGGGATCAGCGATACTGGAAATCATCAACGATGCTGCTGAGGCTTATCGCGGAGTGATTCCTCCCGAGTGTTGGCATGAGCCTTATATGTCCATGGCTGAACTGGTTGGTGAACTGGCCGAGGAAGTTGTCTTTTGGGTGCTTGAGCAGGACAACGAACTGATGGGCGTCATGGGGTTGCAGGACAAAGGAGGGGTTGACCTGATTCGCCATGCTTATGTACGGACACGTCATCGCCGCCAGGGTATTGGCAGCGAGTTACTGCGTCGCGTTGAGGCGCAGAGCGAGAAACCCATTCTGATCGGAACCTGGGCTGCCGCTACATGGGCGATTGATTTTTATCGTGCTCACGGCTATCAGGTCACATCGGATGCGGTTAAAACGGCATTGTTGCACCGTTACTGGACGGTGCCCGAGCAGCAAATGGCAACCTCGGTGGTCCTTCTTAAAGGAGATCTTAGCAGCGCCTAGGGCGCTGTTACGGTCGATGTTTCATAGCGATGTAATCCCAGGATGCAAATTCATGCATTCGGCTAATCAACCGCTGAAAGTCCAGTTGTAGACGTTTCCCCCGGTAAAGAGATTCTGCCGGAGCCGTTGCCGAGACAATCACGTTGACGCGCCGATCGTAAAGTTCATCGATCAACTCGATCAAACGGCGTGTGGCATCGTCGTCGTTCGCGCTAAGTAATGGAATGCCTGCGATAAGCAGGGTATGAAACTGTTTGGAAAGAATGACGTAGTCCGCTTTTGAGCGGGGTCCCTGACACAATGCGTTGAAATCAAACCAGCCCACACCCTCGCCGTGGCCGCGGCTGGCAATGGGCCGCCCATTAATGTCGATAGGTCCCACACTACACAAGGAGCCGTGACTAACGCGGACGAATTGCGAATAAAGTGCATCGTTGGCGTGTTGATCATCCGGTGTGAAATACACCGATGCTTGCTGCATTGTCTGGCGCCGGTGATCTAGCGTGCCAGGGAGTTCCAACACCGTCATGTGTGAGTGAATCAGTGCGATGGCTGGGAGAAAACGCTGGCGTTGCAGACCACGTCGGTAAAGTTCGTCTGGTGCAATATTGGAGGTGGTCACCAGCACGGTGCCTCGCACAAATAATTCTTGCAGCACACTCGACAGCAGCATGGCATCGCCGATATCTGAGACAAAAAACTCATCAAGTGACAGGACTCGGCAGTCTCCAACCAGTCGGTCGACCACAGCGGCCATAGGATCTGATTGAAGGCGCAACTGGTGGAGGTGATCGTGGAGTTCAAGCATGAAGCGGTGGAAATGGATCCGTCGTTTTTCCTCGAAAGGAATCGAGTCGTGAAACAGATCCATCAGGAATGTTTTGCCGCGCCCCACACCGCCCCACAGATAAAGACCGCCGATCCTATTGTGGGGGCGACGGTCTCGAGTCAGGCTCAGCCGGTGCCTTAAAGAGCGGCCACGGTTCGCAAGCACCGCCTCGTGCAAAGCATCCAGTTGCTCGAGAACAATCCCCTGGCTTGGATCCTCGGTGATTGATTTTGTTGCGCGCTGTGCCGCGTAAAGGGCACTGGGGCTGGCTGGACTCGTTCCGTCCATTTAAACAGGAGTGCTTGAATACTGATGATGGGCAAAGTGGGCGCCATCACAGTAGGCAAATCTAATCCCTGTGGTGACGTCCATAGGCTGGCAGTGTAGCGTTATGCCCGTTGGCGAGAAAAGGACGACGTTAGGCTGTAGATTGTCAGTGTCTGGGGTATGCTTTGTCCCACCATTAGGAATCTGATCTGCTTGTGTCCCGGTTGCCTCGTATCACTGCCATTGAGTCGGTTGCAGCGACGCCGCTTTTTGAGATACAGCGGGTTGATCTCGAGTTTGCTAATGGTCAGGCGGCTCGCTTTCATCGTTTGATGGGACAAGGGCCAGGATCAGTGGTTGTGGTGCCGATGCCTGATGCCCATCACGTGCGGCTGATCAAAGAATACGCGGTTGGATTCGAGCGCTATGAACTGGGGTTCGTTAAGGGCAAGATCGATGATGGCGAAACACCGCAGCAAGCAGCGTCGCGAGAGTTGCGTGAAGAGATCGGTTGTCGTGCAGGTACATTGCAACATCTGACAACGGTAACGGTCACTCCGGGGTACTCCAACTTTCAGAGTTGGATTTTCCTTGCCAGCGAATTATCACATGATCCGTTGGAAGGCGATGAGCCAGAAGAACTTGAGACGCAGGACTGGCCGATCAATGAGTTTGATGTGCTCCGTACCCGCCAGGACTTTACCGACGCCCGCTGTGTGCTGGCTACTTATCTTGTCGCGAGCCAATTGAAATGAGACGGGTTAAAGCGGCTGATGTGTTGAATGAGGTAATTCGGATTACCGTCGCTGCCGGGCGTGAGATCTTGTCGGTTTATGAGCAGTCTTATCAGATTGAAAACAAAGCCGATGGCTCGCCGGTGACCACTGCAGATCTTCGCGCTCATGAGTTGATTGTCAGAGAACTGGCAGCGCTCACTCCAAACATCCCGGTGCTATCGGAAGAATCCTCGAACATAGTGGCCTCGGAACGCCTACGCTGGTCGGCTTTCTGGTTAGTTGATCCGCTCGATGGAACCAAGGAATTTATCAAACGGAATGGTGAATTCACGGTCAATATTGCCTTGGTCGAAAAGCATCGGCCGGTGATCGGCGTGGTCCACACGCCAGTGGGCGGCTCGACGTACTACGCAGCCACGGGCCAGGGCGCGTGGCGAATAGAGGGTCATCATGCACCGACAGCAATCAAGAGCCGGAGCTATGACGGTGGCGCTGCCCGTATGGTGGTTAGCCGATCCCACCTGGGGGCAGCGGTCATTGCGTTTCGCGATACGCTGCTGGGGGAGAGTGGTCTGCCGGTTGAGTCTGTCAATATGGGTAGTTCACTCAAGGTGTGCCTTGTTGCTAAGGGTGAGGTGGATGTTTATCCGCGCCTAGGCCTTACCTCAGAATGGGACACCGCGGCGGCAGACTGTGTCTTGAACGAGGCGGGTGGCGCCGTTATTGATCTTGACGGCAATCCGTTGCAATACAACAAGGCGAACCTACTTAATCCCTGGTTTATGGCAACTGGCGACACGGACTACGATTGGCCAGGGTTGGCGCAAAGGGCCGGTGTAAAGAGTCCTGATTGAAATTCTCCCGTCGTGTCTGTCGATACGAAGCACGGGGGGGTTATATAATAGCCGCACGACCGTCCGCTTCTTTTTATTCGCTCCATGATGGTCTTTTGACCATGCTTGAATTCACAAAAATGCACTCGTTGGGTAACGACTTTGTCATGCTCAATGACGTCCGTCGTGTGCTGGATCTGAGCACACACCAGATTCAGCGAATAGCGGATCGGCATCGTGGCATTGGCTGCGACCAGGTGATCGTTGCGCAGCCTGGCCGGGAGGGGGTCGATTTCTACATGCGGGTCTTTAATGCAGACGGTACCGAGGTCGGACAATGTGGTAATGGCGCGCGTTGCCTCGGGCGGTATTTGGTGGAACAGGGGTTAAGCGAGCGTCGTACGATTTCTATTGGTACGACCACCACAAGGCTAGAGTTGAAGGTCGGGCCGGATTGGCAAGTGAAAGTGCAGATGAGCACGCCAGCGTTTGCCCCCGCGGAGGTGCCGTTTGATGCTGAACGCGATGAACTGATCCACTCGGTTGATGTTGGTGGAGAGTCGGTGGCGGTGGCGGTGGCGTCGGTCGGCAATCCACATGCCGTTATTCAGGTCGAGGATCTAGAGCAGGCGCCGGTGGGAAGGTGGGGTCCGGCCATTGAGACGCATAGCCGCTTTCCCGAAGGGGCTAACGTCGGATTTCTACAGGTTTTCGATCGTGACCGAGTGGCGCTGAGAGTTTGGGAGAGAGGTGTTGGCGAGACACAAGCCTGTGGCAGTGGGGCTTGTGCAGCGATGGCCGTGGCTCACCGTCAGGGATTGGTAGGCGACCGTGTAGCGGTAGAGCTTCCCGGTGGTACAGCCATCGTTAGTTGGATGGGTCGTGGCGCTATTTCCCTGGAAGGCCCGGCGATTACTGTTTTCCAAGGCCGAATCGATCTGGAGTCAGGATGAGTTCGGCTCGGCCAGGTCCCGTTGCAGACGTCGCGGTCGATGCGCAAGCGGTCGCTGTTTTTCTGCGCCAACATCCGGATTTCTTCTTACGCTATGCGGACCTGTTGAGTGATCTCGAATTACCGCATTCTCGGACCGGTGACACCATCTCACTGATCGAGCGGCAGGTGGATGTGTTGCGCCAGAAAAACGCATCACAACAAGCACAGCTGGAGC
The DNA here is from genome assembly GCA_012960345.1 of Gammaproteobacteria bacterium. Lineage (GTDB taxonomy): Bacteria > Pseudomonadota > Gammaproteobacteria > Arenicellales > UBA868 > UBA11791. The sequence goes on along the minus strand of DUBL01000107.1, from coordinate 6,815 downwards.
AACTTGTCTTTCATGCGAAGGAAAACGAACTGCGCCAGCAACGCTTAATGCATTTTTTTATCAGTCTTTCAGCGCTGACCGAAGCCAAGGTTCTGTGCGAAAACATGCCCAAGCAGTTAGCGGAGACTTTTGATCTGGCACATGTCGATATCAAGTTTATTGCTGAGCGGGTTTCCAAAGTTGAAGGGATGGAAATGCTCTTCAGCGGCAGCGAGGGTTACGCCTGGCTAGCCGAGAGATTGGCTGATGGTCACAGCGTGTGTGATAACCGGATGCCCTCTGGGCCCCGTGACCTGTTGCTCGGCGCTACTACGGCAAGCATTCGGTCACTGGCAGTGGTTCCGGTGACCAATCGTAGCGACACGTTGGTCGCGATGATCGTTCTTGGCGCCACCCAGGCTGACCGTTACCAGCCCGGTGTGGATACGGTGTTTCTCGATCTTGTCGGCGCCATGGTCAGTGCTACCTGTTGGCGGTTGGGTATCGTATAGCCCATGGGCACTGCGAATGGGATTCAGCGGGATATCAATCGCTTTCTCAATCATCTGCGAGATGAGCGGCGCCTGTCGGCGCACACGATCTCCGCCTATCGGCGGGACCTGGAGAAATTCACGGATTTTCTAACGCGACGTGAAATCACAACCTTGCGTCAGTTGGTGATAGCGCAGGCGCGGATGTTTCCCGCGCAACTGAACCAGTCCGGTTTATCCAGTCGCTCCATTCAGCGGGCCTTGTCGGCGGTACGCACGCTCTATCGGTATCTGTTGCGTGAATCGAAGGTGAAGATCAACCCATTTTTGACAGCGCGTGATGTGGGTCACCGCCAGGCAGTCACCGCGCCGCGCGCCGATCGCCGATTGCCGCCGACGCTGAGCATCGAGGAGATTGTCCAACTCGTCACCATTGATCCGCGAACCGATCTTGACCGGCGTGATCGAGCCATACTGGAATTGTTTTATTCGTCCGGCCTCCGTTTGGCTGAGCTCGCGGGCTTGGATCTTGGTGACTTGGACTTGGCCGATGCGGTGGTGCGAGCGATGGGCAAAGGTGCCAAGACACGCATTGTGCCAATCGGTGGTTATGCCCGTGAGGCGGTACTGGCTTGGCTTAATGTTAGGTCTGCATGTGCGAGGGAGAGCGAGCAGGCGTTGTTCGTTAACCGCAGCGGCACGCGCCTGGGGGCACGCGCTATTCAGCAACGGGTGGCAGTGTGGGCGCAACGTCAAGGCCTAGGGCGACGAGTGCATCCGCACATGTTGCGCCACTCATTTGCGAGCCACGTACTGGAATCGAGTAGCGATCTTCGAGCGGTCCAGGAATTGCTTGGCCATGCAGATATCTCAACCACACAGGTTTATACCCACCTTGACTTTCAGCATTTAGCCCAGGTCTACGACAACGCGCATCCTCGGGCAAGGCGCAAGAAAGCCTGATGAGAGCACGCAGCGAGAGTGTATGACGCGATGGTAACTATGGTGGTGGGTGGCGCCGGTTTTATCGGCGTGAATATTGCAGAGCAGCTGCTGATCGAAGAGAAGACGGTGGTGTTGTTTGATATACGGCCGGTACCTGCTCCGGTGGCTCAGCACTTTAATGCCTTGCCGGGTCGATGGACTGAAGTGATAGGAGACGTGTTGGATACCGTTGCCTTGTGTCACAGCCTCCGGCAGGCGCATGTTTCACACCTGTTTTTCGGCGCTGCAGTGACGGCGGGCCCGCAACGTGAGGCCCAGACACCCCGGCGAATCATCGAGACCAACCTGGTCGGGTTGGTGAGCGTTCTCGAGGCCGCGCGTGACGCGGGCCTGGAACGGGTAATCAATCTAAGTTCAGGGGCTGCCTATGGTGAGACGGCACACGGTGCTTCTCCTCTGCATGAGGATGCTTTGCTGGAACCCATCGGCCTTTACCCCGTCACGAAGGCGACGTCAGAACGCATTGTCCGGAGATTGGCAGAGTTATGGACGATGAATCTCGTCAATGTGCGGTTGGGTCCTGTGTTTGGGCCGTGGGAATTGGATTCGGGTGTGCGTGATCTTTTAACGCCCCAGCTGCAGGCAACCCAGTTGGCGTTGGCGTCTCGTGAAGCGATTCTGATGTTCGATGATCATCGGGATTGGACTTATTCGCGTGATCTCGCGCGTGCGTTAGTGGCCTTAATGGCGCATTCTGCTCTGAATCATGATGTGTACAACGTCAGTTGTGGAGTGAGTTCGAGCAGTTCAGCGTGGTGTGAGCATTTGGCAGCGCACTTCCCCGAGTTTTCCTGGCGTCTGGCACGCCATGACGAGGAACCCAACGTGTATCAGCACGGCCCGCCCACCCGGCAGCCTCTGGTCACGGAACGCCTTGAAGCAGCGCTGGGTTGGATACCCCAGGCAGATGCCGACGCCGCGTTTGCGGATTGGCTCGCGTGGCTCGACATCGCACCAGCTTACTGGGAGGCAGTAGCGGCAGGGCCATGAAGGGCCTGTTTGGTGGCAGTTTCCGCCAATGATTGCACTGATCGCGCTATGTTAATATGGGGTTGTTCCGTCAGCGCCCTGCTGGCTCATATCTTGTTCAAAAATTAAGGATTCCCAATGGTTTTAACCTCCGTTGCGCTCATCCCCGTGGTGCTTGGTGTGCTGGGCCTTATTGCAGCCTTTGGCATTTATCGCGTTGTTTTGAAGTATCCCGAAGGCAGTGGCAAGGTTGCGGCTATTGCCGAGTTGATTCACCGCGGAGCCTTAGTTTTTATCCGTCGCGAGTACACTTTTCTCAGTATCTTTGTGATTGTGGTTGCGGCGCTGATTTTCTTCTCGGATCTGGGATGGCGTACTGCGGTTGCGTTTTTGCTGGGCGCAGGTTGTTCAGCAGCGGCGGGTTACATCGGTATGTTTACTGCCACTCGAGCTAACGTTCGAACGACGACTGCGGCTCAGGAAAGTGCTGCCGCTGCCCTCAAGGTTGCTTTTTTCGGTGGTTCGATCATGGGATTAACTGTCGCGGCGATGGGATTGCTGGGACTTGGGCTGCTGTATTACTTTTTTGGCGGTGACCCGACCACCTCGCACGTGATTCATGGGTTTGGTATGGGGGCTTCCTCGGTGGCGCTTTTCTCCAGGGTGGGAGGCGGCATCTTCACCAAGAGTGCCGATGTTGGTGCTGACCTTGTCGGCAAAATCGAAGCAGGTATTCCTGAGGATGATCCGAGAAATCCGGGCGTCATCGCTGATAATGTGGGAGACAATGTCGGCGACGTTGCTGGCATGGGGTCGGATATTTTCGAGTCGTATTGCGGGTCGATCATTGCGACGATCGCCATTGCGGCGACGTTGTCACCGGTACTGATTGACCAGTTGGCGGGTGGGCAACAGAACCAGTTGATGTTCCTGCCGTTGGCTCTCGCTTCGGTTGGAATTGTGTGTTCATTGATCGGAATTCAGTTGGTCAGTGCGATGGCAAACAAGTCACCGGCTGTCGCATTGCGAGTCGGTACTATCGGCGCGACCATTATTTTTATCATTGCTGCGTTCGCCGTGATTCACTTGGTTGAACTGAGTGTGAACATTTGGCTCGCTGTTCTGGTTGGGGCAGTCGGTGGCATTGTGATCGGGTTGGTGACCGAGTACTACACGGGTGGTCCGCCAGTTAGAAAGATCGCGGCAAGTGGTGAAACTGGGCCTGCAACGGTAATGATCAGCGGGCTCGCCATTGGCATGCAATCGGTTACTGTTCCTGTGTTGGTACTGAGTGCGATCATTCTTATTTCAAGTGAATTGGCTGACATCTATGGGGTCGGCATTGCCGCTGTTGGTATGCTGGCAACGGTGGGGATCACGATGGCAATTGATGCTTACGGGCCTGTTGCAGACAATGCTGGGGGTATTGCAGAAATGGCCGGGTTGGGTGAAGAGGTTAGGGAAATCACCGATACCCTTGATGAACTGGGTAACACTACCGCGGCGATTGGTAAAGGGTTCGCCATTGGTGCGGCGGCGCTGGCGGCGCTCGCGATTATCTCGGCGTATATCGAAACCGTGATCCATCATGTGCCGGAGTTCACCCTACAAATCAATGACCCTTTAGTGCTTTCCGGCATGTTCTTAGGTGGTATTTTTCCGTTTCTTGTCAGTAGTATGACGATGAACGCAGTGGGCGATGCTGCGTTTGAAATGATTCACGAGATCCGCCGTCAGTTTCGAGAGATCCCTGGATTACTGGAAGGCAACGCTGAACCCGATACCGCTCGCTGTGTGGATATCGCAACGACCGCTGCGTTAAAGCGGATGATTCCACCGGGGGTGCTAGCAGTCGCCGCTCCGGTGGTGGTTGGATTTGGGCTTGGCCCGGCAGCTCTTGGTGGCATGCTGGGCGGCGCATTGTTGGGTTGCGTGCTTCTTGCATTGACCATGGCCAACGCCGGGGGAGCTTGGGATAACGCCAAGAAGTACGTTGAAAAAGGCAATCTCGGTGGCAAGGGCTCTGACGTTCACAAGGCCGTTGTCGTCGGTGACACAGTGGGTGACCCCTTTAAGGATACGTCGGGACCCTCGATGAATATCCTGATTAATGTGATGGCGATCGTTAGCCTTGTGATTGCACCGTTACTGGGTGCACCGTTACTGGTACTGAGTTGATCAAGTTAGGCTTTTGTACAAGAGGAAGGGATCGGTCTGGTGGCCGGCTCTTTTGTTTGGGGTCCATGACATGGGTTGGGTTGGCATCGTAAGATGATGTGATGGTTAGGGTTCCCGTTCGGGCGGCTAGCGCGCTGGATCTTGTCGCGGTCGAAGCCATCTATGCGGGTGAAGTACGCCAGCACACCGCCTCGTTTGAGATTGAATCGCCGGACCTTACCGAGATAAAGCGGCGTTGGGTCGATGTGTGCAATCGGGGCTTGCCCTACCTGGTGGCCGATCTGGAAGGATGTGTTGCCGGTTATGCTTATGCGGTGCCCTATCGCGCCAGGCCAGCTTATTGTTACACCGTGGAAGACTCTGTTTATGTTGCTCCCTGGGCGCGTCAGCGTGGCGTCGGGTTAGCACTGCTCAGAGCGTTGCTCAGTGGTTGTGAAATGTGGGGTGCGCGTCAAATGGTCGCGATTGTCGGTGATCCGGCGACAAACAATGCGTCTATTCGATTGCACGAAAAGGCGGAGTTTAGATCTGTTGGAACACTGGTGGGTGTGGGACGTAAGTTCGATTCTTGGCTCGATTCATTGATATTGCAGCGACCATTGGGTCATGGGATCTCAACCAATCCCGGTGACCCTCGTGTGCCAGTTTGAGATGATTGCGCGCGGGTTTCTCGCTGCGGCGCGCTTTCTTCTTGTCCTCAGCGGTGGCTGGACGAGCGCTACGCGTTGGCAACGTCAAGTGTTGACGCGATTCAATACGGACATTGATCTTTATCTGCCGAGGGGAGCAAGCGCTGGAACTGTGGTCTTTGTTCACGGTTTGAGTGTCTTGGGGCATCGTGATCCTCGTGTCGAGCAGTTGGGGAGCGCTCTGGCCACCGCTGGCTTTCGGGCGGTTATTCCAGCCATCAAAAGTCTCCGGGAGTTGTGGATTCGGCGGGATCAGCCCGAGCAAATTGAGCAACTGATTACTGCTATCACGAGTGACGAGGAATTGGTGCCAGGCGGCTGTTGCGCTTTGATGGCGGTCTCTTTTTCAGGTGTATTTGCACTCAGAGCGGCTGGTCGTCCCGCGGTGTCGTCGCACCTGAGTGCGTTGGGTCTAATCGGCGCTTATGCAGATGTGAACAGCGTGTGCGATTTCCTCGTGACCGCCAACCGGGCTGACCCTTACGGCTATCTCCTCATGTTGCGCAGTTACTACGCAGAATTCGAAATGCCCTCGGCAAGGTTTCTCGAAGCCCTTGAACGTTGTATTGAGCACAGTATTGCCGAATCAGAAGCCGAGTCATTTGAGGGCATTCTGGATGCGAGTCAGCCTGATGAGGCGCAATTAATCCAGTTGATTGCCGATCCGCGGGCACGTGCTGATATGGGCAGGCGCATACGGTCAGTTTTTGATGCGGATTGGCGTGACTACGAAGTACCTATTGAGTCACTTCAACTCGATGTGCCGGTGTTCCTGATTCACGGCCGAGACGATCGCGTGATCCCTGTTGAGCAGTCGCGTGATCTTGCTGATCGACTCGATGTGCGGGGCGTGGTCAATCGGTTGTGTGTGACTCGGTTTTTGAGTCATGGGGACAATCGTATCCGCTGGCACGAGTTACTCGAAGTGCTGCGTGTGTGGTGTGCTTTTGCTTGGTTTTTCAGGTATTGCCAGGTGAGTGCAAAGCGTCGGCCGGAGTAGTGAGTGGGCGGAGAAAATGAAGAGGGCGCCCAATGGGCGCCCTCTTGCGACAAGCCTGATAGCAGTTCAGGTCAAGCGTAATGTACGACACCGGCCATGATCACCGTCAGAATAAGACTCGAGGTGATCACTGCGCTGACCGATTGGATGGCGTTCATCATTTTGCCCCAGATGGCATTGGCCTCGATGAGGACAACGATGGCGAGACCAATAACAAGAGCGGTCGTGCTCATTTCACCACCCCATACACCGCCACTTGCTTGGGTGCCGTGGATCGAGGCGACCATGAAATAAAGCATGGGTAAGGACAAGAGCGTGTTCGTGCGCGAGGCCATGCCGGCCTTGCCACCGCGCGCCGCCGCCTCGGGAATCGGCTCGCCGCCGCCGGCCACCTGCTCGGCCGAGCGGATCACCACCTGCTGCGCCGGCCAGATCACGAACCAGACGTTTGCCCACATGAAGGTGCCCATCAGGCCACCGGTCAGGATCCGGGTCATGTAGCCG
>DUBL01000106.1 GCA_012960345.1 Gammaproteobacteria bacterium | reverse complement strand
CCGTACTTCCCGAGAGAATGCAGAGACGGAATAGACGGTCCGACTCATTCGATGGCTGCGTGCGCGCCTAATGCAGAGCGAAGGTCAACGAAACCCGAGTTCCCTGGTTTCGTAAGCCCGCAAAGCGGACACTCGATGGATCTCAGTAGGTAGGTTTCGCGTTCGCTTGGGAATTGGCCTGTGCCAGCCCTATATCAGCCGCCCAGGCAACCTTAGTCGCAATTCGACACGCTTCGTCGGTCTCGCCAGCCTTGAGTTTCTTCTTGGCACCTTTAAGCAGCTTGCTGATGGGTTGGGAAGCGGAGCCGGTGCTTTTGTCGATCAAACGCCATTCACCGCCGGCTTTCTTTGCTGCCGAGAGCGCCTTAGTCGCGGTATCGATACTTGCTGCTGCATCGCAGGTTCCGGCCTGAACCTGTCCCATGGACAGAGCAAGCACAGCGCACGGTAACAGCAGTGTGAATCCGGTTTTGCGTCTTTTATTCATTTTTTAGGCCTCGATTCTGGGTTGTCACAACTTTCATGATACCGCTCATCGTGGGGCGGAGATTATCGAATTAGTTTACCGGGGTAAAGCCTGATCCTATAATCCTGCGATGGAACGGTTTGAAATGGCACTGACCTTCGATGATGTCCTGCTCAAACCAGGCTATTCCGAAGTCTTGCCTCGTGACGTTAGTCTTTCCACGTGGTTTTCGCGTTCTATCTCCTTGAATATCCCGTTGGTTTCCGCTGCGATGGATAGCGTGACAGAGTCGTCCACGGCCATTTGTCTGGCTCAACTTGGGGGGCTGGGGGTTATCCATCGAAATCTTTCTCCGGCGTTGCAAGCGGCGGAAGTGTTGCGAGTAAAAAAGTTTGAGAGCGGGGTGATTAGCGATCCAATCTGCGCGACAGAAACGACGACCGTCCGTGAGGTCATTGAGTTAACAAGGCGAGAGAACATCTCAGGCGTCCCTGTGTTGAACGGGGACGGCAAGTTGTGTGGCATTGTCACCCGCCGAGATCTTAGGTTTGAAACGGGCCATGACAAGTGCTTGGCAGAGGTGATGACGCCGCGCGATCGTCTTGTGACCGTTCGAGAGGGTGCGTCGAGGGAGGAGATTAAGACGTTGCTTCACCGTCACCGCATAGAGAAATTGCCGGTAGTCGATCAGGAGTTTTACCTGAAGGGCTTGGTGACGGTTAAGGATCTAGAGAAGGAGAGCGAGTATCCCCAGGCAAGCAAAGATGAGTTGGGTCGTTTGCGGGTGGCCGCTGCAGTGGGTACGGGCGCTGACACTGAAGAGCGTGTGGAACGCCTGGTCCAGGCGGGAGCTGATGCTGTTGTGGTCGATACGGCGCATGGTCATTCCAAGGCTGTGATTGACATGGTGCGTGTGCTGAAACAACGCCATACCACGATTGATCTAGTGGCGGGAAATATTGCCACAGCCGCTGCTGCCGATGCATTGCTAAACGTGGGTGTCGACGCGGTTAAGGTGGGCATCGGCCCGGGTTCTATCTGTACGACGCGAGTGGTCGCTGGAGTGGGTGTGCCACAGATCACCGCGGTGCGCGACGTTGCGACCGTGACGCGGGCCGCGGGTGTGCCGCTGATTGCCGACGGGGGCGTGCGTTTTTCTGGCGACATTGCCAAAGCGATTGCCGCGGGTGCCTGGTCTATTATGGTGGGAGGCCTGTTGGCGGGTACGGATGAGGCGCCTGGGGAGATCGAGATTTACGAGGGCCGTTCATACAAGAGTTACCGTGGAATGGGATCGTTGGGCGCCATGCAAAGTGGTTCGCGCGATCGCTATTTCCAAGAGCAGGAGACGGACGCGGCAAAACTGGTGCCGGAGGGAATCGAAGGCCGGGTACCGTACAAAGGGGCAATGCCAAATATTTTGCACCAGTTGATGGGTGGGTTACGGGCGAGCATGGGATACACAGGCTGTGCTGACCTTGCCACCATGCGGACGTCCTGCGAATTTGTTCAGATCACACAATCCGGTATTCGCGAGAGCCACGTGCATGATGTGTCAGTGGTCAAGGAAGCGCCCAATTACCAACGCGGCGGTTAGGGTGTATCGTTTAGATCGCGGGGACGTTTGGGTATGACCCGCGCGGCGTTACCAGATCAAGATCGTATCCTGATACTGGATTATGGTTCCCAATACACGCAGCTAATTGCGAGATCGATTCGCGAACTGGGGGTTTATTGTGAAATTTTCGCCCCTGAAATCGATGCGGATGAAATCAAGGCCTTCGCGCCCAGCGGAGTCGTTCTTTCTGGCGGCCCCGCGAGTGTCAACGATCAGGACACACCTGTCATTCCAGCGGAGGTATTGGACGGGCGCTGTCCAGTACTGGGTATTTGTTATGGAATGCAGGCACTCGCTTCGCATCTTGGTGGCGAGGTGGAAACGGCTGAAGAACGTGAGTACGGGCCGGCTCTGTTAACGCTGACGAACCAGAGTGCTTTGTTAGATGGTTTGGAACAAATAACGGACGGCGTTGGTGACCCACTGCAGGTCTGGATGAGTCACGGTGATCGAGTGTCCGTGTTGCCACCGGGGTTTGTCACGATTGCAACGAGTCCGAATGCGCCTCATGCCGCCATCGCACATCATGAGAGCCGCATTTTCGGACTGCAGTTTCATCCGGAGGTAACCCATTCAGTCAACGGCCGCGAGATATTGCGTCGATTTCTTTTCGACATTTGTTCATGCCAATCCCACTGGAATGCGAGCAATATCATTGACCAAATGGTGGAAAACATTCGTGGGAAGGTAGGCAATGACCGAGTTCTGCTGGGTTTGTCGGGCGGCGTGGATTCAGCAGTAGTGGCCGCGTTACTCCACAGAGCCATTGGTGACCAATTAATCTGTGTTTTCGTTGACAATGGTTTGCTCCGAAAAGATGAACACAAAGAAGTGTTGGCGATGTTTGATGATCATCTTGGTGTTAATGTCATGGCGGTTAATGCGCAAGACCAATTCCTCGATGCTTTAAGGGGGGTGAGCGATCCAGAGGAGAAGAGAAGAATTATTGGTCATGTATTTATCGATGTGTTTCAGGAGGCGGCAAGTAATGTGGGGAAGGTGGATTGGCTTGCTCAAGGAACGATCTACCCGGATGTGATCGAGTCCGCTGGTATAGCCAGTGGGAAGGCGAAGGTAATCAAGTCGCACCATAATGTAGGCGGGTTGCCTGAGCATCTCGACCTTAAACTGCTTGAGCCCATACGGAACCTATTCAAGGACGAGGTTCGTCAAATTGGTCTCGAGTTGGGATTGGCCCACTCGGTCGTATTTCGCCACCCGTTTCCAGGACCGGGATTAGGTGTCCGAGTGTTAGGCGAGGTGCGACGAGAGTATCTTGGGATTGTTCGTGAGGCGGATGCCATATTTTTACATGAGCTTAGAAAGGCGGAGCTTTACGACTCGGTCAGTCAAGCCTTCGCTGTGTTTCTCCCGGTCAAATCTGTCGGAGTGGTCGGGGACAACCGGGCTTATGATTATGTAATTGCCCTGAGGGCAGTCGAGACCGTTGATTTCATGACCGCAGATTGGAAGCGCCTCCCGGCCGAACTACTGACTACGGTCGCGAGCCGAATAATTAACGAGGTGCGTGGCGTTAGCCGAGTGACCTATGATATTTCGGCGAAGCCACCGGCGACGATTGAGTGGGAGTGACCCTATTATATCTAAGTAATTGATTATAAAAGATAAAAAGGTATTTTTTTGTCACTGGATGTGAATTGTTTAGAAAAATAAACATAATAAAATCAATAACATACAATTTTCGACTACAAACTTTTAGATCAGGTCGTATTGTGCTGGGATATTGGAAATGATGATGCAAATTCTATTACCAATCCACATCATCTCAGGAGTAATTGCTCTCGCTTCTGCTGCTTCAGCACTTTCATTTAAGAAGGGAAAAAATCGTCATATCCTTTCAGGCAAGATATTCTTTTGGGCAATGTTGGGAATTTTCATTACAGCTATTCCGATGTCAATTATTAATGAGAACATCTTTTTGTTTTTTGTAGCTATCTTTTCATTCTATCTGGCTTTTTCAGGTATGCGCTTTGGAAGGAATAGGACAGGTATCGCAACACCTCTTGATTGGATTGCCGTTGGGTTAATGGTTTTCTCAGGAGTAGGGATGTGGTTACTGGCTGTAGATTATTTCGTGAATGACAATTCGCAATATATTGTTCTTCTCGTCTTTGGGTTTTTAGCGATTGGCTTGGGCTATAACAATTTTAGAACTTATAGAAACAAAACAGCTACGGGAAAAGAAAGAATAGAGAAACACTTAACGAATATGATGGGTGGAACAATAGCAGTTATAACTGCGGTTTTAGTTGTTAATCCTCCTTCTGATCCGGAATGGGTTTGGTGGGTATTGCCAACGGCATTAATAGTCCCAGCGATTTTTTGGTGGGTGAGGAAAGTAGGTAATTCACAAAGTGATTATTAGTTGATCAGATTCTAAATATTTATCTAGGT
>DUBL01000105.1 GCA_012960345.1 Gammaproteobacteria bacterium | reverse complement strand
CCGAACAGCCAGGACCAGGTCCCCTCCACCGGCCTGACGACCTAACTCGCCCAAAAGACCCGCCCTCTCAAGAATGGCCAGGTTCGATGTTGTACCGATCATCAGCGCTGCTTCTTCAATGCCCTCAAGATCCGCGAGTTCACGTGAAATTCGCATCAATACGACCGAGTCCAAAAAAACACCCGTGCGAACCTGGTTGAAGACCACGCTCATGTCACACCCAGTCGCTTTCCCAACGCCCACAAAGCAGACTCAAAACACGCAAGCGGTGCACGAACCACACCAGCACCCACCTGCCCGACGCCAGGCTCGCGATGCGCAATCCCGGTGTTAATCATCGGGGCAATGCCGGTCTCCACTACCCGTCGAATATCAATAGCCGTCGGCACTCCCTGATAATCAAGCGCAGGAATTGTCCATTCCGGATTTTCCGCCAGCGTGATCTCACGCATCGTGTGGGTGATATGGGCTGCATTCGATGGCGCACCGGCACCCACGAATCCTGCGACCGCTGGCGCCGCTGCCATCGCGAAACCGCCAAGCCCTATCGTTTCGACAATCGTGGAATCTCCCATATCGGGATTGGCATCGACCGCACTGAACCCAGGGAAATACAAACCATCAGGCATTTCCACCGGCGCTGTAAACCATTCGTCCCCAAGCCCACTGACTCGAATACCGAAATCCGTACCGTTGCGACTCATGGCCGTGACGACGCTGGCACCTTTAATATCACGCACCGGGTCGGTGATCGCCTTTCCCATCGCCATGGCAATATTCAGAAAAAACTGATCGTTCGAGGCGATGAATGACAGGATGGTGGTCAAAATAGCGCGATCACCGCAGGTATTCGCTAGCGCGGCTGCCAAACTTCGTAGGAGCAAGCTAGAACAAGCAACATTACGCTGGTGCATTTCATCACCCATAGTGAGACCGCGGGCTACCAGCGACTTCAGCTCTATGCCTTCAATCGAACGCAATGCCGTGCCAAGCGCTGGACCCAACACATCCCGCAGCCAGGCAAGACGAGTCAATACCGAAGCATCGTTTCCTCCAAATCGCATCACCTTGCCAAGGCCTTCGTTGATGGTACAAAAAGCACGATTTCCGCTTGCTTGATTTTCGACCACCATGACCGGCTGACTCGCGGTTGTCATTCCCGTCATGGGACCGACTGCGGCAAAGTCATGGTTGGGGCGAAACTGAAACGCGCCCCGCGCAGCCAACGCAGCGGCAGCATCAAGATCATTCGCCCAGCCTTCAAAAACGGCAATTCCAGCCACCGCGCCGCGCATCGGTCCACACATGCGCTCCCATGAGATGGGTGGACCCGCGTGCAAAATCATGCCCTCACCCAGCTCGGGTATAGCATCAGCTGCAGCCACCACATCGATCAAGACAGGCTCTGCCGCCAGCATTCGGTGCACGGCTTCCGCGTTGGCTTCGCGCAGTACCTGCCGGATGTCACTCATTAGTCACTTAACTTGGAAAGTAACGTCGCGAGATCTGCGTCACCGCGCGCTGGAGGTGACCAGTCCACCTGGATAACGGCGACACCCTGCGCCGCCAATGCTTCTGCAAACCCGCTCAACCCCACATTAACCACCCGAGGCGATCCCTGAATAAGGGACGCCGGTTTAGCCTTTACCACGAGTGGCGATTTAGACGTCTTGCTCATGCATTGTAGACCGTGTAGGCGGCATCAACGCCGGCACCGGCAGGGGATGCGAACCCATGCCGTCGCATCACGGCTTCGAGCGCTCCAAGGCATCGCAATATGTTGGCTTTTCTGCAGCCGTAGCCCATCGTGCCAATGCGCCAAATCTTTCCGTGTAATGGACCAAAAGAAGTGCCAATCTCGATACCAAAGTCTTCGAGTAAGTGCGCCCGTACAGAATCACCGTTACCCAGCACCTCCGGAATATAAACACCCGTCACATTATCCATTCGGTGTCCCGGGTCGCCAAATAGCTTTAGACCCATTGACATCAATCCCGCTCGCAAGGCTTTACTGGCAGACCGGTGGCGAGCGAATCCCGCGTCAAGGCCCTCGCCCAGCACCACCCGGGCGCAGGCATGCGCCGCATAAAGCATCGACGTCGACTCGGTGTGGTGATTCAACCGCAACGGACTCCAGTAATCCATCAACATGCCAAGATCAAAATAATTGGATTGCACAATAGTCCCGTCAGCATTGACCGTATCCTGAGCACGAATACCCGCCTCGACGTGCTTGCGTGCATTAATTATTTCGGCAACACGATCGTTGATAGTGATGGGTGAGCAACCCGGTGGTCCCGACAGACACTTCTGTAGACCCGCGGTGACTGCATCCAAACACCAGTCATCAACCTCGACCGGCATGCCACCCAAAGTCGCTGTGGCATCGACGTACAACAACGCGCCTGCCTCACGACACATCGGACCAATGTCTGCCAACGGCTGGGCCATGGTGGTAGATGTGTCGCCGTGAACAAGCGCCACGATGCGAGGTTTATGCCGACGTATCGCGTCTGCTACTTGATCTGCCTCAAAGGTACTGCCCCATTCCGTTTCAATATTGATGACTTCAGCACGGCAACGACTGGCGATCTCGGTGAGCAGATGACCAAATCGACCAAAGATAGGGACCAGCACACGGTCACCTGGGGAAATCATTGAACTCAGACACGCTTCAATTCCGGCCCGCGCAGTCCCATTTACCAATAAAGTCCACTGGTTGGCCGTACGATAAATCTGTCGGTAAAGCGCCATGACTTGATTCATATAGTCAGTAAACTGCGGATCAAACTGGCCCAGCATCGGTAACGACATGGCACGCAGAACAGCCGGGTAAACATCCACCGGCCCGGGGCCCATCAGTAGGCGTGGCTCAGGCTCGAGCGCTTCAAATAGATCTTTCGCCTTACCGGCTACGACGTCATTCATAATCAACCACTTGCTCCTTTACAGTGCTGCATCAGGTACCACGCGGGTACCAGTTTCTCCGGCGAGTGCTGGAACCGCCTCTTTCAGACCAGTAATAATCGCACGCGCTCCACCTTTCTCAACGAAGCGCAATGCCGCCTCAACTTTTGGCCCCATGCTGCCTGCTGGGAAATGACCATCATCCTGTAACCGCCGGAGTGCGGTAACACCAATTCGACCGATTTTTTCTTCGTCATCGCGGCCAAAATTAATCGATACCCCGGACACACCGGTCAGAATCACTAACTGAGGAATACCTAACACACTCGCCATGTGTGCGGAAGTTAGATCCTTATCGATTACACCTTCGATGCCATGGCGAACACCCAAGTCACCTCGCACAACAGGCACACCACCCCCCCCACCGGCAATCACAATGGTGCCACGACGCGCAAGCGCATCAATCAAGGAAATATCACAAACATGGCGCGGCTCAGGTGATGCCACCACCTGTCGCCAACCACGGCCGGCATCTTCTTTCATTTCCCAGCCAAATTCTGCGATCAGATCGGATGCTTCTGACTCATTATAAAAGTACCCTACCGGCTTTGAGGGGTGTGTGAACGCTGGATCGGACGGATCCACTTCAACCTGTGTCACCAACCCCACAGCATGTCGCGGGTTGCCCACCCGGCGCAGTGCATTCTCAAATGCCTGCGTCAAAATATAAGCTGTCACACCCTGCGTATTCGCAACACAGATATCCAACGACATAGGGGCAACGCGGTGTCGGGCCAACACCTGACGCATCATGGTCTTACCTACACCCGGGCCATTGCCATGTGTAATGACTAACTCATTGTCCTGCTGCAACAATGGAAGAAGGTGCTCAGCGGTCTCAGCTGCAACCTGCATCTGTTCTTCTGAAGTCCCGCGAATGCCCTCTGGGTGGATGGCATTGCCACCTACCGCAATCAATAATCGATCGCGCGACGCGTTGCGTGGATGGTCACGATTCATCTAATGCAATGCCTCAAAAGACGATAACGGTGTACAACCTGCGGCGAGGCTGAGCGACAACAGCACAGCTGCTTTCTGTGGGTTAAGGTATCGCGACGCAACCACCCGATCGCTTTCTACAAGCGTCATCGTGTCCGGCAATACCGTTACCTTCGGCACCCTTGAGGAGATCACGATACTGGTACCGGAGCTCGCCCTTTCTCGCAACGCATCTGCCATCGTGTCGGGCACAGTGCCACCGCCAAACCCTGCCACCACCAAGCCGGCATCTCGCCCCTGCGGCCACCATTGGTTATGTAACTGTGCACAACCGGCTGTGCAGAATTGAATACCGACCAAAGGCAGCGGCCGCCCATCCTTGATAAGAGCAGCAAAACGACCCGCCAACGGACCCGGATCTGGCCCCTGATAGAAAAAGACCTGATCACCACTGACGTAACCAACCGACCCACCGGGATAAGCATGAAATCCATTCAGTGCCGTCGCGCTGATCTTCACAGCACGCCAACCTGACAAGATGTCGGCAGCCATTACGACCATCACACCACGACCGGCAGCAGCAGGATCAGCGCAAACACTCACAGCTTGATACAGGTTAGCTGGCCCATCAGCCGATAAAGCAGTGGCTGGACGCATGCTACCCACCAAAATAACGGGCTTGCTCCATCGACCAACCAGATCGAGGAACCAAGCAGCCTCTTCCAGCGTATCCGTACCGTGCGTCACCACAACACCGTCACACGTTGCATCTGCGAGTCGTTGATCAATCAACGCGGCCAACGAGCGCCAATGGCTAAAGCCCATCTCCTTCGAATCTAACGCAAACAACGTCTCAGTCGAGATCTCCGCTAACTCGCTAAGACCAGGCACTGCGAGCACCAACTCATCAGCAGAGACTTGTGCCGATGCGTAGGCTACCTCCGTAGGTGAATCGCCGCGGCCCGCAATGGTACCGCCGGTAGCAATAATTCGAATATGTGCCTGCCGAGCCAAACCGGATACCTGCTCCTTATTAGTTAACCGAGACCAATAATGTTCGCTATCAGCGACATTCTGAGTGGCACTGAAAATCCAATCTGCTTGAAATACAACTGGTAGGGACTCGCATCAATGGAAAAATCGAATTCGCCTTCATTACGTGGCAATGAATGCATTACACCAACGGTCTTGCCACTACGGCTTTCAATTCTTTGCATTCCCTCAAGCGTGAAATAGTACTCTTGCATTTTTTTCATAAAATCGTCTCGCCCGGGATCGCCTTTTTTCACTGAGCAACCCGGCAGATAAAGAAGATCGATCTTTTCATCCGCGATCAGATCTTCCTGCTGACTGATAGTGAGATCATTGTGCTCAGTATAATTCGCACCCATTGCATCGAGTTTCCCCCGAATAACATCCGGCGTACGTAATCCTGTCGTGCCAGAGTAGTGCAGCGTCGCTCCCATACGAGCCAGGCCCAGTGCGAACGACTGTCCTGAGCGGGCGCGCGACAAGTCAGGGGTCGCAATCATCACGGTCATCGATGAAAAATCACCCCCCAACCAACGCCACGCGGTATACATATCTAGCAAACCCTGCGTTGGGTGGGTCACATCCCCATATCCACCACTGATAATCGGTACTGAATCTTTGCCCAACAACTGGATGTCAGCCAATACTCGTTCATCGTCAGGATGGCGAAGCACTAATACGTCCGCATATTGTGATATCACTCGAATCGAATCGTACAACGACTCGTTCTTGGCCGCTGACGAACTGGTCAGAGGGTTGGATTCCGTCAATACATTGCCGCCCAGACGAAACATAGCCGTCTCATGACTGAAACGCGTTCGTGTGCTGGGCTGAAAAAACAAGGTACAAAGAATACGATTTCTCAATAAATCCATGCCACTTCGCCAGTAGGGTTCAAGCATTTCCGCCGTGACAAACAGGTTCAGAAGCTCACTTTCTGACAGATCGTCGATAAACGTTAAATGGCGACCCTGAATATCTGTACGTTGTATCTGCGAACGGATATCCTTGGGCCCGAAATCAGCGGCTAGTGCCATAGTGGTCTGGTCCTTGAAGTCAAGTCAATTGGGGATCATTACCGAACGAACGTCAGTGACCGATTACGAATTCGCTTGGCGATCGCACTGTAGGCGAATTGACTGCGAAAGAACAACCCCGAATGGATTGTTTTGGGGATGAAGGAGGATGCTTGATCTATACCCATGACCAAACTGCAGGTCTACTTGAGATTCCGGAAATATCAGTCAACGACTACACACTGCGCCACACCAAGCGCCTGGGCGACAAGGCAGCTTTGATTGACGGTCCCAGTGGAAACACCCTGTCGTATGCAGACCTGCACATCCAGGTTGGACAAGCGGCAACGGGACTTGCGGCTCGAGGTTTTAAAAAAGGCGATGTGCTCGCGATTTACTGCCCAAACGTGCCTGAATACGCCGTGGTATTCAATGCGGTCGCTCAACTAGGCGGCATCAACACAACCATCAATCCACTCTACACCGCTCGCGAACTGCTTAACCAGTTGAACGATGCCGGTGCGCGCTTTCTCGTCACGACCCCGCTGTTTCTCGACAAAGCGCTGGAGGCTGTTATCGGATCCTCGGTGGAGGAAATCTTTGTGTTGGGTGAAGCAACCGGTGCCACTCCCTTTTCCGATTTGCTTAGCGTAGGCAACTCGCCGCCCGAGGTCACAATTAATCCGAGAGACGATCTTGTCGTTCTGCCCTACTCAAGCGGCACGACAGGGTTGCCCAAAGGCGTCATGCTGACCCACCACAACCTCGTCGCCAACCTGTGTCAGTTTCACGGCTTTGAATCGCAACCGCGCCTAGAAGAAAACGACATCGTTCTTGCCGTCCTGCCGTTCTTTCATATTTATGGCATGGTCGTGGTAATGAAACTGGCCCTCGCGTACGGTGCCACAGTGGTGACCATGCCGCGCTTTGATATGGCTGATTTTCTCGCTTTAATACAACGTTACCGCATTACAACCCTACCTATGGTTCCGCCGATGGTGCTCGGCCTTGCCAAATCACCACTGGTTGATCAATACGATCTGTCCAGCCTGCGCACCCTATTCTGTGGGGCGGCACCTCTTGGTGCTGAACTGTCTATCGAAGCGGGAAATCGCGTGGGCTGCCCCGTTGTACAGGGATATGGCATGACCGAAGCGAGTCCAGTCACACATTTGTCTCCCAAGAACGCCAAGTACGCCAAGCCCGGATCGATCGGAAAAGTCATCCCCATGACGCAAGTCCGCATTGTCGACGTTGACAGTGGTGCTGATCAGGGACCAAATGCTGAGGGAGAACTATGGATTCGCGGCCCACAAATTATGCGCGGGTACCTCAACCAAGCGAAGGCCACCGCTGACAGCATCGATGAAGCCGGGTGGTATCGCACGGGTGATATCGGTTATGCCGACGAAGAGGGTTTCTTCTATATCGTTGATCGCGTGAAAGAACTCATCAAATACAAGGGTCTACAGGTCAGTCCGGCTGAGCTGGAGGCACTGCTACTGACACACCCAGATATCATGGATGTAGCCGTGATCCCAATACCCGATGAAGAAGCCGGTGAACTTCCGAAGGCCTATGTTGTAACTCGAACAGGTGATTTGGACAACGAGCCACTTGCGGCCCAAATCATGACCTTCATGGCAGCACTGGTTTCACCGCACAAACGTATCCGGGTGATTGAATTCTGTAGCGAGATACCCAAATCGGCATCGGGAAAGATTCTAAGACGCGTGCTGGTCGAACAAACTCGGCGGGGGACTTAGGTCTTGATCAACGAACCCGTCAAATGTTTATCTTGCCGGTACCAGTGATCCGCCGTTAACGGGTTATCACTATCTAATTGGAGAACCCTCATGGCTTTGCAACCCATTCATTCCGCTTCCGAACGTCCGCTACCTTTGGATACCGAGACCGCTGAACCGGCACACTTGCGAAGGGCTTTTCGCACGGGTGATTTCACGGGCACCACTGCTAATATGGCGAACGGTTTTACCCAAGGAAACGTCGCAATACTCCCAAGCCGCTATGCACTCGACTTTGCGAGATTTTGCCAACGCAATCCGCGACCTTGCCCCCTGGTCGGTATCTCCGACACTGGAAACCCAAATATTCAACCTCTCGGAGCCGATCTTGATATTCGAACAGACCTGCCCAGTTACAACGTGTACCGTGAGGGTCAGTTTGAGCAATCGGTTCCCGATATCATCGACCTCTGGACTGAGGACTCCGTGGCGTTTGTCCTGGGTTGCTCTTTCTCCTTTGAAGAAGCACTGCTGAAGGCCAACATTCCGTTGCGACATATCGAACTAGACCGAACCGCACCGATGTACCGAACCGCTATTCAAACCTCACCTGCCGGACCATTCTCCGGTGGCATGGTCGTTTCAATGCGCCCGATGTCCCCCGAACAAGCCATTCGCGCATCGGCAATCACCGCACGGTTCCCACATACCCACGGCATGCCGGTGCATGTGGGTGACCCATCGGGCATTGGAATCAGCGATCTAACACAGCCCGACTGGGGTGATCCGAGCGAAATCCTGGAAGGAGAGCTACCAGTCTTCTGGGCTTGTGGCGTGACACCACAAAACGCCATTCAACATGCATCGATACCTTTGGTCATCACGCACACACCGGGGTCGATGTTAATCACTGACGTGCCAAGCGAGGTCTGTTGAATCTCGACAATTGATCAGTGGCTACCCCTTAACTAGATTTGAAATCGCCTTCCGGAATCTCCGTAGCAGACACATGACCACCGCCATCATTGATCTCAGCGATGATTTTCGGATCCCAAAATATCTCCGGACCCCTCTGTTCCGTACTAATCACCATCAGAAAAGCTGCCGCGTTGGACACGTTGGTCGCCGAATGCATGACATTGAGCGGCACGTTCAGAATATCCCATGGCCCCAACGTGACCAATGATTCGCCCTCGTCACCCATACCGACCTCCCACATGCCAGTCATTGGAATAAATATCTCTGCTGTGTTGTGCTTGTGAAGGCCAATCCCCTTACCGGGGTCACACTGAACATAGACCATGTTGAAGGCTTCAACACTATTCAAAGATTTCGAATCGCTAGTCGCTTCACTCGGCCTGCCAATGACAGAAAAGCGCCGCCTATCGAACCGCGCCAATGCCATGTCAATAGGCCGAAAACCAGACTGGTGCTGATCAAGCTCTTTAAACCGAATCAGATGCTGTGTAAGTTCTTTCTCGAGATTCGTCGCCACAACGATCACCTCTGATTCTCTAATTGTTACCGTAGCCCACGGACAAGATCTCGTAACGCTGGATACCACCCGGCGCATCAACCTCAATTTCATTGCCTTCCATCTTGCCCAACAAAGCGAGAGCCAGGGGCGAACTGTGCGATATCAGTCCTTGGTCGATGTCGGCCTCTAGTTCACCGACAATCTGGTAACTAACTTCCCGGTCACCAGCTTCCTCCCACAATCTCACACGCGCACTGAAAACTACTTTTCCCCCGGGATTGAGTTTGGCCGAATCGATCACCTCTGCCCGACTTAACTTGTCCTCAAGTTCCCCGATACGCCCTTCTATAAAACCTTGCTGCTCTCGGGCAGCGTGATACTCCGCATTCTCCGACAGATCCCCGTGCGCCCGAGCCTCGGCGATAGCCTCAATCACTCGCGGGCGTTTTTCATGCTTAAGGTGCTCAAGTTCCTGCCACAATTGCTCGGAACCCGCAGTGGTTAGTAATACGCGATCCATGATCCGTCTCCCCTTTGCAGAGTCACTGTAACGGCTACCACTGCAATTGGCCAATGCTCAGACCACAATTAAAGCAACCCCATCATTTGACCCGTGAATTTCCTCATCAAGTGCGCAATCCGGGCAACGTTCTACTTAATTGAGGCCCAATAGATCCTGCACGTCATAAAGCCCCGGGGGCTGTTCGACGATCCAGTTCGCAGCCCGAACAGCACCGGCGGCAAAAGTCATTCGGCTAGTGGCGCGGTGAGTGATTTCAATACGTTCGCCAGGTCCTGCAAACATCACCGTGTGCTCACCAACGATGTCCGATGCACGGATCGTGGAGAACCCAATGGTCTTAGGTTCCCGCGCACCCGTGAGTCCGTGCCGCGCAAACACACCATGCGTGTCAAGGTCTCGACCTAGTGCCTGCGCCACTACCTCACCCATCCGCAGCGCGGTTCCAGAAGGCGCATCGACTTTGTGACGGTGATGGGCTTCGATGACCTCAACATCCACACTGTCACCCAGAGCCTGTGCCGCTACCTGTAATAACTTAAGTGTCAAGTTAATACCCGCACTCATATTGGGAGCTTGCAAAATCGCAATGTCCTTTGACGCAGCCTTTAACATTACTTGTTGTTCCTCTGCCAACCCTGTAGTGCCAATCACCATGCAACGCCGGTGCTGTCGACAGAACTGGAGATGGCTAAGCGTTGCCGAGGGCGTTGTAAACTCAATCAGAACATCAAACATTGGACCATCGATAGAATCTGTTACTAAAACATTGAGCGGGGTCAAACCGGCCACCGCTCCCGCATCCATGCCGATTTGATCACAACTCGGCTGTTCGAACGCGTGCACTAATTCACTATTGCCATCAGTGTTTATTGCCTCAATCAATGTCCGACCCATACGACCGGATGCTCCCGACACAGCAATACGCGTCATCACGACACCACCGACCGATACCGGAAGTGCCGTTGAGAGCTTGCTCTTCGTACGTTAAAGGAGATCACGAACACCACTGCGTTCTTCTTCCAACTCCGACTGCGTGGCATCCATTCGAACACGACTGAAACGACTGATCTCAAGCCCTTCAACAATCTGGTATTCCCCATTCGAACAGGTCACCGGAAAAGAATAATAAATGCCTTCCCCAATCCCATAACTCCCGTCACTAATGACCCCCATACTTGTCCAGTCATCGACTGGTGTTCCAAACACCCATGTTCGAACATGAGCAATAGCCGCTGCAGCGGCTGACGCTGCACTTGAAGCGCCACGAGCCTGGATGATGGCTGCGCCCCGTTGTTGCACGATGGGAATAAACTTCTCCGCCAGCCAAGCTTCATCAACCAAGTCGGCGGCGCACTTGCCGTCTACCGTGGCATGAGAAACGTCAGGATATTGAGTCGCCGAGTGATTGCCCCAAATCGTCATCCGTTGTACCGCATTCGTCGACACACCCAGATGGTCAGCCAACTGAGTCACCGCCCGGTGGTGATCCAGACGCATCATTGCGCTAAACTGGCGGGAGGGAATATCTGGTGCGTTCGCAGAGGCGATCAGCGCATTCGTGTTGGCGGGATTTCCTACAACCAGCACTCGAACAGCGCGACTCGCATGATCGTTGAGCGCCTTACCCTGTGCAGAGAAAATCTTCGCGTTTTCAAGCAACAGATCTTTGCGTTCCATTCCCGGCCCACGTGGCCGAGCGCCCACCAGCAGCGCATAATCGACATCGGCAAAGGCCTCATTTGGATCGCTACTACGAACAATGTCTGTAAGAAGTGGAAACGCGCAGTCAGCCAGCTCCATAAAAACACCCTCGAGCGCCTCCATCGCCGGCGGAATTTCAAGCAATTGGAGAATGATCGGCTGATCAGGCCCTAGCATGTCACCGGCCGCTATCCGGAATAATAACGCGTAACTGATCTGTCCCGCTGCGCCCGTGACAGCAACTCTGACTGGCGGCTTCATCTTATAGTTTTCCTCTGATCATTTTTTTGCCTCAATGGCACATCAACACAGGTATAGATGCTGTTGAAATAATCTCCTTGGTAGCGCCGCCAAACACCCACTGACGAAAACGACTTTGGGTAAACGCGCTCTTGACCAACAGGTCGGCGTCAAAATCCTCTGCATAGTCAAGCAGCGCACCTCCGACCGTCGTTTCACCCCGCTCAATGGTTTCAGCTCGCGCGTTAATATTACGCGCGCACATTTGTGCTACTAGCTGTTTACCCGAAGGACCTGGAACAGTGGCTCCCGCAACAGTAACGACTACCACCTCGCTGCTATTTGGTAACAGTGCCTCGCTCATGACCACAGACCGAGCAGCTTCAACACTTCCATTCCAAGCAACCACGACCCGATCACCCACTACGCTTGGCACCTCATCACCAACCAGCAATATCGGGCGACCACTTTCAAAAAGTAGCGCCTCAATCGTCGATTTCCATTCAACAGCGACTTCATCGTCCGGACGGGCAATAATACTCAGATCAAAAAGTCGAGCATATTCGGCGACACCGCCGGTACCGGTACCCACCATCTCAGTCCACCCGGCGCGCAGGCCGACGTTTGCATCCTCGAGATCAGCTTCTGGGATATCTACCTCACCGATCAGTTGAAAAAAAACATCGCGCGCTTCTTCGCTCTGTCGACGCCCCTCCTCCTCAAACTCCGCCAGATAGTCTCCGGGCAAAGTAATGCCTTCACCTGCAATCACCGGCAACAACTGACGACAAAATACCCCTTCTACATAACTTTCAAACTGCTGACCGAGTGTTCTCGCAGCATTGATAGCAACTGCAGTTGGCAATACATTATTGAACGGCAACAGAATTGACTTAATCATTGTCATCACGACCTCCTGCCTACAATAAGAGTGTAATAGATCTTACTTTCACGCCTCATTCTAGCAACTCCCGCCCGATAAAACGCCATCGCAAAAACGTTTGAATTCACTGCCGATAAATCGCCCTCGCCACCCACTTAGTAGAGCAACACTATCCTGACCGGATGCCAGCGCTACCAGTTGCTCCCGTCGTGCAACCGCACTGGTTGCAATGCCCTCATCAGCACATCGCGACTTTAATTGAGTCCACAACCCATCGGCCAACTGCTTCATCTTAGGTGTCGGCCGCACTTCGACAAACAATGGTTCAATCTCGTTCTTATTTCGACGCCCCTCATCAATGACACCCAACACGACCCGCCCCCAACGCTCACTATTTTTAGAAGAGAAACTCTCGATCGAACCTAATGCGTTGGCATTACCAGGCATTTCACGCGCGATGTCTAACACCGCGTTGTCGGGCAAGACCCAGCCACGTGGAAGATCGCTCTCCTGGGCCGTGCGCTCACGCCAGCGAGCCAGCGCCAAAACCACACTCTGCTGCTCATGCGTAAGTCGACGGGAACGGGCATGGGTTCGCATCACAGCAGTGTCTGCGGCTTCGCTCAACAAATCGCGTTCGACAAGAGCAGCGCAGTCTTCGATAACCCACTCCATCCTTTGTCGATCATCAAGTTCCTCGATAAAGTGTTCATAAAACGAACCTAGATAACGAGCGTCATCGAGCGCATAACTAATCTGCGCATCGCTCAGGGGCCGCCGAGCCCAGTCGCTTCGCGTTTGCTGCTTGGCCAAGTCCACGCCACAAAGTGTCTTCGCCAAGCTGGCATAACCCACCTGTTCTCCGTGACCTAACAAGGCGGCCGCGATCTGGGTATCGAAAACTCGTTGGGGCGACACCTGTAATGCATATTGAAGCACCTCAAGATCCTGACGTGCTGCGTGCAATATCGTAATGGGCGAGGCATTGTTGATTAACTGCGCTAACGGACCCAGATCGAGCTCTTGCAACGGATCGACACACACAGTCCGTTCCAGCGTCGACAACTGAAGCAAGCACAAGCGTGGGTAATAGGTTCGAACTCGTTCAAATTCAGTATCAAGACCCAACCACGGCGCCCGCATCGCGCTCTGACAAAATCTAACGAGCTCATCTTGACACTGAATTAAATCAGTCATATCGAAGTCAATCACCGATCAAAAGGGAATAATGTAATTAACACGAAACTTCAACGGCACCTGAACCAACATCAATCTAGCCACTGCCCTGAACGACGTTTGTTTTCCGAAAATAGTCAGAAAACCGATGATATCATCACCACCTAGACACCATCCGGCCCCAGACACCACAGCCTGTATTGGAGTTTTCATGTCTATCACACCCACGCTTAGAATCTTTTCTGATCTTTGTCTTTTCCGGCAACGTACTGAGAATGTACCAACCTCAAATAACTTACTTCTAGGCACCGCGGTCGCACTTGTGCTGTTTTGTATCCTCAGCGACAGCCATCTCTACAACAGCAGTTACTCTTTTCCGGAAAAAGCATTCGCATACTCCCTGTGGGCTATGCTTCTCGGTACCGTTCTGCTGGTCATTCTAAAGAGCAATGGCGTTGCTGAACGCTGGCGACAAACCGCAACAGCTATTTTCGGGACACTGGCACTGACCAAACTCATCCGTTGGCCATTGGCCTCAGGAGTAAGGCAGGACAAACAATACATCGAGGAAATGGCACGTGAACTCGTAGAGGCCATCAATGCCGGCATAGCCGATTATCCCACCCCAGTAGTCCAGCTCTCCATAGCCTACTATATGACGTGGGCAATTGTTATTTGGGCTCTATGCATTCAGTCTTCTATCCTCCGACATGCGATCGAGGTGCCGCTTTGGATCGCTTTCACCATTGTCCTTGGCTACTCAGTGATAGTGTTTCCGGCGTGGATAGTGATCTTGAACGTTCTGATGTAACGCAACCAAGACACAGCAATTTCCTGACCCGTGTATCTACACATCCTTGGCGCTAGCGGAACCTTCATGGGCGGTATAGCCCTAATCGCCCGAGAACTCGGCCACGAGGTGACCGGCGTCGACGCGGGCGCCTATCCCCCAATGAGCACCCTACTTAGCGAACAAGGTGTCAATCTGACCGAAGGCTACACCGGAGAACTGCCCGAACCCCCACCGGACTGTATATTGATCGGCAACGCTCTATCGCGCGGCAACCCAACCGTTGAGGCCACCATGACCACCGGCCTCGACTACCAATCTGGCCCGGCATGGTTGTCCAGAGAAGTTCTTAGCACTCGCACCGTGATTGCCGTCGCTGGCACACACGGGAAGAGCACCACCAGTGCCATGCTGGCCCACCTGCTCGACCGGTGCGGGCAACAACCGGGGTTCCTAATTGGCGCAGTACCCAGCACTTTTTCAGCCTCTGCCCGCTGCGGCCGCGGCAAACATTTTGTCATTGAGGCAGATGAGTATGACAGCGCCTTCTTCGACAAACGGCCCAAGTTTCTCCACTACCACCCACACGTCGCCATACTCAACAATCTTGAGTTCGATCACGGTGATATTTACTCGTCGATAGAAGACATCATTAGGCAATTTCATTATCTTGTTCGAACGGTGTCGGCGAACGGCACCTTGATTGTCAACCAGGCCGATACAAATCTTGCCCGTGCAATCGAAATGGGATGTTGGAGTCAACTTGAGTGGTTTGATGCCCGTCCTGACGCCGACGCGCTGTGGACCGTATGCCCACAGACTCTTGATTGCTCAGAATTTTCAATCTGTTACCGGGGGAACACTGAAGGTCATATCGTTTGGCCATTGTTTGGTCAACACAATATGGCAAACGCGCTCGCCGCCATTGCTGCCGCCAACGCTGTTGGAGTCAAACCCGCTGATGCCTGCACCGCCTTGTCATCCTTCATACCACCGAAGCGACGACTACAGCACATTGGAGACTACAATGAACTGCAAGTCTATGACGATTTTGCACACCACCCCACCGCCATCACGGCAACGCTTGAGGCATTACAGCAAAAACACCCCCAACAATGCCTGATTGTGGTGCTCGAAGCGCGCTCAAACACAATGAAGCTAGGACACCACCTGGGTCAATTGGGGCAGGCCCTCAGCGCTGCTGATCGCGTCATCATTTGGCGTCGACCTGACCTGACCTGGGATCCAGCTGAACTTGCCATTCCCAACGACAGTACTACACTAGAAGTGTGCAACTCAGTGGAAGACATACTAGGGCTGCTGCACACAACAACCCATCCGGGGGACCAAATTGTGCTAATGAGTAACGGGGACTTTGACGGACTTGCCGCCCGACTGATTAACCAATTGAGTGCAACTCACTGATCTCGGCATTATTCGACAGGAGATATTTGTCATGAAGCGAATCTTGTTCACATGCCTGGCCTTCTGCTTACTCTGTCTACCTGCCTCCGCGCAGGAAGTAGCAGAGGGCGTTAACTTCGTTCGCCTCGCCGAACCGCAATCGGTTCAAACAGGCCAAAAAATCGAAGTATTAGAACTGTTCTGGTACAAATGCCCCCACTGCTACAAACTCGAACCCTATCTTAAGCGTTGGCTCAAGAACAAGCCGGACAATGTTGAATATGTCCGCATGCCAGCTATCCTCAACAACAGTTGGGCTTTCGATGCACACGCCTTTTACACTATGGAAGCCCTTGGTCTAACCAAACTGCTTCACGATGCGTACTTCAATGCCATCCACGAGGAACGTAAGCGCATCTTTACACCAGAACACTTTGCTGACTGGGCGGCCACCCATGGCGCTGATCGCCAGGCAGTGCTTGAGA
Source organism: Gammaproteobacteria bacterium (assembly GCA_012960345.1). Classification (GTDB taxonomy): domain Bacteria; phylum Pseudomonadota; class Gammaproteobacteria; order Arenicellales; family UBA868; genus UBA11791. The sequence continues at coordinate 11,034 of DUBL01000105.1, read as the reverse complement.
CATTCACATCTTTTGGCGTCAGCACAAAGGTAACCTACGCCAGCGACATGACACGACGCTACCAAACCAACGGCGTCCCCACCATCATTGTGGATGGCATCTATCAAACAAAAGTGTCGATGGCTGGCGGCTCCAATGAATTGATCGACCTGATCAATCACCTTGCCGCTAAAGCGCAAGAAGAACGCTAGCCATCACCGGTCGTGTGTATTAATGCGCGTCGGTCATTGACCCGCGCTTCTGCCCCATTGCCGCCTTACCAACCCGATTGGCGTTCCAACAACACAATGTGGTGTGCATGAAGTAGCGGCAAGACCGGTCGATCTTCAACGACCCGCATGCCATGCCGAGCAAACAATTGGTGGAACTCGCTAAGTGGGATCATTGGCAGCGAACGAGCATGCCCCTTACGTCGCCATATGCGCTTTTGCCACGCGTGAATAGACGCCGTCGCGTAGTACGACACGATCAAATAGCGGGAGGTAACACGGGCTAGCTCTGCAGCCACGTGATTACGCTGTCCAGCGTTTCGAATATGATGAAAAAATCGAAAGTTGAACACCAGATCAAACTCACCTCGCGCGAACGGTAACACGCGGTAAAGGTCAACTTCTGTTGTTTCGATTGGCACGCCATCATGATGCTGCTCCGCCCGCCGCAACGCCTGTAGGGTCTCGCCCCATAAATCGGCACAAACCAGCCTTTCCGAGGCGACCTGCCTTAACTGGGCGGTGAACCGCCCGACCCCGCTTGGCGCATCCAGCACGCCACCGATCTGTGGTCCGAGGCGCTTCAGAAACTGCCCTACTATTTTTCTCTCCCGCCGGTCGATAATTGCCTGCGACCCTCTATAGCGCCGTCGCAGATAACTTGTTTGATCCTGTTCCCGGCTCATCACTTCATGTCCCGAGATTGCGAATCTTTCCTAATTGATAACTCACTTTGAACCACCAACGCAGGTAGGATCCTGCCTGACGCGCCACATGCAGCTGTCGACTATGATCCAACGCTCGACGCAACATACTGGTGTCAACCGCAACCCCCGTTGCATCAGCATACGACTTGAGCAACGTCTCATAATCAGAACGAGAAATGCCTAGCCGAACTAAATCGTGGATTCGTTTGTATTGGTTCATGCGACGAGTGCGCCGCATTCGGTTGATGTCTACTATACAAAACTCATATGTTGAATCAGCGCTTACTCTAACCAATAAGTTACTGCTGTTGAGGTCACGATGCCACCAACGTGATTCGTGCAACTGACCGACAAATCGACCAACCGCTATAAGTAATTCTTGCATGCCCGGTTCACTGGCGATCTGATTTGAGTAGCAGCTGCTAAAGGTTTGCGCATTGGGAAAATCTTCGAATGCCAACCATTCTGTCTGGCGCCGCCACCAAGGCGCATTCAATGCCAAGACAGGTCGGGGGGTCATGATGTCACACTGAATAAGAAACCATGCATTGCACCATGCATTAGTCGCCTTGTTTCGACCCAGCAACCGGGCAACGCGCTGACTCAGACTAACATTTGGATAAGACTTAAACCAAAGCCCGTGTGATTCATAAACTTTGAAGAAGAGGCCACGCCGACTCCGTTCGCGCGGCTTAAATCGACGCGGAGAAAGCGATTGATTAATCAATTGACGCCACTCCTGCCCGGCATCTGACGTGAGAACTCGCTCCCACTTTCGATCGATGACACCGCCCCAAGGCGGTATCTCAATTAATCGGTATTGCTCAGCAAACGACACTGGCAAATCCAGCCTTCGTCGCCTCATTCCGCTAACAGCCTAGGCATACCATACTTGTTTAGACCGGCTAAAACCTTCACGTACCGCCTCAGTCAAAATTCCCTATACCCTCGGACTGCAAGTCGTCCATTGTTTTCTCGATCCCCCGGCGCAATATACGAACCATCTCGTCGATTTCAGTCCGTTTGATGATCAAAGGCGGTGACAGAACACACATGTTGATCAAGGGGCGAATAATAAGGCCCATCGCCTGGCAGTGGGCATCTATACGTTTGCCCACGGCATAATCTATTTCAAGTGGTTGCCCGCTTCCCTTACTCACCACACATTCAACACATGCCATAAGCCCAACGCCACGCACATCGCCAACAATCGGTAGATCATTTAACGTTTTCAATTGATCTTGAAGATAAGGACCGACTTTCCGTGCGTGTTCCAGCAAGTTATCACCCTCGATCACGTCCAGATTGGCCAACGCCGCCGCGCAAGCCACCGGGTGACCCGAATAAGTAAATCCGTTGGCAAAAACCGCTCCCCGATCCGCATCACCTCCGATCTCTCTAATCAGCCGATCTGAAATCAGAACAGCTCCCAACGGCTGATATCCCGAGGTAATTCCCTTGGCAGTGGTAATAATGTCAGGCACCACACCGAACACATCTTCCGACGCAAACCAATGGCCAAGACGGCCAAAACCTGTCACCACTTCATCTGATATATAAAGCACATCGTAACGCCGGCATACCGACAGGAAAGCCGCGTGATAACCATCAGGTGGCACAACCACACCACCAGAGGCGAGCACAGGTTCAGCAATAAACGCAGCGACTCGATCGGCTCCGATCTCGAGAATCTTTTCCTCCAACTCGGCGAGCAACTGTGCCAGGAATGCCTCTTCACTCAGGCCGGCCTCTCGACGATAAGGATTGGGAGAGGCCAGGTAATGAACGGTGCGAGTTTCGAAATCAAACCAACTTCGATCTCGCGATTTCCCCGACACTGACGCTGCCAGGTATGTGCTCCCATGGTAGGCATCGTGCCGCGAGAGGATATGTTTTTTTTCTGGTCGGCCTCGCACATTGTTGTAGAACGCTACAAATCGAAGCGCAGAGTCGACCGCGGTAGATCCGCCGGTGGTATAGAACACATGGTTTAAATCGCCTGGCGACAAATGACTTAAACGATCTGCAAGTCGCGCTGCGGGCTCTGTTGGATGACTCCACGGACTGGTATAGCTTAGCCGTGAGAGTTGCTGCACGATCGCGTCGATAATTTCCCGTCGTCCGTGGCCGACATTCACACACCACATCCCAGCTGGCGCATCAAGTAAACGATTGCCCTCACTGTCGTGGACATAGAGGCCTGACCCATGGCCAACCACCATGCGGTTCTCGTGCGGGAGATCAAAACTTTCCCACGGATGAACCACCTGTTCATCCATGCGCAGAATTTCATCGGTCGATACACTCAAAGGGTCGTCTCGCTCCATGGTTTCCGCTCCTGTGTCATTCGTTAGGATAGTCGCTATCCCCGCGCCATTCACGATACCCGAAAAACTCAGATCACCGCATACTCTCGCCGAAACGGCACGTCATCTCTATCTATATCAAGGTCAAGTTCGCGCGCATAACGATGACCGTGATAAACCGATGCCGCAATGGTCGATGGTGCAAAGCAGTCTCCAATTCGTTCGAGCGTAAATGGCAGTACTTCCCGTCTCTCTTCTTCGATACCCGCCATCTCAAAATACAATGTGTTAACAGGATCTCGTGCGGTTACCAGCACCACAGACACCGCATCGATGGACTGCACTTCAGCCGTGAGGTTTGATACAGCAACAACCCGATCTGGAAACACACCTGTCAACTTGTGATTGACTTCAAGATGAACACCCAGCCGCCGGAGCAGTGCCTCAATGCGTGGTTGTTCCATTGTGTAACGGGTCCAGTGGGACACTTCCGGCCCTGGCGTTACCAGCGTGACAGATAGTCCCGCCTGCGCCAACATCTGTGCAATGATCCCCCCCAGATAGTAATGATCGTCATCATAGACCACCACAGGCCCTGCTACTGGCAGATTGCCCTCCACAATGTCATCTGGTGTGAATACACTTCCATGATCTGCAATCCCCTCTAGCGGCTCCCAGTTGGCACGCCCGAGGCCATCTTGCCGCCAACGCGAACCAGTCGCTATCGCAACATGCTCTGCACCGTACGAAAAAATACTGTCCCGGTCCATATGGCTGCCTGGATAAAACATCACCTGGTTTAGTTTCTCAATCTGACCGAGTCGGTAGTCAACCACCCTGCGCCAAACAGACAGACCAGGAAGCCCAGCTTCCTTAACGACCCGACCCCCCCCTTCATTGGTGTCAGCAAGTGCCACCTCGTAGCCGCGCCGGCCGAGAGACATGGCGGCTTCTAAACCCGCTGGCCCCGCACCCACCACCAGAACTCGATTGGAATGTCCCTTGCGGTTCATGTTCTCCGGATGCCAACCTCGTCTCCATTCCTCCCCCATCGTTGGATTCTGCGTGCACTGAATCGGCGTATGGGTCCAGTCCCCCGTCACGCAAATGTTGCAACCAATACACTCTCTGATATCGTCTAAACGTCCTTCTTCAATCTTTCGTGGTAGAAAGGGATCAGCAATAGACGGTCGCGCTGCCCCGATCATGTCCAGTATTCCACGCTGGATCTGCGACACCATGACATCCGGTGATGTAAATCGACCCACGCCAACCACCGGACGGCTGGTGACTTGTTTGACAAACTTCACATAAGGCTCCTGAGCACCCTCTTCTCCAAACCGTGCAGTGACTGAATCGTTCGGCCAATCGCTTAGATTCACGTCCCATAAATCCGGGTGTTCTGCAAGCATTTCCACAACATCACGACCCTCAGCCTCACAAGACAAACCCTCGCTTCCAAGAAGCTCATCAACAGCAAAACGAAATGCAATACCACAACGGTCGCCGACCGCCTCGCGGGTGTCTTCCAACAGCTCTTGCGTTAACCGAAGTCGGTTAGTCAACGAACCGCCGTATTCATCGCCGCGACGGTTGTAACGCCGACTTAGGAAATGCATGCCCAGTGTCAAATCGTGACCTGCATAGACATATACGATGTCGAAGCCGATATCGCGTGCCCGCAAAGCCGCTTGCCGATGCCAACGCCGCACATCCGAGATATCACGCCGAGTCATGGCACATGCCTGGCTCGGCTCCAACGCAACCACCGGGAGATCAGAAACCCCCATCACCGGAAGTCGGCTGTAGCGATTAGACACTGCATGTCCATTGTGAACTAACTCGACTGCCGCCAGTGCCCCTTGGGCATGCACTGCCTCGACCATCAACGCCATGCGTCGCCCATCTTCTGCATCCCATAGTCGCGCTTCGGGATACGGCAACACATCCGTGGAAGCATGAATATCGCACTCTTCCGTTGACACCACCGCCCAACCCCCTTCTGCCTTTACTCCCCGCATGGCCGCGACACTATTCGGCATCGCGTGCCCCATGCCATTGCAATGAGGCACCTGATAAAAACGATTTTTCGCAGTCACTGGACCAATCGCAACCGATTCGAATAAACAATCGAAACGAGAGTCACGCTCAGTCATGCGCCATTCAACATTTTCTGAGTGAGTGCAGACAAATGATCTGCCCGCGGCGCCATCTCCAAACCCAATACCGGCAACTTCATTTTCAGCTGCCGATGGAAATAGGGAACTCCAAACTCCAGAGTCGACAAGTTGTCACGAGGATAAACGCTAGTAGCGAAAGATTCCTGCAGCCACAGGACAAGGTTTTCGTCCTCACGCGCGGTCTGTTCATTAATTCTTTGATTGAGATAACGTGCGGCTCGTGTCTCCCGTCGATCGTCCTGCAGTCCGAAACATTGTCCAATCATCAATGACTTTCCAGCCGACACAGGCACGGTCATGTAGAACTCCACCATCTCGGGATACAACACAAAAACAAGATTCGGGAACACGGCAAAGTAAAACCAAACACGCTGTTCCGATTGTGGCAAATGATCGAACGATGGCAACAGTTTCTTGTAATGATCAACACTCCAAAACGATGACACATCCTCATCCACTCGAGCGGTGGAGATCGGCACATCGCCCATCAATGAATCCCGGTAATCTTTGCCATACAGCGAATGCAACGACGGGTGAGCACTCGGGACATGATAGCCTTCGTTGTCGACGTCGTGGATCAGTTTCCAGTTATAGGGCAGCTCGACAACACGCCGGCTGCCAAGCGGCCGGAGTTCGCTCAAGCGATAGTGCGCCACCTTTTCCTCAACTGCAGCCAAACGCGCAGCGAGCGACTGCCCGCCCGGCCGAAAACGAATAAAAAGAAATCCATGCCACACTTCAAGTTCGACCGGTATCAGTCCGTTCGACGCGATCTCCAGTTGGTCGAAGGTGCCTGGTGAGGGGATCTGTTTCAGTCGACCATCCAGATGATAGGTCCAACCGTGAAACGGGCAAACCATAGTGCGCCGACAGTGCCCACGGTCTGCGCTAACCACTCGACTCCCTCGGTGACGACAGACATTGTGAAATGCGCCGATTCGCCCTGCTTCGTCACGGATCAGGACGGCTCGCTCGCCACCGATGTTAAAGGTGGTGTAGTCGCCGCTGTTGGGAATCTCGCTCGCATGACCTGCCAACAACCAATCACTAAGAAATAGCGCTTCCAACTCTAGGACTGTTAGTTCTTCCGAACGATAGGTCCAAGGTGCAAGCATGTCCGTTCTCGATACCTTGCCATGAACATCACTTCCAGCTTCATTTGTCGGCTGATACTCTTTGAACATTCTATTGCACTCAACTGATCGATTATCCGATTAATGGGGCTGACGACATGTCTAGGATCGCGGTGACCCCGATCGGTTTCCAGCACCTTTCCCGCGCCAAACCAACAATTGGCGTGACTACCCAAACCTCACGTTAGCGCCAGCACTCGGATTTGCACACGGGCCAACAAACATAGATACACTATCGAACCAGAAGGCTCCTGCCAACCCCGGTCGGTGCACGTTGTTTTTCCCAACGAACATAGGACTAACCCGAGGAAGGACCATGAAAGTTTTTTCCCTGACACCTAAATTTACCCTGGCCGGTTTGTTGACACTGGTAGTCACTCTGATCGCAGTGCCAGTATTTGCCGCTGGCACACTCAACGTCTACAACTGGGCTGAGTATATTGGCGAAACCACCATCGCCGATTTTGAGAAGGAATTTGGCATCAAGGTAACCTATGACAATTACGACTCGGTGGAAACCGCAGACGCGAAACTCCTAGCTGGCCACTCTGGCTACGATGTTGTCAGCCACAGCGGTTCAGCCATTGGTCGCTTGATTCCAGCTGCCAACATTTTGCAACCTCTTGATAAGTCAAAGTTGCCGAATCTCAAACATATGCGGACCGATGTCATGGGTCAACTGGCGAGCAATTGGGATGAAGGAAACCAATATGTAATTCCTTTTATGTGGGGCACCCACGGTGTGACCTATAACGAAGAACTGGTTCGCAGCGTGTTACCGAATGCCCCAATTGGTTCAATGGATTTAATCTTCAAACCCGAACATATGGAAAAACTCGCGCAGTGTGGCGTTGCTTTTCTTGATTCCCCAACCGATGTCATTCCGATGGCCTTGGCCTACCTGGGGCTTGATCCAAGCTCCAAAGACGTTGCAGATTACGCCAAAGCAGCCGACATGTTATTGAAGATACGCCCATACATCAAAACGTTCGATAACTATGCCTATCAGAAAATGCCGCAAAAAGAATTCTGTTTGGCCGTCACGTGGGGGCCAGACGGACTACTAGCTATGTCTGGTGCTGAAGAAGCCAACACGGGCGTTGTATTGGATTTCTTTTCACCGCCCGGACCCGGCGCCGCCAATGTGTGGATCGATGGTTGGGTTATCCCCGCCGATGCAAAGAATATCGAGAATGCCCATCTCTTTCTAAACTATATGATGAGACCGGAAGTCGCAGCCAATGACAGTAACTACACCTGGTACGCCACAGCAAACCAGGGTGCCTTGCCGCTGGTGGATTCTGCAGTCACGGGCAGTACGGCTGCCTATCCACCGGCAGACGCGGTCGCACAAATGTATACCCTGGCCGTCGTCCCACCGAAGGTTGAAAAAGCTCGGACACGGGCATGGGTCAAGTTCAAGTCTGGAAACTAGCGCACTGCTTTTTTCTGGGGTGTCACCACCGACGTGGTGGCACCCCTTTTTGTTGATCACAATCCACGCCACTGCCTGACTTGAGCCAGCGCATGTCCAACACCCTCGACCACTCGGATCGACCCTGGCTTGATCCAGACATAACGCCCTTTATCGAGATAGATGGGATCACCAAAACATTCGGTCGATTCACCGCAGTCGACCAGGTGGATCTGGAGATTTTTCGCGGTGAGCTTTTTTGCCTACTGGGAGCATCTGGCTGCGGAAAGACTACGCTTCTTCGTATTCTTGCAGGACTTGAGACGCCGACGTCTGGCAAGATATGGATCGATGGCGTCGACATCACGCAGATGCCCGCGTACGAACGGCCCGTGAACATGATGTTCCAATCGTACGCGCTCTTCCCACACATGAACGTTGCACAAAATGTGGCCTACGGACTCAAACGTGACGGCATCCCAAAAGAGGAAATCGGCGAGCGCGTTGACCAAATACTCACGATGGTAGAGCTTTTGGGATTTGCCAAACGAAAACCACATCAACTTTCCGGCGGCGAACAGCAACGCGTGGCACTTGCCCGCGCCCTCGTCAAACGCCCCAAGGTACTGCTCCTTGATGAACCCCTGGCTGCGCTCGACAAACGACTGCGCGAACAGACTCAATTCGAATTGATGCGCATTCAGGAGCAACTGGGGGTGACCTTCATTGTCGTTACCCATGACCAGGAAGAAGCAATGACCCTTTCTACGCGCATTGCTGTGATGAATGAAGGCCGCTTTATTCAGGTCGCACCACCCACCGAACTCTACGAAAATCCGGATAACCGGTTTATCGCAAGCTTTATCGGATCCGTCAATCTCTTCGCTGGGCACACGCTCACGCGCAATAGTGATCTCTACACCATCGCATTGAACAAACATGACCTTCAATGTCAGGTCGAACACGCGCAACATCTTGATAACGGAAGCCCGATCTGGGTCGCGGTGCGACCCGAAAAAATTACGATCTCGACAACGCCTCTAGCCAGCGAAGGGCTCAATCAGCTGATGGGTACGGTCGATGACATTGCTTACACGGGCAATCTTTCGACTTATCGCATAAAGACACAGTCCGGCGACATTGTCGAAGTAACTCACCCCAATCAGAGTCGCTCGCGGGGCAGCCAACTGATTGCTGATTGGGATGACACCGTTTATCTTCACTGGACATCAGCCGACTCGGTGCTGCTGAGCGAATGATCAACAGAATCTTCGCGGGGCGAGACCGATGGCACAGGTGTTACCGCACCGCATGACCTGGTTGACCCGAAAACTGCAGTTTTCGTTGAACGGCGTCATCATTGCAGCTCCGTTCTATTGGCTTCTGATTTTTTTCCTGGCGCCATTTGTTATCGTTTTCAAGATCAGCGTCGCTGAGTCCTTGATTGCGAGCCCACCGTTCTCCCCGCTTTTCGACATCGCGCAGAACGGCGCGCTATCGGTACACCTTGTGTTCGACAATTATGCTTATCTGTGGGAGGACTCGCTTTACATCAAGACGTATGTCAACTCCATCAGAATTTCAACGATCTCCACTGTGCTCTGCCTGCTACTCGGCTATCCAATTGCTTATGCAATAGTCCGATCAGCGCCGACAACACGCTTCGTGCTCCTTATGTTGATCATCTTGCCCTTTTGGACATCCTTCCTGCTGCGAATTTATGCCTGGATGGGACTTCTTGCCGATCAAGGCACGATCAACAATATTCTGATTTATCTCGGATTGATCAATCGGCCCATCCGTTTGATGTACTCCGAATTCGCGGTCCATATAGGAATTGTCTATTCCTATCTGCCGTTCATGATTCTGCCGCTCTACGCCAACATGGAAAAGTTGGATTACACAATTCACGAGGCCGCGGCAGATCTCGGCGCTCGACCTTTTACGATATTTTTAACCGTGACCTTACCCCTGACGATCCCCGGCATCGCGGCGGGCTCACTGTTGGTCTTCATCCCGGCTACGGGCGAATTTGTCATACCTGACCTTCTTGGCGGTGGCAATGTGTTGATGATTGGTCGTGTGCTGTACGACGAATTTAACGCCAACCACGATTGGCCAGTGGCATCAGCCGTCGCCATCGTTCTTCTTCTGGTTTTAGTGATTCCCATGATGCTGTATCAGCGCATTCAATCAAAAGAGACCAACGGGTAACTCATGGGCAAAAAGCCTTCCGCATTTCTCTTCTCTATGCTCTGTTTTGGGCTCGCTTTTCTTTATATCCCCATGGCCATGCTAGTGGTCTACTCATTTAATTACTCAAAACTGGTTCCTGTTTGGGGGGGCTTTTCGATACGCTGGTACCGCGTACTCTTCGAAAGCGAGGAGATCTGGTCAGCTCTCATGTTGAGTCTGAAGATTGCGCTCCTTAACGCGACCTTCGCCACCGTACTGGGCACGCTGGCGGGCCTGACTCTAGCTCGCATCGGTCGATTCAAAGGGCGGACCCTATTCGCGGGAATGATTACTGCGCCGTTGGTGATGCCTGAAGTCATTACCGGCCTGTCACTTCTCCTGCTCTTTATTTCTCTGAACAGTATCATCGGCTGGCCCAGTGAACGGGGCATGACGACCATCACCATCGCGCACATCACGTTTTCTATGGCCTATGTCGCGATCATCATCCGCGCACGCCTTGCAGGCATTGGTCAGCATCTCGAAGAAGCCGCGCAGGACCTTGGTGGGAAGCCTTTTCGAGTGCTTCTGGACATTACCCTGCCCCTGCTGGCACCTGCCCTTGTGGCAGGTTGGTTGCTCGCTTTTACCCTGTCACTGGATGACCTGGTGATTGCGAGTTTCGTCTCTGGGCCCGGCTCGAATACGCTGCCTATGTTGATTTACTCGAGGGTACGCCTGGGTCTTCGGCCCGACATTAACGCGCTCGCAACGATCATTATCCTGGTCGTGGCAGTAGGGGTATTCATCGCCGGCTGGCTGCTACTGCGCCAACAACAGCAGCGGGATCGCGATCTACAGATAGTAGCCACAGACAACTCCGACTTGTCCTGCTTCAACGACAAGGATC
>DUBL01000104.1 GCA_012960345.1 Gammaproteobacteria bacterium | reverse complement strand
TGGCGCACCATTTATTCATATCGACATGCTGGTACCGCTGCTGATAATGGGTATTGCATTCAAATTGCATTACTTAACCGTGCTAATGCTAGGCGTGCGCGCCGGTCTATTGAAACAAGAAAAGCGCGCGTCCTGGATCAAAACCCTTTCTCCGGCAAGATAATGCGTGAATTTTTTGCTATGGGCGGATACGGCGCTTATGTATGGTCGGCGTACTTCCTGTCCGCTATCGTGCTTGGCGGCACAGTGGCGCTCTCTATCACCAACCTTAGAACATTACTTCGCACCCTCAGTGACTCTCAACAAGGATCTTCGGATTGACGCCGAGACGCCGCCAACGACTGGTCCTGGTCGGGTTAATTGTGGTCGGCTGCACCATCGCAATCGGTCTGGCGCTTTTGGCCCTGCGGGAGAACATCAATCTTTTCTTTTCCCCCTCCCAGATTGTCGACGGCACTGCACCGTCTAACACGACCATTCGACTCGGAGGAATGGTCGTGGCCGGGAGCATTCAACGTGGGGAGAACCTCGGTGTCACTTTTGTCTTAACCGACTTGGCCGAACAGGTCACGGTCGCATATGAAGGCATACTTCCAGACCTTTTCCGGGAAGGACAAGGTATCGTCACACAAGGAAAACTCGATTCGACCGGCCGATTTTTAGCAGAGCAAGTCCTTGCCAAGCATGATGAAACCTATATGCCACCGGAGGTTAATGATGCCCTACGCAAAGTGATGGCAGTCGGTCAATGATTCCCGAACTCGGTACCTTTAGCCTGATTCTTGCCCTTCTGTGCGCCATTGTGCAGGGCACATTCCCACTACTGGGCGCGCACCGTAACCACTACCATTGGATGAACCTGGCTCGCTCAGCTGCCTGGTCTCAACTGGTTTTTGTTGGCTTAGCCTATGCCTGCCTAACCGTGTCATTTCTAAGCCATGATTTCTCTGTTCGCTATATCGCACTTAACTCGAACACCCAACTGCCAGTGATTTATCTGATCTCCGGCGTCTGGGCAGGGCACGAGGGATCCTTATTGCTGTGGGCACTGATCCTCGCTGGTTGGACCGGTGCTGTTGAGAGATGCAGTTCGGCTATACCCCAGGAAATGCGGGCCCGCGTCATCGCGGTAATGGGACTAGTGAGTACTGGTTTTCTTCTCTTCATCATAATGACCTCCAGCCCTTTCGTGCGTCAATTTCCCATTCCACTGGAGGGCAATGATCTCAATCCGTTGTTGCAGGATCCGGGCCTCGCGATACATCCGCCAATTCTCTATTTGGGTTACGTCGGCTTTTCTGTGCCTTTTGCATTCGGTATCGCCGCCCTTCTGGCCGGTCGTCTTGACGGCGCGTGGGCGCGCTGGTCCAGGCCATGGACTCTGTTTGCCTGGACCTTTTTAACCATTGGCATTGCTCTGGGTAGTTGGTGGGCATACAACGAACTGGGCTGGGGTGGCTGGTGGTTCTGGGATCCAGTTGAAAATGCATCCTTTATGCCGTGGCTGGTTGGGACTGCCCTAGTGCATTCACTGGCAGCGACGGAGAAACGTGGCGTATTTAAAGCCTGGACTGTGCTCTTAGCACTGTTCGCATTTTCATTATCATTACTGGGAACCTTTCTGGTCCGCTCTGGTATCCTGACCTCAGTACACGCTTTTGCCAACGATCCCGCCCGCGGTGTTTTTATTCTGATCTTTTTATCTCTAGTGGTGGGCTTATCCCTTGGGTTGTACGCCTGGCGCGCGCCGTCGGTGCGTTCTACCTTGGTGACATCACCGATATCTCGAGAATCATTCATCCTGATTAATAACATTCTGCTGATGGTGACCACAGCCACCATTCTGCTCGGCACCTTGTATCCACTCGTCATGGATGCGCTAGGACTTGGAAAAATCTCCGTCGGCGCACCCTATTTCAATAGTGTCTTTGTTCCGTTGACTGCCCCGCTTGTCCTACTCCTTGGCACAGCCTCAGTCATCCGCTGGAAACAAGATAGGATCAAGCGGCTTTTATGGATCTTGACGCCCATACTCCTGATCAGCTTTGTCATCGGTGTGTTATGGCCAGTATTCAACATGCCTCATTATTCAAGCGTTGCGATCTTTGGCGTAACCCTTGGCGTCTGGACTTTTGCGACCGCGGTGGTGGGGGTATGGAGTCGCACATCCGGCGGTAATCGCTGGCGGCGGCTTCGAAACACCCCTTCAAGTTTTTACGGGATGACCCTAGCGCATATTGGCGTCGGGGTTTTCGCCATCGGTATTGCTCTGACCTCAGCGTTTAGCGTCGAAAAGCAGGTCCGAATGGCACCCGGGGATCACCAATTAATAGGAGGCTATGACTTTCGTTTCGACGGCGTCATCGATGTTCGGGGGCCTAATTATCTGGCCCAACGAGGCGTTATCACCGTGTTGAAGGACGGTCTTCCCGTTAGTCGATTGGAACCCGAAAAGCGGACTTATCAAATCCAACGAAATCCAATGACCGAAGCCGGTATAGAAGCTGGCTTAATGCGTGATCTGTATGTTTCACTGGGTGAACCGCTGGATGACGGACGCAGTTGGGGCCTGCGACTCTACCTCAAACCCTTTATTCGCTGGATCTGGCTCGGCGCCCTGCTCATTGCCATCGGTGGGCTCATTGCAGGATTTGATCGCCGATACCGGTTGCCGTCAGGAATTCGTAACCGCTCCCCGGGTACCGTAACCACGCCGTCCGTTGGCATGTAGATTGAAACGACCGTTCTTTAGGATGATTGACCAATACCCGACTTTTGTCAGCCGAGTAGCCATCTCGATAGTTTTTGTATTGGCGACAGGTACTGCGGCGCTCGCTACCGACGAACTTAACTTCAGCCAAACACGCTATGAATCCCGCTATTACCGCCTGATCAATGAACTGCGCTGCCTAGTTTGCCAAAATCAAACCCTCGCAGACTCCAATGCCGAGCTCGCCCGTGATCTCCGTTTGAAAACCCACCAACTGATCGAATCGGGTGAGAGTGATGATTCAATTATCCGTTTCATGGTCGATCGCTACGGAGACTTCATTCTCTATCGGCCACCACTGCGAATCAGAACAATGCTTCTGTGGATCGGACCCGCCCTCATGTTGGCCCTCGGTTTGGTCATTTTTGTTCGCACCACGCGCCGTCGAACACAACCGAAACCGACCTTATCAACCGGCGAACAACAGCGATTGAAGACGTTGCTGAACACACCACAAAAAGATAAATGATCATTTTTCTTGCGTTGTCTGGAACGCTGCTGCTCATTGCCTTAATCCTGATACTGTTACCGTTGCTACGCTCGGTTTCCACCCGTGGCCTGAGCGGGCGCGAGGTCAACCTACAGCTTGCCCGTCATCGGCTTATAGAACTTGAATCCGATGTGGCCTCTGGGCGCCTCGATGCAGCCGACTACCCTAGCGCCCGCTCTGAGCTCGAACGATCTTTGTTGTCCGATATAGGCGACGACGTTGTCCATGGACCACCAAGCCGGAGCGCCCTTCCAACCGCCGTGTTGATCGGTTTGATTTTCCCCTTCGCGGCGGCCGGTCTTTATCTGATGTTCGGAACACCCGAAGTCCTAATGTCTGCTTACACCCAAGCCGCCTCACCCAAGACTATCAGTCAAAAGAAACTGCCGCCGGTAGCGGTCCTAATCGAACAGCTGGAAAAAAAGGTCGCCCAGAACCCGGATGATGTGCGCGGCCTCTTGCTACTCACAAATGCCTATATGAGTCTACGTCGCTACGCCGATGCTGTGCCCTTGTTCGAACGATGGCAAGCGCTTGATGAAAACAATGCAGATTTGCTGGCACGTTATGCGGACGCACTGGCGATGGCGAACAATGGAGATCTAACGGGCAAACCGACTGCCCTTCTTGAACGGGCACTCCAAATCAACCCGAACCAAATACAGGCATTATGGTTAGCGGCAATGGCCGCGGATGAACAACATGATCTCTCCACAGCACTCGTTTACTTGACCCACCTGCAGGGACTGGTTGTCGACAACCAGGAGGCGCATAAAGAGGTCACTGCCATGATCGCTTCAGCCCAGTCTCGGGCCGCGACGCCTGGCGTCACACCATCATCCACATCGAGCACTGACTCAGCCCTGAACCCCTCAGCCCCCCCGGCACGACTCTCCATTCTTGTCGAGCTAGATCCAGCCGTAGCGCAAGGGGTCAGCACCACCGACACCGTGTTTGTCTACGCTCGGCCCATCGGTGGGAGAAAAATGCCCATTGCGATCACACGTCGTCGCGCGGTTGAATTTCCGCTGCGCGTTATCCTCGATGACAGTTTGGCTGTGATGCCAAGCCAGAAACTTTCCGACGTCGAACAAGTAGAGATCGTTGCCCGCATATCACGAACCGGCAATGCCACGCCGACTCCTGGTGACATCATCGGCGTAACCCGGTCTGTAACGGTCAACACGGTTGACACTGTAACCGTGACCCTTTCTGATGTGATTCCCTGATTTAATCCGCCGAGCTGATACGCCGACCTCACTCAATAAAGGACAACACTTCGAATCGATTTTCCCTCATGCATCAAGTCAAAAGCAC
>DUBL01000103.1 GCA_012960345.1 Gammaproteobacteria bacterium | reverse complement strand
CAATGGCTACCTCATCACCGGCGTTGACCGAATCTCCCACCCTCACTGCAATTGAAACCAGCAGTCCGGGCATCGGGGATCGTAAATAATTTGTCAACTGTGACGATATCTTGATCGGCATCTTGTCGAACAAGGCATCGACATGCATCGGTAGCACTCGAACCGATAGCGAGATCGATCCGTGTTGCAGGCGGTAACCCATTTCATGGCGATCAAACTGGGCAAAAAAATCGGCGCCGTCGATTTCAAATGCCACTACTGGCTGCGGCGGCCACCACCGCGTTCTAAGTGTCACAAGCTCGCCACCGAGCAACACCTCATAACCCTGACGGGTTTCAAGCACCCCGACCTGTTCACGCGAATCGCCCAAACGCACGCTGTACTCGCGCCGCCGCGGGGTCGCGATGTCATTAATACCAGCCCGTGTCTCGAGTCGATGATGCAGCATAGCCGCCAGCGCAACCATTCGGCGCCGCACCTCATTGCTCGGCATTAGCTCCCCAAAACCATTGGGGAAATTCTCGTCAATAAAACCCGTAGACAAAGACCCCGTGAGAAATCGCTCGTGCTCAAACAATGCCGCCAAAGCTAATCGGTTGGTTGTCACACCATCGATTCGAAACTGATCCAACGCCGTACGCATACGCGCAATGGCCTCATGACGACTATCACCGTATGTAATCAACTTTGCCATCAACGGATCATAATAAATACCGATCTCATCACCTTCATCAACACCGCTATCGACCCGGACATATCGGCCCGTTGCCGGTGGTCGATAACGAGACAGTCGACCCGTTGACGGCAAGAATCCGCGCGAGGGATCCTCAGCATACAATCTGGCTTCCATTGACCAACCAGAGATGCCGATATCTTTCTGGGCAAGCGTCAAGGATTCGCCCGCTGCGATCCTTAGCATCCATTCAACCAAATCCAATCCAGTGATGTACTCCGTGACCGGGTGTTCGACCTGCAGGCGTGTGTTCATTTCCAGAAAATAGAAATCGCCGCCAGGATCAACAATAAATTCGACCGTACCGGCCGAACAGTAATCAACCGCACGAACCAGCGCGAGTGCCTGCTCACCCATGGCCTGACGGGTGGCCTCATCCAGAAACGATGAGGGCGCCTCTTCGATCACCTTCTGGTGTCGTCGCTGGATGGAACATTCCCGCTCGTTCAGGTGAATACAGTGTCCATGCTGGTCCGCCAGTACCTGAATTTCTATATGGCGGGGCTCAGCAATAAACTTCTCCACAAAGATTCTGTTGTCACCAAAACTCGACTGCGCCTCGCTGCGCGCACGCTCGAAACCGTCACGACAGCTGGCTTCATCCATGGCGATTCGCATGCCCTTGCCACCACCACCTGCGCTTGCCTTAAGCATCACCGGGTAACCGATCATTCCAGCGTGCTTCAATGCGTCATTAACGTCCGCCAACGCCTCATCGTGACCCGGTACAACCGGCAATCCCGCGCTAAGCGCCAGTTTGCGTGAGGCAATCTTGTCCCCCATGACCTCGATAGCATGCACACTCGGGCCAATAAAGGTGATGCCCGCCTCATCAAGTGCCGAGACAAAACGTGCGTTCTCAGACAAGAACCCGTAGCCCGGATGGACGGCATCGACCTGCAACTCAACACAGGCCGCAACTATCCGATTGATATCGAGATAACTCTCTGCGCTCGGCGCAGGACCAATACAGACGGCTTGGTCCGCTAGCGCGACGTGACGCGCGTTGCCATCGACTTCGGAATACACCGCGACCGTTGCAATGCCAAGACGCTTAGCCGTTTCGAGAATGCGGCAAGCAATCTCACCGCGATTAGCAACCAATACCTTTTTGAACATGTGTGATACCAGAGAGAATCCTTTGATTCCAGCGCTTCAGTCCCAAGCGGACAGTGTTTCCATTTAACCGTATTCGACAGTCACAGGCAAAAACTTCATTTCACTCGAATAGCATTGTGTCAGTCAGCAAGCAGGCGGGCTTCGACCTGTTGCAGATCATGCGGTGAGTTGACATTGCAAAATATGTCATTGTGTTCGGCAAAAACAACCGGCCGCCATTGATGGCGGTCGAACCAACGATCAATCTTACGTTCACCCGCGTCAAGGTATTCGGTGAGATCAGCCAACAGACCGGTGTGCACAAGACTGAACACAGGCTGCAGACGGTTGCCGTCATGTGCACACACCAACGGTGAATCATATTGTGCGGCAACATCAAGAAAGCGCATGACAAGATCATGGGGCAGAAACGGTGAGTCACAAGGCACCATCACCAACCACGGCGTGCGGGACGTGACCAGACACGCCGCCAAGCCTGCAAGCGGGCCCAGAAACCCAGTCATCCCATCCGTCACTATCCGCCGGCCAAACTGTGCGTAACGCTCAAGATTGCGGTTGGCGCTAATCAGCACCTCGTCAACCTGGGGTGCAAAACGCTCGAGCACCCAGGAAAGCATCGGACGATTACCTAACGAAACCAGGCCCTTGTCCTCACCCCCCATACGACGCGCTTGCCCGCCTGCCAGCACCAAGCCCGTGACAGCATCACTCGCAGTGAATTGGGTCAAGATAGGTCTCCCACCTGGCCGCTGTCAATGAATGCACGGGTCCCGTGGCCGGCCCGGAATTGGACCTATAATAGCGGTTAGTTGCAGGCGTAATAAAACCATCCGAACAAGAGACACCCATTGACCTCGTTAGAACCCATCGGGGAGTCATGTTGATCAAGCGACTCATCCCCATCACTGCGATGTCACTAGGGGCGGTATGGCTGCTTGCGGCCTGCCAATCGCTCGACTCCCTCGAGGCCCCAGTCCGGCTTGACGATGGATTGCAGTCTCTTGCAGTACCACCTGATCTCACCGCCCCTAGCGCAAACGAGAGCATTCGCCTGTCGGATGCCGTCCGACAACGTGCCAGCGGTGGGCAACTGAAAGCCTTTGGCGCATTTAAGGATCTTGAGAAACGCGCTGAATACAACGAATTCCTTAAGTGGCGAGTGCAAGAAGGCATCTCACAATCTATTGATTTTTCGGCATTCAAAGCGGCCAAGCAAGAAGCGCAACGAGCCCTCCTTAGCAAACGGGGCGTGTTAACCGCGTTGGATGACAGCGGCCAGCAACTGATACTGATCGATGACACACTGGACAATAGTTGGAACCGCGTCGATACCGCCGTCCTCAATATGGGCCTACAAACGCTCGACATCACCCGCGCCACCTGGACATTTCGCATTCACTACGATACTCGCGAGCCTGCAGGTGAAAGGAAAGGACTAAAGCGACTCGCATTCTGGCTGCGTGAACCGGTCATTTATCAACTCCAGTTGCGACAACAGAACGACATTGTTGTTGCCGCAGTCTATGACGAGGACCACATCGCGCTGACTGATGCAACAGCAAACGCTTTCGTTGCCCGGCTCGCCGTACAGTTGAAAACATTTGCGCGCGAGCGTGAACAACATGTAGTCGGCGGCCGAAAAGGTGTGTCTGGAACTTCGCTTAGCGAAGGGGCCACCGGTCGACTGCAATTGACCTTACCGCTCGGCCCGACTCTTGCCTGGCAACGCCTTGATCAAGCGCTGAGTGAGGTTGGTTTCTCTGTTTCCGAGAAAAATTTAGGGACGTTCAGTTTTGTTATCCGCTACGCTGATCCGGGTGCGCCAGATTCGACACCTCTCATTAAAAAACTTGCCTTCTGGAAAAAAGATTCGATCACACCGGCCAGCACTTATCGCGTGCAATTGTCACCAGAGGGAACCAACACCATCGTCGATGTGATTAACGTCGAGGGGAACCCGAGTGAAACCGGCGATCGAATTCTGTCGCTGATCTTTGAGCGACTGAAATATTAGCAGCGACGAGCAAAGACCGGCCGGGCTTAATCATTCACTGAAATACAGCAGAAAGGTCAGTCACTCTGACGTTGATGCTGCCACTCAAGATAAGCCTTAAACTCCTGCCAGCGCTTCCATTCCAGGTACTCAGCATACTCCGCATCGTCCACCACGGGGCTCGGGTTGAGGGCCCCCTGCGGGTTGCGAAAGAAAGCGGATAAATTAATACCCCGGCCCTCTTCCATCCTTTGATTCACCTCGCCAACAGACGCATCGGCTGTTGCTGTTGACCGACTGGCGCCAACCACTGCGTCACCGGTGGATGCACAACCGCTCGTCAGCCCCAGCGCCACCACCGCCGCGACACAGCACACACCTCGATTAATCAGGTTCAATCCCATGGTTTCCTTGACTGATGTAAAACGCGAATGCGACCCTTCCCGCAGTAACCGGGCCCCGGAGGCGCTGGCCAGACTACTGAACAAACTGTTTTATGCCATTTTGTTGCATTCTAACGTAAGCCACGGGCCATGTTCGCAGGGCTGGGAATGGGTTGAGCACATCCAAACCAGAAGGCCAGGGATGACTGTTGCTAAATAACAACGGTTTCCCTGGCCTTCGTCGTGCTTTAGCAACAACTGTTGCAATTGGGCCAACGATTCGTCAAAATCCATGGGCTTTTGTACAAAAGGCACTTTAACTTTTTATTTCGAGGAGAGTTCATACATGAACAAGAAATTGCTTGTAGCCGCG
>DUBL01000102.1:4314-4634 GCA_012960345.1 Gammaproteobacteria bacterium | reverse complement strand
CGCGTAACTACGGATCAAGCGGTGGGTTCTGGCGATTGCTTGGTTTCTACAAAAGACAGGCCATCGTCGAAGATCAGAAAATAGAAGACATAGGGACCACGGGTGAGGAACTCGCAGAATCCAATGTGAGTAGCGAGAAGGAAGAGATCGCGCAGTTAGAGATCCCTGAGAAGTTTCGCAAGATCACCGTGGCCAAGGATGGCACAATAACCATTCCCGTAGCGGCATGTAGATCACCGAAGAACGGTGAGAAGATAAGATTCATGGAAAGCATCGATGGCGGAATGCAAGTGCACTACGGTTTGCAGGGCCGCCGCCCG
>DUBL01000102.1:0-4281 GCA_012960345.1 Gammaproteobacteria bacterium | reverse complement strand
TTGCTCAGTTACACGGTAGATATTCCCAAGGCCGGCAAGTACGGATTTACTGCCCATGTATGTACCGTGACAGTGGAACGAAAATTCCTGCTTCGCGTCAACAGGAGAACTCTCGTGGATATCGACATTCCCTACACCAAAGCCGACTGGATGGATACCAAACCCGTTGAACTCGAATTGAAAGAGGGACGAAACCGGATCTCATTTACCCAGTACGCCCCGAATAAAGGTGTGAGTATCAAATACTTTAAGTTGAAGCCGATGCCGCGCTTGACCAACGAATAACACCCTCTGTTAGTAAAATTCCGTAAGCTTTCGACAGAGCGAGGGGCGTTCACAAACAAAATCAGCCATTAACAAACTAAAGAAGGGCAAAGCATGAAATACATTACATTGATTATAGGATTGTTGGTTATGGGGTGTTGCACTCCAGTTAAAGAGCTAACATTAAGAGAGAAGGTGGTAGGGGCTTATGAGAGAAAAGAAGATGGAGAGACTAAAAGACTTGTCCTTCTAGAAAATGGCGGGACCCCGGTTTTACAATGGAACAAAGTCCCCCATCTCCAATAAACGGGCAGGCGGATCTAGCCCCTCAACAGTCCCGGTCACCGCGCTGCGGAATTGTTCTCAAGGTATGCGTCGGCATTCTCGCACTTATAATAGGGTGCGCCTTGATCGTCTTCCGGACCTATGGCACCGATACACACCATGCGAATCGGAATAGCATTTGGTGGCCGGAGAGGGGCCGGAATCTGATCCCGCCTACCGCTTACCGACATCACGCTGCGGAGGAACTTCCTCGATCATCACGCCATCTACACTATATCGGAGAGAGAACTCAATGCGTTCCTCGACAGACGCTTCGCTCGCCCTGGGGAGGCGCTCGATTCATTCAGTGAGAGATCGCCCGCTAACCCTGAAAACATCGGGAAGGCAATCGGTCCGCTTGGCTGGGTGGGGACAGAGGATACGGTCGAGTATTTCTACTCGGCGAGCAACGGAGGGGGTCACCATTTCTATCACGATACGAATACCGGACTGACCTATCAGGACTCTGCATACTGGTAGCAGAACGCACAACTAACCAATGACCTATATGGGAAATCCCGCCTCACCGGCTCTGGTGTAAATGCTGTTGGGGAGGCAGTGTAGAAAGCGCGCGCGAACATTACAGCGGGGATATTTTCGGCCTCATTGCCGCAGTTTGCTACTCTCCACGCAACTGTTTGGCGAACATATCGAGAATCAGTTTTTTGCGTTTTGCATCACGATACTGCGGCCCACCATGGCCTGCGCCCTCGACGATCTGGAAGGTGGCCTCGAGCCCGGCTTTATCATAAGCCGCCTTCATGCGTTTGCCGTGAATCCTAGGTTCTTGCTTATCCGCCCCGCCCGCGAGTATGAGAATCGGAGGGTCATCCCTGGTGATATGCCCCGTAGCACTGGCCATTTTGGCTTTATCCAGATTCTCGGAAGGCTTGCATCCCAATAGCTGATAAATCGGACTGCCGGGATTATCAAACCGCGCCTTGTTTTCAACTGCGTCATAGAGGAGATCGGTCGGGCAGAAAAGACCCAACCCCGATTGAACCCGGCTTGATTGCTCGAGATTACCACCGACATCACCTTCCAGTTCCTTAACCCCACCGCTGGTTGCCAATAGTAATCCCAAGAGCCCGCCTGCCGATGCTCCCGATGCTCCCATCTTTCCTCCATCGATATGATATTTATTGGCATTGGCCCGAAGAAACCTGACCGCCCCTTTGCAATCATGAAGCAGGGCCGGGAATGGGGCTACGGTGGTGAGGCGGTACCCAACACTGGCAACTGCATACCCATGCTGCGTCAGCCAATGCACGTGGCAGGTTTTTTTTGAGCCACCGCGCCAGGATCCCCCGTGAAAGAAAACAATCACGTGTGGTTTGCGCTTGGTATTCGTCGGCACGTAGAGATCCATTAAAATGGGCACGTTGCCAACCCGAGCAAACTCAAGGTCAAGGTAAGCGATTTGATTCTTACGCTTCTCAATTGTGAGCCTGACCGGAGGCTTGGCCTGTTTCTCTTCTGCCGCCAGGCTGCCGAATAAAAAAACTGCCGAGAGGACTAATTTAAAGAATCGGCTCTTCATAACACTGTTGATGTAATCGGGGGCCTACGCACCAGCTATCTCTCTTTGTTTTTCGCGCGATAGATAAATGAATCCGAACTGAGCAGCGAAACCACTAGCGCCTTCATGCTGCCATCACTCTCGACGTAGGCCTTGTGTGCCTCCTGTAAAGTTTTGGCGTCGCCAAGAGTTTCATTTCGGCCCATAAAAAAACGGAAGACGTAGCGGATAAAAACCTGTTCGCAATGAGTAGAGTTAGCCAATCGTTCAATCATTTCAAATGGGTCTTTCACTGCCCCATCCACTCCTGCAACACCGGTGTTCACAACCTTACTGGTGGTATCAACCGGCTTATCCAGTTCAGTAAAACGAAGACGACCGTAGTGGTCGTACAATTCAAAAGGCAACCCCAGCGGGTTCATCTTGCTGTGGCATTTGTAGCAAGCCTCGGCCCGAGTCACATGCATACGTTCGCGCAGCGTCATCGTTTTATCATCGGGCAGCTTGGCATCCACGTTGATCGGAATATCCGGAACATTACCGCCCAAAAGTTTATAACGAATCCAATGACCACGCCGAATAGGATCATTATCAAAGTTTCCAGAGTGAGCCACCAACCACGCCGGGTGGGTTAGGACTCCCATCCGCTGATCCTTGGGAAAACGGACCGGCTTGGGTGTTGGTTTCCAGTCCGGTGGTAGATTGTAAACGAGCGGGTTGCCGTGATCGCGATGGCTATTAACAAAAATTAAATATTCAGGGGTGGTCAACAAGGTCTTGAAAACCTGCTTATCTTTTTTGAGCGTATGCATAATCAGCGCATCCAGATCATACACCAATGCCGGAGCCCAATGTTTATGGCCCTTAATCTGATCTTTAAATACATCCTCAGCCTTCTGGTAATCGAAATATTCCTGGAAGAACTGTAGTAGACGATTCCTGGCGTAGGGTCTCTTTTCATCTTCGAATAAACGACCAACTTCAGCGCGGATAATATCGCGCACGGGCATTTTCTCATTCTCAAATGCCCGCAGCATATTGCCATCCAACGGTAGATCCGTCAGGGCGTAGGAAAGTGAAGTGGCCAGTTCACGCCGGGAAAGACTCAACAGATTTGAATCACCTGACCCACCGGTTCCCTCGAAGCGAAACAAGGTTTCCGGCTGCAATATAATTGCGGCATAGGCAGCCTGAAGACCACGCGGAATTCCCAGCTCGGCATCTACCTTCTTGAGTAGAGCCATCAGTGACTCCATCTCTTTCTCCGCAGGTGACCGGCGCAGCACAGTATTGTAGTGCCGCTTGATTGCCTCTCGGTTTGCTTCGTCGATAGTGCTCCCCTTGCCCCGCAAAACAACGATCATCTTGCGGGCATTTTTGGCCTCCTTATCGGAGTGGGCAATGGCCAGTTCGGTGATCTGCTCAGCCATTAGTGAGTTGAAATGATATTTCCCCTTGAAGTCGCGGAAATTGCCGTGAGGCTTCTCCAGGTCAAAAGGATTGGAAACCATCCGCGCACCGCGCAACAAGTTAGCCAGGGCCTTGGGAGTGATACGCCAGAGACGGGCGGCTACATCAATGGTTCGCTTATTTTCGGCAGGAGAAAAGAGTAGCTCGTGTGAAACGAGATTACCGTAGCCCTCCTTGTCCCGCTTTTCCTCCACCGCGAGGCCCTGCGCTTCCAGGGCGCGGCTAATCCATCCCTGCACCAATCGTGCCTCTGCCTTGGTGGGAAATTTCTTGGCACTGTCTGAAGGCATCTCGCCAAACTCCATGGCCTCCAACATACGCATCCACAATTCGGCTTCCTTACGATCACTCATACCGGCGGTGAGCTGGTCGAAACGGATTTTGCCCTTCTGCTTTTCTGGGCCATGACAGGAAATGCAATAGGTGTTGAGGAAAGGTTGAATCTTGCGGGTAAATTCCTCATCCGCCTTCAACCCAAACGCAAACAGAAAAAATATTAACGTCAAGTAATGCTTCATCACTTTTTCTTCTGCTTGGCTTTTTTCTCGGCATCCAGTTTTGCCTGAAGGACTTTCGTGATTTCAGTGCGGGTTCGCGTGATCCGTTCCCCTTGCCGCAGCACAAGGCGCATCCCGACATGCGGGGTCTGGGCGCCGGTGAATGCGTTACGAAAAGCCACGTGCAGATATTCGGGCGGACTGCAC
>DUBL01000101.1:27035-27863 GCA_012960345.1 Gammaproteobacteria bacterium | reverse complement strand
GCCCGGCGGGCCGACGATGCCTAACGTCTTCCCCGCTTGGACATTAAAAGTAATATCAGACAGGACGTTGACTCGGGTTTCACCTTCCCCATAACCAAAGTAGACGCCTTCAAAGCGCACCTCACCTTTTGTTATTTTCAGATCAGGCAGCGCTTCCCCACTTTCTATCGGGTTCGGATAATCAAGGATTTCAAAAAATCGTGCACCACAGGTTGACGCACGTGCGTACGAATTTACCGTCATACCGATCTGTCGCACCGGCATCTGAAGAATCATCATAAACGCAAGAAATTCTGTGAGTGTCCCGACAGTAATCTCACCTGCGAGTACTTTGTTACCGCCCACCCAAAGCGCAAGCGTTAACGCAACAAAAAAGGAAAATCCCATAAATGTCATGCTCCGGACACGCGCCATCAGTCGCTCAAATGCAACTTGACGAACGGCAACCGAGTGTTTGTCGAAACGAAGCAATTCGTACGCTTGTGCGGCAAACGCTCGCACAATGCGAATACCGGTGAGATTTTCCTCCATGGCATTGGTCAGCACCGTCAACCGCTCCTGCTGCTTTAACCAAAGGTAACGTAGCTGAATGCGAGCAATCGCTGATCTGACTGCGATGACCGGCACGAAACTAAGCGAAACCAGCCCAAGGACTGCATCGGTTGAAATCAAGAGTATGCTGCCGCCGGCTACGAGAACCAACAGCATGACCGTTCGAACCAAACCGGTACTCGGAAAATGACGAATACCCTCCAGATCCAACATGCCCCGGGTGATCAGATCTCCAGTGTGCGCATTGTCATGAAAACTCACATCGAGCTGCTGTAC
>DUBL01000101.1:0-26878 GCA_012960345.1 Gammaproteobacteria bacterium | reverse complement strand
CGCCACCGTCCCTTGCAAAAGACCCTGTGCGTTGTCGACTGCCTTACCTAAATAGCGCGGGATAAAGAGTTGAAACCCGGACGACAACAGCGTCGCCACCGTCACAACACCAACCCTCATCGGATGCTTAAGAACTAGCCTGCAGATTCGACCCAGGACATCTGGATCTAACTTGCGGCCACTTTTGTATTGGTCAGAACGAGACAGATTGTTAGAAATCAAATTGCGTAC
Source organism: Gammaproteobacteria bacterium (assembly GCA_012960345.1). Taxonomy (GTDB): domain Bacteria; phylum Pseudomonadota; class Gammaproteobacteria; order Arenicellales; family UBA868; genus UBA11791. The sequence goes on along the minus strand of DUBL01000101.1, from coordinate 26,647 downwards.
TCAATACCCTTCCTGCAAACGATACCCCGACCCCCGATCGACACGAAAGGTAAACCACGGGTAGCCCTGTCGATACACCTGGAATCAATCACACGACTGCCGCCGGTTGGGCAATCGAACCCACTCATCGCATCACAGTCCGAAAAAGCCCTGAAAATAGAGTTATTGGCGGGGAACCCCTATTGTAAACCAAGCGCTGAGAAACCTCGATGACCAAAGCGCTAGCAATGCTCGCTATGCAACCATCTACGCCGATACTGCCCCTAGAAAAACAAGACCGGAAGCCTGCGCCCGAATGGTTGGCTTCATTAACGCTCACCTCGATAGATGCATTGGTAAGCATGATTCATCTTGCAGTACTCCACCGCCTGCCACGGCGCTGAATCTGGTTGCTCAAAGAGCTCACTGCTTAACAAGCTATCGTGCGTCACATCATATAAAGCCACGTAGTCCGGGACATTCGACCCGACCTTACTGGATGCGCCACTGGCAGTCGCCTGAATCTCGAAACGACGGGCAGTGACAACGCTAGGCATTCGAAGACACGCGGGGATATGCTCAGTGTTGTACCAGGCGTCATACTCTCTGTGGAGGCTGTCAGGCAAGTCCCCGTGCCCTACGGCAACCAGCCACTCAGCCTCATCAGGCACGGTGTAGACATCTGACGGCGGGAATATCTGCCGGAAAATCCCTCTAGAGATGTGCGGTTGTGCACGAGTTCTTGCTTCAAAGCTATCACTGCCCAGCGATGCCTCGTGTTTGACCACCTTCATATAAGCGGCGCTGGACAAAACGTCCGGATGGTCCACCTCGTACAGTGCAAGATAGGTAGGCGCCATCAGCGACGCAGGGTTCGACGTCTGCCCATCGCTTAAGCGAAACCGACGAATACACAAAAAGCCAGGTATTTCGAGTCGCGCCGCGATATGCTGTTTTTCATACCAATCATTCCATTCCGTTTCATCGGAACCCGGAGAATTGGCTCTAACAAATATAATCGTCCTGTCATTAGGCATGGTGGTTATCCCGTTGGTTAGCCCCCACCGATTCTATGCTGTCACTAACGCGCGATGACAGGTGGTTTGGAGGGATTCTCCGTCCCTTCGACCACGGTTCAGACGCACAACACGCCGCGGTCGGTCCATTCTCCCTAACGTGGCCGTATCACTGCAGGCTGCCGGCTATGCACCAACCACAAACCGACCATTGCCAAACCAAACCCCACTAAAACATGAGGCGACAACGACTCGTCGAGAATCAACCAACCAAGAATCGCAGTCAACCCCGGGGTGATATAGAAATTAGCCGTGACTTTACCGGCCGTCCCCGTTTTAAGCATAAAAAGATACAACCCCATTGCACCCAGAGAAACACCAAACGTCAGGTACAAGAAGCTCCATACCAGCGTGGGTGTGACCGTCACATAAACCTCTTCGAACCCCAACACTACCAACCAACAAAACCCTGCGCCTGCTGTGAGTTGGACGAAATTAGCCGTCAGCAGCGCTGACGACCGACAGAACCTCGCGTAATAAAGCGTCCCTGCGATGAGACAAACTGACGCGCCAACACCCCATAGAATACCTTCGGTTTGACCAAGGTCGATGCTGTTAATCCCGGCAACCAGCGCGACCCCCGCCGTACCCAAACAAAAACCAAACCACTGTGTGGAACGGAATCGGTCGCCGAGAATAGCCCCGGAGAGGAAGGCCGTGACCAGGGGTTGGAGAGATCCGAGCAATGCCATGGTCGCGGCGGAAATATCTACCAGCGCCCAGTATCCCGCCGTTAAGGTGGCTCCGTTGATCAAAATCCCCGCCACTATCAGATGCGGGAGAACGCGACGGGCGTTGGCCCAACCACCCAAGGCACCGGAAAAAAATGTGAAAGGCGCCAGTATGAGTCCTGCCAACGTAAAGCGAGCTGCTAGGAACGTAATCGGTGATATGTCTGGCAGTCCCGCGCGAGTCGCAATGAACGCACCGCTCCAAAGGAAGACAAACAATAACGGGAGAATTATCTTTACCATCGACTGAGTCGATCTCATTGTACTGACGCTTTACGACCTTGGTAGGTTAAACCCTGCACGGAACGCCAAGGGCTCGCTGTACTCCACGCCTTGGAGCTAAAAAATCACCTCTTGTAGGCTTCACTTAACAAAGACAGCAAATTCTCAGCCGTCTCCTTGACCGCTGACGTCGGTTCAAGCTCAAGACTCGCCAGTAGATGCAACCGCGCGACGTTGAGGTGTCGCATGGCTATCTCAAGATCACCTTTCTCATTCGCTTGCGTGGCGAGTGCCATTAAGGTGTAACCCAACGACACTCTCGCATTCGCTTCAATGACCTTCACGTTAACCGGGATGGTGTCGGCAGGTGAAAATATCTGATCTGGCTCTCCAATGAGCGCCATACCTCGCCTGAGATATTGCTGAGCCGTTGTCCAATTTTGTTGCTTCATCGCAAACTCGGCCCGGATGATGTTTGCCAGTGCGAGATCCGGGTCGATGCGTAACGATTCTTCAACATGCGCAAGGCCCCGCGGATCCCCCTGATAAAGGAAGGTATACGCGACCCAAAGCGAATCCATGGCCGCCAGACGCGCGGACGAGGGGCCGGCTATTCCTAACACTGGGTAGGCCATCAGCACAGCCACAAGAAAAACGAATTTTCTCACCCGCGCGGACTCATCAGGCACTGCCGCCTCTGGCATTGCATCTTGAAGCATGGATCAAAGTCTCGCCCTTAACCGCAACCGCTATGTGGGCCACCGCTTTAGTGAAGTAGTTCATTAACTTGTGTAATCTGCTGCTCTAACTGTGCCGCATTGGTCGTCGGGAGTCGACAAACTTGGTTCACACACACATAGGCGGTCGCCGTACCATCCAACACCTTGCGATGCTTGATAATGGGAAGGTTTGCTGCCTTCTGTACAAAATCATCCCCCTCCTGCGCAATGGCAATGACTCGATTAGGCACAAAGTGGCGTCGAATCGGGGCTAGCAACTCGGTCAGTCCATTACCCGTGGTCGGTGCCATGAGAATAATCTCAAATGGTGTATCCAATCGGTAGTCAAGCGCCACCAGCAAATCAGAGAACGCCAATGGATGCCGCCTCATTGCATTATTAAATGTTTGAAAAATCTGGTTCGCTCGCTCCTGATGATCGGCATTCAACGTGTATTCGTATAAACGAAGCAAATTGAGTGCGGTTACCGAATTGCCTGACGGCAATGCGCCATCTGATCCGGTCTTTTGGCGGGTGAACAGCGCGTCGACTCCCCGAGGCACCCTGAAATAAGCCCCGCCCTCTTCATCGCCATACTCGTTATTCACGATATCCTGTAATTCAATCGCTGCATTCAACCAGCGCAGATCCGGGTCTGCCTCAAACAAATCGAGCAATCCGGCAATCAAGAATGCGTGATCGGCAAGAAACCCCGGGCCACTCGATTCCCCAGCAAAAAACACCCGACCCAGCGCTCCCTCTGAGCGCACTCGAAGTAACAAAAACTCCGCAGCCCGTCGCGCGTATGAAAGGTATCGCGGCGAATTCAACACGAAACCTCCGCGCGCAAAAGCGGAAATCATCAGTCCGTTCCAAGCCGTCAAAATCTTCTCGTCACGCAGCGGGGGCGCGTGCCCGGATCTCACCGACCTTAAGTCGTGTCTGATCTTTGTGATTTCACTACGCAAGACTGCTCGGGACATTCCCAGAGACTCAGCAGCCTGCTCCTCCGAGCGAACTTTGTTAATAATGATTCGCCCTTCATTACCACCTTCCGGATGCATACCAAAATAAGCAGAGAAAATATGGGCTCTTTCCTCTCCCAGGATTTCGATCAAGTCAGCAGGTGCCCAGGTATAAAACCAGCCTTCCTTCATCTCCCCTGAAGGTGTTCGACTGTCTGCATCCAATGCCGAATAAAATCCTCCATCGTTTGACGTCATCTCAGTAGCAACGTAGTCCAACGTCTCTCTCGCCACCTGAAGAAGATCGTCTCGACCTGTGACCTGCCCTGCTTCGAGGTAAATCGGTACCAGCAGTGCATTGTCGTATAGCATTTTCTCAAAATGCGGGATCTGCCAACTGCGCTCTGTTGAATAACGATGAAACCCCCCGCCAAGGTGATCAAAAATGCCACCATGCGCCATCTTCTCAAGCGTCAGTAACGCCAACCGTAACGCTTCGCGATCCCCGGTTCGCCTGTGATAACGCAGGAGAAACCGCAACGGCATGCTGGAGGGAAACTTTGTGTGCAGGCCAATGCCACCCCACACGGGGTCTGTCTGCGCATTCACCTCAGTCATCGCCTGACTCAGAATACTTGCGTCCGGAAAGCCCCCATCATTTGCACCAACGTCCTCAATGGCCTCAATCACCGCGACACTGATTTCGTCACTCGACACCTCGATTTTGTCCCTCTGTGTCTCCCACGCAGATTGGAGAAACGCCAAGACCGTCTTGAAGCCGGGTCGATTAGCACGATTCTCCGGTGGGAAATAGGTTCCACCGAAGAACGGTTTTCGATCCGGTGTGACCCATACATTCAAAGGCCAACCTCCGTTACTACCCATGGCTTGCACCGCAGTCATGTAGACCTTGTCTATGTCCGGGCGTATTTCCCGGTCCACCTTGATAGCAATGAAATGTTGGTTAAGAAACTCGGCCACCTCTATATCATCAAAGGATTCTTCCTCCATAACATGGCACCAATGGCAAGTCGAATAGCCAATACTCACAAGCACCGGCCTGTCCAGTGCTTTGGCCGACTCGAAAGCCTCCTCCCCCCAGGGATACCAGTTGACCGGATTGTGCGCGTGTTGCTGAAGGTAGGGGCTTGCCTCAAGCGCAAGACGATTCGTAAATCGGGGAGAACCATCTTCCAACAAATGTTTTGTTCGAGGAATGAAATTCGCCGGACGGGCTGCGATGACCCCAATCAGCTGGGCTTCGATCTCCGGACCAAGACCTTCGCTACCGGGCAGCATTTCAAGGTGCAGATTAGCCGCGGAACACACGAGAGAACTCAAAGAAAAGCACAGCCCCACCACCCAATGAGAGACCTTCTTCTCCGCTTGACTCCGAGTCCATAGCCGTATCATGCGCTCTGTTAATCCGGCAGCCAGCTTACACACCTGAATTGCCTGGCATCTAACGAAGCTTGACAACTGAAGGTTTTACCACGAAGTTTCGTTAACCGATTTCCCCGATACGACCCCACAAAATGTGAACGCCCAGCGCCATCAATACCACTCGCCATACGTTCTGAATGCTGAATAATCTCCATCGCGTCGTAACCCACCGCAACGATCTGCTGGTTACGCATACCACCGGTACCGCTCCCAAAGCCCGCGCACGGTCGCCCTTGAAGATTAACTCCGTTGATACAGAGCTCGAAGTCGCCCGCATCAGCCGCCCCCGTCACCAGCAGCAACACGATCAGTAGCTTTCTCATTGCATATACTCCAACACCATAGTCCAGTATCAAAGAGGGTCTGAGCCTATTGTCGCACCTCTTACTACCACCCTCCTCATAGCACCCAGGCACCCGTCCTGACTGCGTACATAACGCCAGGGAATGAACCCCACGAGATCCCTAGGACTACTCAGGGTCACCGGCGCTTCACGCTCCCCGACTGTGCCAAAATAACGAATCGGCCTAAAGCACTCCCGCTATTTCCCAACCATGGTTTGCTGTCAAGTTTGCGCGACAGCAGATACGATCTGATCACTGCCTAGTCACCACGAGGACCTACCATGAGTGAATCCACTGACCGCTCGCTTCAACCACTCGACGCCGTTCATCGCCACCCCGACGAGTTGGTAGAAGAAACCGTGCGGGCAATAGAAGGGGTTGTACAACAAGGCCACCTTTCGGTCGAAGTGCTTATGGTGACCGAAGAAATGGTCATGATGAAAGTACGGCGGGGAAAGGGTTTAATCGACCCAAGCCACGTGCATGAAGATCACGAATCAATAGCCACTCTCATTAGCGGGCGCATGAGAAACTACATCGGAGACGAGGAATTTATCTCAGAAGCGGGATCAGTATGGCGTCACCCGCCTGGCGTTGTTCACTCGAGCGAAGCACTGGAAGATTGCGTACAAATTGAAGTGAAGACCCCGGCTCGAAAAACCTGGGCCTGACAATATCCCCCGTCGATGCCCCAATGAACAAACACTGTCGTTTTGTTTCGCCAGCGGTGGGTGTCCACATCGCCACCAACACCTCACAGCGTCGATCAGTCATTTCAGTGCCTAAATTGGAAAGGGGTGTCTTCGGGCGAAGACTGCCCGCAGACACCCCTTTCAATCCAGACGTGCAACTCCGCGACACAGCGCCGTCCGATTTCACGCTAGCTATGCCGCGGTCTTAAGGTTCAAGTCCAACCAAAATGGCCCGACATGATTTGGTTCGGCTTAGACCAGGCGCACAATATTGCGCATGTTCACATCAACCTTCTCTAACAACGCCTGGTATCTAGGATCCGCGCCCAACCCATCATAGGCTTTCTCCACTGCCGTCAGTGACGGGTAAGTTACTCCGAGCAGACGATTACCCACATTGCTGCCAGTGATCAAGGTCCCATAACGGAAGGTGAGCGCTCCGGCATCCGCAAACACGCCGGCCATGGACGAGATCGTATCAATCAGCGGGTCGGCTGAGGCAATACGCGTCAAAACCAAATACTTCATATCGGCTGTGGCTTGTGCCTCAAACGGAATCGGATGTACTTTCATCAGGTTGCGCAGCCGTATTCCGATCTTCCCACTGGCCATGGCCTTGGCATAATCGTCAGACGCTGCGTAAACCTCCATGGCTTTTTCAAAACCCTCTAAGTTTTCATAAGCCTGAAACAGCACGACGGCCCCGGGATTGTCTCCGGTGGTGACAAAGCCATATCGAACAAGCGCAGCACCGGCTTTTTCTTTAAGTTCTTCGGCCAATCTTCCAATCATTGGCAACAAAGTCGGACGGTAATCAGCAGCACAATCAACAGCCGTCAGTACAAAATAATTAATATCGCTCACAGCAGCATCCTCCTATTCATCAAATCTTTTTATTGCGTGTCAAACCACTTCTCACAGTGGCCCGGCGTTACCCCGGTGACCAGGCGATACCGCACCGCTGGATCTGACTGAAAAAAACTCACCATGGCCACCATGTAAATCATATCCTATTTTGTTACTTTCGCCCCTAGGATGCAGCGGCATTGCGCTCTATGTCGTCATGGTTGCCGCACTTGATCGACCGTCAACCTACCAGGCAATCACGTGGCAACTCCACACACGCCACTCAGCGATCATTAACCCTAATGGAAACAAGGCCTCCACCACGATGGGAATCCATGAAAATGCACAGACAAATACAACGGGGAGATACAGACAGGGCGCAACCCATAGGCTGCCCTAACTCAAAGACAATCAGTCAACCGGCCGGTGATACTCAGAAAAGAAATCCAAAACGCACTGATTAAACTGTTCTGGCTGCTCCACAATGAGGCCATGACTCGCACCGGTTATTACCTGCAGTCGCGCGTCAGGGATCCCTTCAACCAATTCATTGGCATCGGGCAAGGGATTCAGCCACTCTTGATCTCCAATCACCACCAGCGCTGGCGCGCGAATGCTGCCTAAGACACCGGACGTATCGTGTTCTTCAATAGCACCCACATGGCCCATAAAGGCGTGCAGTGGCATAGGAATCTCTGGCACAGCACCCAGATTATCGACCAACACAGGTAAGGCGTTAGCAAAGTAGTTGTGTGTGAAATCCACCAGAGGCCCGACTGAAGCGGCTGCCGAGGGACCATAATTCTCGTAAAGGTAAGCACCGAGTTTCAGACTATAAAGATTGAGCGCATTGGGTTTTGCAGCCGTAGCCGCTAACACCAGTGCGGCCACACGATCGGGATAACGAGAAGCTATCGCCTGCGCGATTCTCCCTCCCATCGAATACCCGACGAGATGCGCTCGCTCCAGACCCAAATAATCTAATACACCAATACAGTCATCGGCAAATTGATCAATGCTGTAACCCGTCTCGGGTTTATCCGACTCGCCCGTGCCCCGATGATCGTAAGTGATCGTTTGATAGTGTTGTGAAAAGACTGGCACCTGTTCATACCAATCCTTACGGTTACCGCCTAACCCATTCAACAAGACGACCGGAAAACCCGCCCCGCCTATCTCATATCGAAGCGCTACTCCGTTAACCAGCACCGTTGACAATCAAACCTCCCGCAACACTGGAAAAACATCCGCCGCCAATGCCTCTGCCATCTCTAGTTTTTCCTTGCGCAGTAGGAAAATATTGATACGTGTAATCCCGAGCGCGGCAACTTCACGCAGCCGATCGATCCACACATCTGCCGGTCCGGCGATCGTGAAATCGTCAACCATCTTATTGGTCACATATTTAAATGCTTCTCCGGCTGCATCAAAATGTCCACCGGTATACGCACCGCGTATCGCCTCTATCGTGTCAGCGGGCACACCGGCGAGCTCGGCATAGTGCCGCGCTGTCTGTGGAAACCACGCCGCCAACGACTTGCATTCCTCTCTCGCAAGATCAATGTCGTCTCGTAAAGAACCGTAGATCGTCCAACCAATATCTAAATCCGCCGAGGTTCTACCACCGATTTCTGCACCCGCCTGAATCTGCGCCAACGCAAATTCAATACACGCGGGGTGAGTACCACAAAGAAAGCGCACCCCGTCGCATAGCTCCCCGGCCAAGCGGAGCATCCGCGGTCCTGAAGCTGCCATATAAAGCGGCAGCGGGCCTGGAAGGTCGACAGAAAGGTGTGTGTCCTTAAGCGTTACCGTGTTGCCATCAAAATTAGCCGTATCACCATTCTCGAGGGCTCGCATGGCACCGATCATTTCTCGCACCGTAGCCACCGGCGCAATCCGATACCCGAGTTCCATTACCGGTCGGTCACCTGCCCCAACCGTGATCTTTGCTCGCCCACCCGACATCTCGTGCAATGTCGCCATCGCGTTGTAATTAATTGCGGGGTGGCGGGTATAGGGATGATTACAGTTGGGGCCGAAGAGAAGACGTTCCGAGTGATTGGCAACGATTCCCAAATAAGCGAACACATCACGCGCGTGCAGCGAGGAATCACATACCCACAAATGATCACAACTTGCCTCTTCCACCACCGACACTAACTTGGCAAACCGCACTGGCGTTTCTACGGCCATCGTCGTGACATCGAATCGCATTGACATCAGATCATCCTCTAGGTGGTTTACTCTACAAAGATAAAACGGATCGCACCGACCTTAGCCATCACTCATCTCCGGCACTAGCGCCATGGCAACCGTTAACGCATTAATCTGGGACGCCCGCTCAATATCAGTGATTTCGAGTGATTCATTGGGTTGATATACCGGATCGCCTCCCGGACCAAAAATAACCGTCTCAACAAATGGCCCCATGCTCGCGGTATCGGCAAGCCATGATCCGCCGCTATAGACAACGGGTCGGTGCATGATCCGTTCCCACGCGGCGCTGGTGTGCCGAACGACCGGCGCGTCACGCGCCACCATAAAGGCGTCTTTACGATCAGCCAGTATAAGTTCCGTCTTAATCTCCGGGTCAGTCGCCTGGGCCCTCGTAATGGCGGCTTCAAGCAAACCTTGCACTTCATCAACCGTCACTCCGGGTTGTGGCCTGGTATCGACTCGAATCGTACACCGATCCGGAATCATGGAAGGACCCCCAGGGAAAAGGCCGCCGTAAATACGCCCCACCGCGAGTATCAAGTCTTCCCCCACCAACTCGGCAATCTCGGGAGCCACGCCCGGAACACATTCAATGCGGGCAATCTCTTCGATCACTGGAAGCATTTTTTCGATCGCATTAATAGCCTGACCACGGTGACAGGTATGCGCAGAAAGCCCGATGGTTGAGATATCAAAGTAGTAACGACCTCGATGCGCGACATAGACCTCCATATCGGTGGGCTCACCCAGCACCGCATGATCAAACTGGTGATTCTCCACAAGATGAATCGCACCCGACTGATCCCCCATGTGATTGGCAACGCCCGCAAAAGTCAACGTTCCAGTCAACTCGACATTCGCATCAACCAGCGCTTTCATAGCGGCAATTTGACACGCAAGGCCCGCTTTCATATCCATGATCGCGTGGCCGAAAATACGCGACCCTTCCCGCTCTCCGCCATAGGGGTCTCGATTCCATCCTTCACACACTGGCTTAGTATCCAGATGACCTGTCAGAAGAAACCTGGGACCGGCTCGACCGCCATTAATCTGCCAAAGCACATTGCCCCGAGTGCCGTCGATGTCTTCGTACCATACGTCGCCGATATCCAACGCTTTGAGCCATTTCGTCAACTCCAAACCAAACGACCCCTCTTCGCCAACAACACTCGGCGTGCGTACCATCTTCTGAACCATGTCGACAGCATATTCGACATCAACGCACTTAAGAATACGATCAACAATTTCACCATTCATCACGCTATCCCTCCAAACAAGAGACAATCCCTTCAGATGCCAAACTCAAATGATCGGTCAGCCCTCCGCGCCCGGGGCGATTCGTTAATTTGCTTTCCTGTCATCATCAACAGCCACTGATACCCAAAAACGACACAGCTCGATGACGGCGGGCTAAAGTAAACAATCCCTCGTGCGTCCCAGAAAAATACGGAATGTATAAGTAGAGATTGTATCTTTCAATGTCGCACTACGGTCGATCTAAATCGGGGTCGTAACAAACCCCCTCGATTAATGATTCAAACAACTCTTGGCGAACGCTCGATAGATAATTGCACGCCCAGAGCGTGCAGCCCTTAAAGTCGGCGAGCTCGACCAGCCAGTCTTTGCGCGACATGTCATAACCCAATCGTTCAAGACAATCGGCTCGATACCGGTGAATCACACAATACTGATCGACCTCTGCCGGTTTGAGTCCAGGCGGTGGTTCGCAAGGTGGATCGGCCCTGCACCAGGAAGTGAACAGCAACAGACTACCGATCACTACAACTCGCACCATACCTCGACCTTTTTCTCGAAATGACCACCGAAGCCCCTGCACCTGGCATCCTCTGCACGTTGTTATGACAACATCGCCAAATTCTGACAACCCAGATTACACCAGTTGGCAACATTTGCTTAGCGACAAACCAACCACATACGCATGCGTTGCTTGATATGATGGCGCCCAAATGCGATGCCAAACCACTGTCTAATTACATTACCCTTTGCCTCACACTAATCACCAGCCACTCGCCTATGAATGTTTCCGACGCCATCCAGCAACGTAAATCCATCCGACATTTTCTCGACACCGCGGTTTCGGATGAAACCATTAAAACGTTGCTCACCAAGGCGGCCCGCGCGCCGTCCGGAGGCAACCTACAACCCTGGCGCATCTATGTCATCAATGGATCAACCATGACTCGTTTCTTGGAGTTCTTGCCTAACCGAGCTCCCCAGACAGAACCGGCCTATGCCATCTACCCACCCAGTCTGAAGGAACCCTATCGCACCTCTCGATTCAAACTTGCCGAGGATATGTACGCGCTACTCAAGATCCCTCGGGATGACAAACCGGCCCGCCTTGCCCATCTCACTCGCAACTTTCGCTTCTTTGATGCACCGGCGGCCTTTTTTTGCTTTATCGACCGTATCATGGGTCCACCACAGTGGTCAGATCTTGGAATGTTTCTGCAGAGCTTCATGTTGTTAGCACAGGAGGCCGGCCTTGACACCTGCCCACAGGAAGCCTGGGCAAACCGCGCAGACTGTGTCCGTGAATTCGTTGATGCACCAGAAGAACTGATGCTTTTCTGCGGCATGGCCATCGGACACGCCAATCCCGATGCACCAGTGAATCAGTTAGTGGCGGAACGAGAGCCCCTCGATCATTGGACAACCTTCGTGAACTAAAACCAAAGAGAAAAGCTATTCACCATCAAAGCCATAGTCTCTGGCGGCACCGGCCGGCGTGACATAGCCTTCCGCGATATCGTGCCTAATCAGTGCCCGCGACCTTTCGGCTGGTTTCCCGAATCCACCGCCACCCGCCTCAACTAATGTGATTCGATCACCTGGCGATAAATGGTATTGGCCCTTCGGATGTACCGTCTCACCGTTAACCTGGTGACTGCGAAGCTGACCGGGCCCTCCGCCCATTAGGCCAGCCGACGGAAATTCCGTCCGATTACCCATGAAAAAAACCGTCATCAAGCTACCCGTATCATTTCTAATCGCGAGCTCCTGACCCAGACCACCACGGGCAGCGCCCGGGCCGCCCGAGTTCGGAACGAGTCGCTTGTATTCGATCATCGTCCCGGTCAAGGCCTCCCACAGTTCAGTCGGCACCACCGCCATATTCGACGGGCCCGGTGTGACCGCCAGGCCATCGTGATTTTCCAATGCCCCAAAGCCTCCAGAGGCAAAATAAAGCGCCGCGATAGCCCGCCCGTTGGGATGCCGACCCTGGAAGGTCACGAGATCGGCCATTCCTGAATCCGCCTGAACCAGTGCAGGCGCCGCATCAGCCAAGGCACCAAAAATCAGTGGTGCGACAAAGTGGCCAATCACATGCCGGGCACCTGTTGGCGATGGGTGCTCCGCCGCTAGCAAACACCCGGGCGGCGCCGATACGGCAACCGGCGCAAGTGTTCCGGCATTGTTCGGCAATGCCGGAACGGTAAGACACTTAATGGCATACAACACCATCGCATTGGTATAACAAAAGGGAACATTTATCCCCTGACGCACGCACGGATCTGTGCCATCAAAAGATATTGCCAGGGCATCGCCCGAGACCTTTACCACGCAACTAAGCGTCATTGGCGCATCGATCCCCTCAATCTGGATCGAATGGGCATACACACCGTCCTCCATGGTGCGAATGGCACTCCGCATAGCTGTCTCCGAATAGTGGCGGATCGAATACGACAAGGCCTCAAGAGAGCTCAACTTATATTCCTGCATAAATTCCAGCAACATCCGTTCACCCACCTCGTTGCAGGTTACGTTGGCAAACAGGTCTCCAAGCACCTGATCCGGCGTCCTGACGTTATTAGAGATAAATTCGACTACAAGCTCATTTCTCACACCGCCATCAAACAACTTGACGATGGGGATGCGTAGCCCCTCGTGATAGATTTCTGTCGCCGATGCGCCAAAACCAAGCCCACCGATGTCAGGCAAATGAGTAATGCTCATGGTGTACCCGACAATTTCCTGCTCCACAAATACCGGCCGCATCACGTTGATATCAAAAAGATGACCCGTACCGATCCATGGGTCATTGGAGATCAAAACGTCGCCCGGTCTTAAAGTCTCTGGCGGGTAACGCGTCAAAAAATGTTGCAATGTCACCGGTGCCGTTCCCATGAAGACCGGGAGGCTTTTGGTGCCCTGACAAAGCAACTGGCCATTGGCATCGAGAATGGCAACCGTGAGATCGTAGCTCTCCGCCACGATGGTTGAAAACGATGTTCGCATCAGCGTACTAACAATTTCATCTGCGATCGAAACCAATCGATCCCACATAATGCTGACGCTGATCGCATCATGAGTTACCAAAGGCAGGGCTTGTCGAGTATGCGTCATGGAATTTATCTAGATTCCCGATAACGTAGCGATAAGACTCAAGGTTTTATCTACAACAACGTCGCATTCCGGACCAATAACCACAGTTGACTCGCGCTCTTCAATAATTAATGGCCCCTCAAAGCGCTCCCCGGGGCGCAGTGACATGCGATTAATCACGCGACAGGGAATGTAGTCCGCATGCTCATCGAAATAGACCGAACGCGTTACGTGGGATTGACTCATGTCGTCGCTCGATCTCCATGTTTTGTAGCCTTCCGGGAAAAAAGGCAATGGGCCTACCGCACCCACCTTCCAGGTTGTAATCTCGATTGGCGTCTCGAGATCCACCGCGGCATAAAGTCCCGCATAGCGTTCAGCGAAGCGCTCTTCAATGGTCGGGAAAACCTCCACCAGTGAACCGTGTTCCGGTAGAGCGACCTCAATCGCGTGTCCTTGCCCGGAATAACGCATGTCCAGACGTAGCCGATATTCGATATCGCACGATGCCACATCCGCACCGACCAATGCTTGACTTGATTCGGCAATTAGCCGATCAAACACCTCAACAAATGTTTCCAATGTTAATTGCTTAAGAAATACCTGTTGCCCCTGCAGCACTTCAAATGTCAGAGGACTTGCCAACAAACCGAAAGCCGACATTACCCCTGCACCAACTGGAAAAATAACCTGGGGCGCACGAAGTTTTCGCGCAACCGCTACGGCGTGAATTGGCCCAGAACCACCGAAGGCCACAATGGCGCTATTGCGGTAGTCAAACCCCCGCTCGGAGGCATGAATTCTAAACGCTCGGGCAACACCCTCATTAACGACGTCATGTATCCCCCAGGCGGAACGTGCAAGCGGCAAATCTAACTTCTCCGATACCTCCTTGGCGATGGCCGCCTCGGCATCGGGCAAACTTAAATCAAAATTACCACCCAGAAATGACGCCGCATCCAAATAACCGAGTACCAGATTAGCATCGGTCAGTGTCGCCCTCTTGCCACCTTGTTGATAACAAGCCGGTCCAGGTTGCGCGCCAGCACTATCAGGCCCGACAGCAAGCAAACCTCTGGCGTCGATTGCCGACGTGCTGCCGCCGCCATACCCAATTTCAATCATATCGATAGCCGGTATCTTGGCAACCAATCCGCTTCCCGGTTTGAAATCGTGCACTCGACCCACTTCGATTTCGTAACGTTTGTTTACCGCTCCATCAATAATGAGTGCACCCTTCGCAGTAGTACCCCCCATATCAAATGACAGCAGATTTTTGATGGATAGCATTTCCCCATGACGTGCCGACATGAGTACGCCGGCGGCGGGTCCTGACTCCATTATTCGCACCGGAAAACTCCGCGCGACAGCTGGCGTCGCCGTTCCGCCACTTGAAGTCATAATAAATAGCGGTGCTTGAATCTGGCGCGCGAACAACCCTTGTTCAAGGTCATGAAGATAACGATCCAGTAACGGCTGGGTATATGCGTTGATACAGGTTGTCGTCCAACGTGAAAACTCTCGTATATCCGGAAACACTTCACAGGAGATCGACACAAAAAGTTCTGGATAGTCCGCACGCACAATGTCGCGAACCTCCCGCTCATGTTCTGGATTTGCATACGAATGCAAAAAACACACGGCAAGACTTTCTATCCCCTTTGTCTCAACCAGATGCCTGACGGCCAGTTTCACCTCAGACTGAGCTAATGCCGTCTCAACCTGGCCGTCATAGCGGATGCGTTCCTTGATTTCGACACGGCAGGAGCGTTCGACCAGCGGCGCTGGATAGGTGATACGCAAATCGAACATCTCGTACCGATGTTCGTTCGCCATCTCCAGCACATCCGCAAAGCCGGCGGTCGTTATCATCCCGATCCGCGCGCCTTTGCGCTCGATGATCGCGTTGGTAATTAAAGTAGTGCCGTGGATGACTGCCTCCACCTGCTCGACCGGCACTTGTTCTTGAACCAACAGATCAGATAAACCTTCGAGAACACCGCTGGCAGGAGCGGCAGGAGTCGTCAGGCGCTTATGGGTTGCAATCCGACCCGATGAAATATCCAATAAAGCGAAATCAGTGAACGTTCCGCCGATATCAATGCCGACACGCTGACTCATTAGCGAATCAAATCCTGCCCATAGAGCACAGAGCATTCACGCTGCGGTCGTGAACGCCCCAAAACCCCGCCAAAACAATTGATTACTCTAGAAATTGCCACTGGACAAACCTATCATTGCACAATGCACAAATGAGTTATTTATCCTTTATACACGCAGTTTGAAAAAAGGCCAGCGCACGCTGCCAATGGTTGCTTTTACCAACATCGTTCACTTAATCAGAAGGCAAACCTCATGAAACCAGAGCAAATTCTAGCCCGCACGCCGAAAGTGCTTTGCCAATCTCAGCGCGAACAGTTTTTTCATGACGGTTATCTCGTTATTGACCAGTTCATTGGCCAAGACTGGTTAGATCGACTTTGGACCGTTACCCATGATTTTATCGAGGAGAGTAGAGGGCATACAAAGTCGAATGACCAATTCGATCTTGAGCCAGAGCACAGCGCTGAGAATCCTCGACTGCGTCGACTGAGTTGGCCCACCATGCAGCACGAACTTTATTGGAAATTTGCAAGCCAAGGCCCAATCGTCGATGTCGCCGAAGATCTGCTCGGCGGTGACGTTATGTTTCATCATTCGAAGCTGAACTTCAAATGGTCAGGCGGTGGTGAGGAAGTTAAATGGCATCAGGACTTTCCGTTTTATCCCCACAGCAACCCGTCCGTATTAGCGATTGGCCTGTATATGAACGATGTCGATGACGAAATGGGACCAATGGGTGCCATTGCTGGCAGCCAGAATGGTCCGATCTACAACCACTATAACGAACACGATCTCTGGACTGGAGGACTATCCGATGCCGATGTCGGGACACTTCCATTGGATTCAGTCGGATGGATGAAAGGTAATGCGGGCAGCATTACAGTGCATCATTGTCAAACGGTCCACGGCTCATTACCTAATAATTCAAACCGCATGCGCCCGCTCCTGATCAATGCCTACAAGTCGGCCGACGCTCGCTCACTGACCAGTTACCCCGACTCGGCATCTAAACAACATTCGACGTTGATTCGCGGTTCGCCGGCGCGGTGGGCGCAACTCAGCCCCGCACCGTGTCGACTCCCGCCAGACTGGTCGGAAGGCTACACCTCTATCTTCGCAATACAGCAGAACGAAGACGACTCCCGTCGCGCCGCCAAATAGCCGACATGGGGGCCTTCCCATACGCCGATTGGCGTACACGAATTGGCGGTTTACTGGTGAACGTCAATCGGCAATCTTCACCACTATGTGGGTCAGTCGCATTATCTCAAGGTGAGGACTTCCGCCTTGACGACGAACATCAAGCGTCAGTCCGTTTTAATGCCGATCGCAGACATACCGCAAGCGGTAGCGTGATAAGTGTCGCTCCCACCATCGCCGCTACAGAAACACCCAAACGAAATGAATCGGCGACAAAACCAAACACCAGAGGTCCGGCAACGGAGGCGCCATTGGACATCGTGTAGATCGCGGCAAACCCACGCGACTGTCGGGCGTCATGCACAAAATTGCTCACCGTCGCGTAGGAGATTGACGACGAACCCTGCAGAACAACACCCAGCAAAGGCAGTAGCATAAACGCCACGATTGTCGGGGCAAGGAAAACGACGGTCATCACGATCGCAGTTAAGGATTGCACCAGCACCAATGATCGAACGACTCCCAATTTAGCCGCCAAGTGCCCGCAGGCAAATTTTCCGCAAACTCCGCCTGCAAGGGTTGCAACCACCGCAAACGCGGCCAGTACCGGAGGCACCTGTTTTGCCACCATCAGGAATGCGACAAAAACCAGGAAACCATCCTGAACTGCGATATCCAAAAACACAATGCTTGCGAGCGTGACAAAACCCCTGCGATCCCGCACACCCCAACCCCCAACAACCGTTCTGGCAGCCAAGGTCGCCGGTAATGCAGTCCTTTGTTTTATCGCCAGCAATACAAACCAGAGGATGCCTGCTGCGGTCAACGCGACAAACCCGTATCCCGCCGCCAGTCCCTGCCACCCCACTTGGAAACCAAACAGCACACTGGCAATTCCCGTGAACAACAACTTTCCTGTATCTCCACTCGCGTTATAAGTGCCTAACGCGACTCGCCGGTCAGGACCCTCAAACGCACCAGCAATCAACGAAGAACACAGCGAGTGTTGAAAGGCGGCACCACAACCAGCAATCAAAAGCGCCAGTAAAACTCCGTGGTAACCATTCGCCAGGGACATCGTCAGATACCCCACGCCCGCACCTGTTAGCCCGAGCACCAACAGTCGCCGTTCACCCACCCGCTCGGAAAGAATGCCCGCGGGTATCTCAAGTAACCACATCGCGCCGCTGTGTACTGCCCGAATCGCACCGATCTGCGCATAACCAAGGCCAAAACTCTGTGCAAGAACAGGCAAAAGCACGTAGATCGACGCGGTCAATCCATCCTGCAACCCGTGCACCGCCGCACAAGTTGCGAGTAGTCGCTTATGGGGCGCATTCATCATGCAAACAAATGAAAGCAACCACGAGGCAGTCCTGTGTCGCTCTCAATAGCTAGCATCGCAAATACCGCGAGGGCCCAAACTAGCGCGGCCAGAGAATCAGCTGTGTACAACGGTAATAACACAGCTCTTTTCCCTCGTCAGGGCTGGACACCACTGCGTCCCATACCTGCGTGGTGCGGCCTTTGTGCACTGGAGTAGCAACACAACGAATCACACCTGCATTCGTCATGGCAAGAAAATTGTTCTTTGTTTCGATCGTGGTAAAACCAGATGCGCCCTGCGGCAACGATTTAACGCAGCCGTATCCAGCACACGAATCTGCCAAAGCAAATAAGGTTCCCGCATGCAAGGTCCCATGCCAACCGGAATGGTGTTGCTGTAGAGGGATGTGAGCGATCACTTCATCTTCCTCAACTTTGGTGAAGGCCATACCAAGGTAACCAAACAAAAACCCCTTCCCGTATTGATTGAATTCCTCAAGCGTTCGCGGCCATGGCACTTTCATACGCATTCCTTGTCGTTACCGTCTACATTTTTCTGCATATCTTAACAATGATAGACACAATCGGTGACTGGACCTGGCTTCGGGGTTTGTTTTTCGTGACAGACTGCGGCCATTAGTTTCTGGCATAACCCTCCATGGAGCTACTTAAGTCGCATAGCGCCTCGGACATATTGCGTTACGATGTCACGTAACACCACTAAGATATCGACGTCTGGTGACGCAGTTCGCCAACTCCATTAAGATCAAGCCATGCAAACTGACTGGCCGCAAGTTATTGATGAGGCATCTGTATGGAAGTCATCAATTTACGCCGACGAATCCAACTGGATAGTACATTTTACCGATTCACAACTTGCCGAGATCGAACAAGCCGCACGTCAGGTGCTTTCCTCAGGACAAAGTCCGACTTCATTCAGGCAATCTGACTTTACTCTGCCAACGGTTGCATCACTTCTCGACGACCTGCTTCACACCTTACGGGAGGGGCGAGGTTTTGTCTTTCTACGAGGACTCGACGTCACTCGCTATGACATTGACACCCTAAAGACCATTTACTGGGGCATCTGTTCGTATATCGGCGAAGGAATCTCTCAGAATGCACAGGGTGAAGCCATGAGCGCCGTTACGGATTACGGTGATTCATTTGAGGGCGACGACCCTTATCGCCACAACATTCGCGCACATCGAACCACGACCGAGATCCACCCACACACAGATAGCTGTGACTACGTCGCTTTATTGTGTGTTCGGCCAGCCCAATCCGGCGGTGAAAGCGCGGTCGTCAGTTCACTTGCCATCTACAATGAACTCATGGCCACACATCCGGAATACCTGGAACCTCTACGACGAGGATTTTTCCTGGATCTGGTGGGTAAAGGAACGTCGGAAAAACAACTCAGTTTCCACCGCATTCCGGTCTTCAGTTATTTCAGTGGAAAAATGTCTGCACGATTTAATAAACGCCAGATCGAGCTTGGCGCTGAGAAATCAATTAAAGGCCTGGATGGACTCAGTCAAAAAGCCATCGATTACATCGCAGAGCTCTCGCTGCGTGATGAGTTTCAACTGCCTATGACATTTCAGGCGGGTGATATACAAATCCTCAATAGTCGTGTGACATTTCATGCGCGAAAAGCCTTTGAGGATCATGCTCAATCTGAGCGCAAACGCCTGCTGTTGAGGGTATGGCTAAACGCACTGGATCCCCGACCCATGGCGCCTGAATTTGCAAACCAGCTCAACACGGGTGAACGAGGGGCAGTGACGCTCCGCCAGTAGCGGTAATCATTTTCAACTCACGGAACACGAAACTGCAGTGGGCGATATCACCGTTTAAGCCCTTGTCGCGACCGCCGTGAAAAACCCACCTCGAGATAGGTCGGATGTCGCCGTCACCCCTCAGCCACCTTCATAGATACAGCGCTTTTCACAGCACCATTGCCCGTTCGAGTGACAATCAATCCGCCGAGACTCGCGGCCATGGGATGACCGATATTCCGCACTGGATTGGCCTAACTCCACTGCGGTCATCTGACTTTCCTCGCCCAATACAGGTAACACACCGCCGACAATCCAGCCGCGCCGAACAGTACACACATGATCATGATTTGATAACGCGCGGCGATTAGTGGTGAAACGCCTGCCAATACTTGCCCTGTCATCATACCCGGCAACGACACCAGACCGACTGCCATCAGTGAGTTAACCAACGGGATGAGCGCCGCCTGAAACGCAGTGCGCCTTGCTGACTCTTCTTTTTGTCCATTATTCATCTCGGCCGCATACCGCTCTGCTGCAATACTGACGGAGTTCATCGAATTTGAAAAAACCATCCCAGCCAGAGGAATCAGGTAACGAGGCTCATACCAAGGCGTTATGTCAATAACCCACTGGGTGGTCAAGAAAAGCGTTGGCACACCGCCCACCATAATGGCACCCAATGCCGCCCAGTAGAGGCGAGGTCGATCGTGGCCCATCGGTCGTAGGGCGATCCAACTCGCCACCATAATCATCATGGCGAGCACCCCAAACACAATAAGAGAACTATCTGTATCAAACAAGAAGACCAATACATACCCGACCAGTAGTAATTGGGCCAACATACGGGCAGCACCATAAATGGTTGGCCGAACAGGCAATTTCCAACGCTGTTGAACCAGGATAACCACCAACACCGGGATCAACGCTAACGCTAACCTGTTCAAAGGGATGATATCGACGGATGCATTCATCAGCGCTTCCAGCCCCTGGGTATTTGATCCCTTAGAAGTGAAAGAAAATCATACCGCGTTTACCCATCTGTCGTGAATCACTGAAACACAACGGCATTACCCCCCACATTGGATGACCCATTGTGGACTCTTTAACGGGGCCGGAATCTCCCACCAGAGGTGCTACCAGGTCCAATCACGATAAGATCACTGAATAAGGAGGTGTGTCGATGGACTTTCAACTACAAGAGAAGGTTGCATTAGTGACAGGTGGTAGTCGAGGTATTGGGCGGGCGATAGCACTGACTCTGGCGTCGCAGGGAATGCACATCGCCATTTGTGGCCGCACCCAGGAAACACTCGATAGCACCGCAGCCGATATTCAAAAACACAAGGTCAAGGTATGGACATTCCAAACCGACGTCAGTCAGCTTACGGAACTCGAACACTTGGTCAACAACACGCTACATGCTGCAGGCCAAATCGATGTGCTGGTAAACAATGCCGTCACATCCACCAGCGCCCCTTTCAATGAGTTAACCGACGATCTCTTTCGTTATCACATCGATGTCAAGCTCATGGCCTACATTCGCCTGGCGCGACTTGTACTGACACCCATGCGCGCGGCAGGCTGGGGACGCGTGATCAACATCGGGGGCATGACCGCCCGAATTGTGGCTCCCCTGCGGATCACCAATGGTGTCGTGAACGCGGGTATCGCCAACTTCAGCAAACAGTTTTCGAGTTACGCTGCGCAACATCAGGTCACGGTGAATTGCATTCATCCCGGTTACACCGTGACAGAGCGAGTCATGCAACTTTTTTCACGTGAAGCTGAGGAAGCGAACACCTCTATCGAAAGTATTATTGCCAAGCGCACAGAAGAGATTCCGCTGGGTAAACTGGTGCAACCGGATGACATTGCCGCCGCGGTTTTGTTCTTCTGCTCACCGATGGCCAATATGATCACAGGCCAGTCCATCGCGGTTGACGGTGGCTCGGGAGAGGCGGTCATGTACTGATCATGCTCTCCGATGGGCTTCTAACCTCCCGAAAGAGCGATTTCCACTGCATCAGTCGCCTTCCACATTCAAATCAGACCATGACGTGGGTTACTACCAGAATAGTATTACGCCTCACTTTCGTGACTGTGCTGCACGTGATGTGATGCTTTCGAAACGCTCCGTCGATGCCTACGCCCCTATGCCCCTACGCTATCATCCATCAGCGCCATCGCCTACATCACACTGATGATGATTTGGATAAAAATCAGACTAGCACCGACCCAGCCAGTAAGGAACGCGAGCGTTCTGAGCAAGGGAACACCCATAATGAACACGAGGGCATGCGCAACACGGGCCCAGAAAAATAGCGTTGCACCCAACACCGTGTTAGCGCTATGCACATCGATCGCCTGTGCCACCATAACAAGCGCCGCAAATGGGGCGAGATTCTCAAGAAGATTGAGGTGCGCTCGTTGCCCGCGGCGAGCCCAACAGGGAGCTCCGGTGGATCCGTAGGGTAACCTGCAGCATCCCCAATGCCCCAACAGAAGATCCTGGCCACAACGTAAGGCACCCACAGTATCAAAGCCAATCCGGCTGCCAGGGCCAAGTAAAAAAGTTCCGTAGTCATCAAGGGCTCCTGCAGACAAGGTTATTGGCCATAATCCCCCACTGAGATGCCTTTAGGCTATGAAGGGATTACTCCTTCCTACATCAGTCGACAGCGCTACAACAAACTACCCTTATCAAGATCAGTTGACTGCCAATCGTGCATCATCGCGCAACAGCAAAGCGGCGACAAGCGCGACCAGCGCCGCGCCCAAAACTACGCCTATACCAATACGTACATCATTGGCCGCGCCTAGCAGTATCGTTGACGAGGCAATCAGCGACCCTAGCAGCATTTGAAGACTACCGGCCAACCCTGATCCCACGCCCTGCGCAGAACGTTTCACCGAGTTGATGGCACCAATCGATGCGTTGGGCATGGTAAGTCCGTTTGATAATGAATAAATCATGGCCGGCAGTACTAGCGCCAATCCTGATTGAACCCCTGAAAACGCCACAATCGCCATCACACTGATGGCAAACACCGTCAGTATGGAACCCCAGCGAACCATTTTGATGATACCCAAGGTAGCCGTCCATTTTCGACTGATAAGATTCCCGATCACAAAACCTGCCGGCAGCAGCGATATGTGCATACCGAATTCCGCTGGGGTATAACCCAGCTCACGAAACGCAAAGGGCAAAAAGTTTAAAAACGAGAAAAAGATCGATACATGCAGTCCTAAGTTGCCCGCGAACAGCAAAAACTGCCGATTTGAGAATAACAAATAGTAATTTTCAATGACCGTAGACACGCTGAGAGACCTTTGTCGTGCACTGTTAGTCTCTTGTAACAGTAATACCGTCGGAATCGTCGTAATCAAACCAACACAGACTATCGCAGCCATGATGCCGCGCCAGCCTACCGTCTCGAACAATATGCCGCCGAAGGGAAATGATACTAACGGTGTGAGCGCCATGGCGGCGGTGACCGCAGCCAGACTTCCTGCAGCTGCCCGTGGCGCGTGCGTATCATTAATAATCAGCCGCGGCAGAACCATTGCCGCCGAAGCACCGATCCCTTGGATGCAGCGAGCTGCTATCAACATATTGAGATCCACCGCAAGAAATGCCATTACCGATCCCAGCAAAAAGCACGCAAGGCCTGCCAATAACGGAAACCGTCGCCCAAACTTGTCTGACAGAGGGCCAAAAAATAGCTGCCCTACGGCAATCATTGCCAAGTATCCCGTTAGCACCCACTGTGCCCTATCAGGCTCAGCAGCAAAGGCTTCGCCAATTCCCGGTAGTGACGGAGTGACAATGGCGGTACCAAAAATGCCGGTCGACGTAATCAATACCAACAGCCAGGTCGCCTGGGGGTCCGACCTTTTCCCCTCTTCAGTCATGAACTGACCGCCTCCTTTATCGGTTCATCGAGACCGTTCTCGGCCATACATTGGCAACGCCGGAGCGTCTCATCACGCGTAGCGACTCTATCAGCGTCCTACCGCAGGCTCAGGCATCCTGTAGCCGGCAAAGCCGAGCCGCAAGCACATTGAAGGGCAATCTCTTTGCTAGGGAAAACAACGAGCGGCGACAAAAAAGTGGCACGACGTCGCAGACCAGCAGTTTAATCGCGTGGGCCGCTTAAAGATAGATCGATGACCCAATGGTGGGGAGTCAACAGTGCCGACGAGAACCGGTCGTTCCAGATCACGCCAACGCGAAGAAACTCATGAACAACACAGTCATGATCTTTTCTTAATCGCGGAAGTTAATGTATTGAAGAGGTAATCCCACTTCCTCATTTTTTAGAAATGCAATGGCCGACTGCAATTCATCCCGTTTCTTGCCTGAAATACGCAATTGGTCACCCTGAATAGCCGTCTGCACTTTTAATTTTTCTGCCTTGATTTTCTTAACCAAACTCTTGCTCAATGTCGTGTCTAGCCCATGTCGCAACTTAATCTCTAGTTGGGCCTGGCCAGCCCCTCGTTCACGAACCTCTCCGATTTCCATACACGCAATGTCGATGCCTCGCTTGACCAGTTTGGTGTCCAAAATGTCACGGACCTGTCCAATCTTGAATTCATCTTCGGCATAGAGCGTCAGGGTCTCGTCACTGCGCTCAATACGAGCGTCACTCCCCTTGAAATCAAAACGATTGGCGATCTCACGATTGGCCTGGTCCATCCCATTAGTGACCTCATGCCAATCGAGCTCGCTAACTACATCAAATGACGGCACTTGCCTACCTCCACAAAGTCATTACAACACCCGTTTAATTGCCAGTTGCGCCATTTCCAAAGAGGACACAGCCACCAATCGTCGCTGATGCTAAGAAACAGCGATCCTACACACAGGCAAACAGCATGTCACCCACTCTAGACACCCTGCTAAAGCATAGAGCAATCCCGGGGTCACCTTCAGAACCACGCGCTAACGGCCTAGGGTGTCGCCCTTGATCACCCGATCATTTACGTCACATAAGTCCAACGACTCACTAGAATCACTCGTGCGACTGTATTCTTTCGTAACTCTGCACACTTCCCAGACAACAAGAGATAGATGAATGCAACTGGCTTCCATCACCGCCCGGATCTTTTGTACCATCGCTTTTATTCATACGTTTCCGGCCATGGATAAACACGCATTACTACAGTCAAACTGAGAAAGTACACAAGAGATATTGAAATGCCTGAGGGGCCGGAAATTCGACGCGCTGCGGACAAAATCGCAGCGGTATTGGAGAATGAAGTCATTGAAGACTTGTTTCTGGGACTCGGACGCCTGAAAAAATTCCGGCGAACCTTAATGGGTACCCGAGTGCGCTCGATTGAAACACGTGGCAAAGCACTGCTGACACACTTCAACACTGACTGGACGCTCTATTCCCATAACCAGCTATACGGCGTATGGCACGTCGTTGATCGGGGACAGTACCCAACGACCAAGCGAACGCTGCGCGTTGCATTACACACTGCTCGACACAGCGCGCTGCTCTACAGCGCGTCAGATATCTGGGTTCTGACAAATAAACAACTTACTACTCACCCTTTCCTAAGTCGTATTGGGCCTGACATACTCGACACTTCGCTAACATGGCGTGCGCTTCTTTCACGCCTTACGGATCCTCGCTTCAAAAGGCGTAAACTGGCCACGCTCTACCTCGATCAACAGTTCCTGGCCGGTATTGGAAATTATCTACGCTCGGAAATCATTCATGATGCCGGTCTTGACCCAACCCTGCGTCCAATTGACCTGAATCGCGTTCAACTGGGTCGACTGGCACGCAGTACGCTCACGATTTCGAAGCGGTCCTATACCTCTGGCGGCATCACTAATAAGGCTGGGATTGCAAAAAAGCTTAAATCGCAGGGGAAATCACGCGCCGCTTACCGATTTGCCATCTTTGATCGAGAAGGGGAATGCTGTTACCGGTGCGGTGGATCAGTCATTCGATCAACACTAAACTCGCGACGGTTGTATTCATGCGCCCAGTGCCAGACTTCTCTGTTCGAGACTCAATCAGGCTAATTCACACTAACTTGTGCATTTTTTCGAGCGCGGTTGAACCCAACTCTTTCAAGACGTGGCGACGCAACCGCCGCATGCCCCCGAGCCAACGATCGTAGTCGGCCCCTTTGCGTCGTCGATACTCTTCGACCTCGGGATGGGGGAGAATCAAGAAGCATTCTTCTTCCAATCCTTTAATCACCGCGTCCGCGACCTGATCCGGACTGATCAGACCTGTCTGACCACTGATATCAGCGCCTTCGTCATATCCCAACATCGGTGTTGCAACATACTGCGGACAAATCGCCGACACCTTGATACCGTCACCACCATGGGTAATCGCCAATGATTCAGCGAATCCTAAGGCGGCATGCTTGGTCGTGGAATAAGCCGCATCACCAATCTGGTTGAGTATCCCGGCGGCGGACACCATCTGCAGAAAATAGCCACCACCGCGGGCGATCATTCCCGGCAGGGCAGCTCTTGCAGCGTAGACATGCGCCATGACATGAATATTCCAACAGGTTTGCCATTGATCGTTAGTTGCCGAAGTCACCAGGTCTCCCTCACCGAAACATACTCCCGCGTTAGAACAAAAAAGATCAATGGCTCCAAACTTGGCTTCCGTCGCGCTGACCAACTGCTGAATATCCTGTTCCTTTTCGACATCGCAAACCACCGCCAGGCC
>DUBL01000100.1 GCA_012960345.1 Gammaproteobacteria bacterium | reverse complement strand
GCAAGAAATTCGTCGACTGCCGATCTATCGGAGCGGGTCATCATTCAGCTCGATGTTGGTGAGCGCTTGGCTGCTCCTAAGACGGCATCATCATCGACCTGCGACACAGCGTCAGCCGCTTCGGTCTGGTTTTCATGCCCATGCTCACTGTCATCGTGAAGCGTCTCGAGGGCCGGCATATCCGCATCGGTTAATGCGGGCACTGCTGGCTCTGGCTCTGCATCTCCGTCGCGTTCGGTCGAGACACTCTTGTCGACGACGTCTGAATTCGTCTTGCTCTCCAGCTTGCGACGCGACCAACGAGCATAAAAACTCTGTGACTCACGCATAAGAATTCAGCCTATTGCTCAAACACATCCATCAGCGATATTCCCCGAGCGGTCGCTTGTTGCGCACCCACGCATCTTGCTGCCAACGCTGGCGCTTACGTTTCTTCTTTTCTACCGGTCGATAGTTATCCAACACATACTGTTCCACCCACAACTGAATCTCTCCGGGAATCGGCAGATTAAAAATTGGGCTGTCTGTTTCCATGTAAGAGGCGGCTTCGTCGTAACTCAATGTCACGAGTAAAGGAACAATTTCGCCTGTCTCATCTTCGGCGTCAGTATATTCACCGATAACAAATATCGAGGGGCTCTCGCCCTCCAGATTAAAATGATAACTCTCAACATCATCTAGGTAGAGTGCAACATCGTAACCGCTCCAACTATACTGGCTCAAATGACCGTCGTCTCGCAGCATCGTCTTTTCAAACCTTTGACTCGCTTGTGCAGGCAATAGGCCAATAACAGACCAGTGATCGATGCTCCAAGGTTTGTCATTGCGGCATTTTCGCTCCACAATGACTGTAATGGGGAATCGCTCGATAGGAACACGCTGACCGGACTTGGATTCGCTCATAGATCGAGACTATACCGATCTTTATCACTTACGCTCAATCAGCAGGATCAATAAACAAAATGGCCACAAGCAGGGCACCTGACTCAGCGAAGAAACATCGTCCACAGATGTCAAACGCAGGACTTGACCCAACACAATCCGTTGAAGCAAGAGACGAGTTCGGTGACTCCCGGTCACTTCACGTTGCCGGTGAGTACCCCCTGACGATCAAAGTTGACGAGCGGGAACTAGTCACCTTAATGACGCTCGGCACGTATCCTGAAAAACTGACTTTGGGCTACCTCCGGAATCAACGCTTAATTGACGACATTGGTGAAATCGCCTGTGTCGCGGTGGATTGGGAACGCGAAACGGTCGAGGTAACCACCACGCACGGGGAAGGAATTATCGACCTGCATGAAAAAATCAAAAAACGCACAGTAACCACCGGTTGTGGCCAGGGGACCATTTTCAGCTGTACGCTAGACAAACTCTACGACACCCATCTGGAACCATTGCCGCTGAAGCAATCGACGATCTACGCGCTACTAAAAAATATCAGCGACTACAACCAAATATATCGTGCAGCAGGCGCTGTGCACGGTTGTGCCTTATGTGAGGGATCAGAGATTCTGCATTTCGTCGAGGATGTAGGCCGGCATAACGCGACTGACGCCATTGCCGGGGAGATGTGGCTGGAAGGCATCACCGGCCATGACAAACTGTTCTACACCACCGGGCGACTGACATCAGAAATCGTGATGAAGGCCGCACACATGGGTATTCCAGTACTCATCTCGCGCTCTGGTATCACCCACATGGGCCTGGAACTAGCGCAGGATTTGGGTGTCGCGCTCATCGCGCGGGCGAAGGGCCGCCATTTTCTTGTCTACAATGGCGAGGACACGCTGATTTATGATGCGATACCACCACGCAGCACCGCACCTAGCCGCGCAAAGGCAACAGGCCAGTAACAACCACCCAAGCTAACCGGGTACGGCCTGGTACCAACCGTTAGATTGGATCAAACCCACCGGCGCATCAAAAAGTGTCGACAAGTTCTCGGCATTCAAAATCGATGCCTTGGGACCATCAGCAAAGACCTCACCTTCTTTCAATAACACCACCCGCTCAATTTCCGGTGGTAACTCATGAATGTGATGGGTTACCAGCACAATGGTCCGTCCACTCGACATCAAGTGACGCAACGTGTCCAGGTAACGAAAAGTTGCTGTCAAGTCTAACCCGCTGGTTGGCTCATCCAGTACCAAATTGGCCGGTTCAGTGACCAGCGCCCGCGCAAGCAACACTCGGCGTTGCTGACCGGTTGACAATTGTCCAAACGGACGATCCGCCAGATCACCAATGCCAATTTCTGAGAGAACAGCACGACTTCGCTCGACTTTATCATCACTAAGTTGATGATGGTTCCAGATACCAACACTAGCAAAGAATCCTGATACCACCACTTCGATTGCTCGAACGTAAGCAGCGTAATTCTGTTGTAGATCACTAGAAACGATGCCGAGTCGCGAGCGTAATGCCCACACATTTACCCGCTCCTCACCCAGTATCCTGATCTTCGCTCCGGGCTCAACCACAGGATAAAGCTCCCGCGTCAATAACTTGAGCAAAGTCGACTTACCGGAACCATTTGGACCAAGAATAGCGGTATTCTGACCTTGATCCAGACTCAGGTTAAAAGACCGAAAAACGCGAGTATCACCGCGAAATACAGTCGCATTTAAAATCTCGACCAGAGGAACCATCAAGAATAATTGTACGCCGGCTGCCGAGATTCGAGGTGGAGACTGATATCAGCCCTGGAGTTTGTCGACCAACGCTGCACTAACGCAGCGCGATATCGTCTTCAATGGTGATCTCAACACCAACCTCGGGAACCCGTAGTAACACCGAAGCGTTGAGCTTTTCCTCTCCACTGAGAGAACCGCTATCAATGCCGGCACGCACCGCTTGTTCGATCTCACGCTGCGATTGAATACCGACTTTTTTCAGAAACTTTCTGAGCTGTATGTTAAAGACTTCCTCGTCCATAATCATCTCAATAACCAATCGAGTTCCCGGGGCGGCGTACTCTAGCACAGCCGCGAAAACACCTCGACATGCGGCATCAATGCGAAACGACGCTGCTTGGTAGCGATGACCCTTCAACTTATGCTCCCGCTTTCTTAACAACTCTATAGTGGCCTCTTCCTCTCATTCATTAAATTCGCTACGGGTAGTCCGAGTTTTTGTCCCGTTTGCACTGGGTTATTTTCTCTCTTATGCCTTCCGGGTCGGTAATGCCATTATCGGTACCGATCTGGCCGTCGATCTGGATCTGGATGCGGCCAGCCTTGGCCTTTTAACCAGCGCCTACTTTCTACCATTTGCAGTCTTCCAGTTGCCGCTCGGGTTGCTCCTCGATCGCTTTGGGCCGCGCCGAACGGAAGCCACACTACTCACGGTCGCTGCAGCTGGCGCATTTCTCTTCGCCAACGCCCATAGCCTTGCTGGACTCGTCGCAGGTCGTGCCCTGATCGGTCTCGGCGTATCCGCATGTCTGATGGGCGCGTTCAAAGCGTACGTTATGTGGTTTCCGGCCAATCGATTGCCCGTGATTAATGGCGCACAAATGGCCATCGGCGGTCTTGGTGCATTGGCGGCAACTCGACCCATCGAAATTCTGCTGCAATTCATGTCGTGGCGCGACATTTTTCTCCTGGCAGGCGCAATGGCACTGGTCGTTGCAATCATCCTATGGATTATTGTGCCACCAGATCCTGATACGACCACCGATCCAACGCCACAAACTTTGGGGTCACAGGGCTTGTGGCAAGTGCTCTCCGATCGCCGATTTTTTTCCATCGCCCCACTCACCGCGATCACGTCCGGTACCATGATGGCCATACAGGGATTGTGGGCTACTGCCTGGCTAATGGATGTGGCTGAGCTCGACCGAGCATCGGCTGCGAACGTCCTCGCGGCCATGACCGGAGCCCTCATTGCCGGTTATTTGGTGATCGGAAAGGTCACTGAAGCCTTGTCAATAAGAGGCATAACCACCATGACGACAGCAGTCGTCGTCATGTCGATCGGGCTACTGCCACAGGTGGTGATTGTCGCCGGCATCACCCATGCGGCCGGCATCACGTGGATGGCCTATGGGTTTCTCTCCAGCGCCACCATACTGACCTACGCCGGCCTCGCACAGCAGTTTCCAAAAGCGCTCGCCGGTCGCGTGATCACGGCGCAAAATGTGTGTACTTTCCTATGCGCATTTCTTGCGCAGGCGGGACTCGGCCTGATCATTAACCAATGGCCAGCTATCAATGGCGGATATCTCGACAACGGATACCGCCTCGGATTTGGATTAATGCTAGCACTACAGATCATTGCACTGTCTTGGTATCTGATTGCACGCCGAGACCCACTGCCGAAGTCGCTCACGCTGCGTTAGACACGGCATAGACTGCAGCGTTCTCACCCGCCAGTTTGCCAAAGACTGTCCCAGCCGTTAATCCGGATCCCCCTGGATAATTCTCGACAAAGAGTCCGCCAACCAGTTCACCGGCCGCATACAAGCCAGGAATGGAACGATCGGACAGATCTTGTGTCTCGCCCCGTTCATTGATGCGTAAACCGCCGAATGTAAATGTGATCCCCGTCGTGGTCACATAGGCTTCAAAAGGCGGCTCATCGATTGCCAGCGCCCAGTTGGTCTTGTCAATAGCGAGACCCTGCGTGGTCAGGCCGTCAAGGATAGATGGGTTGAAATCACCTGACTGACAGGCC
>DUBL01000099.1 GCA_012960345.1 Gammaproteobacteria bacterium | reverse complement strand
CATCAGATAGCTGTACCGCTTCAGTTATCGTGCCAGCAAATTCAGGGCGTGTCTTCGCAACGGCATTAAACAAAGCTAACGGAGTAATTGGTTTTTGCAGCAATGCATTGACGCCCGCCCGCTTCGACCGTGCGCGCACCTCTTCGAGGCCATAGGCTGTCACGAGGATCACCGTCGGCGCTCCTTCCTCAGCCACCTGCCCGCGTATCGCCTCCAGGGTTTCTATGCCGTCCATGCCCGTCATCAACCAATCCATTACGATAACGTCCACCGTGTCATCAGCATTATTCCCGGCAGTGTCCAGCGCTGCTAACGCTGCCTCACCCGAGGTCACGCTGACAACGTCGATCTGCATCGCACGCAGCATCGTACTCAACAGATCACGTGATGGGCCGTTATCATCCACGACCATTGCTCGACGAATACCCAACGCCGCCAGCGACAACGGGGTCGCTATCGCATCCGTTTCCGGCGCAACACCCAAATGCAATTGAAAAAAGAAACGACTACCCTTGCCACGTTCGCTCTCGACCTCGATGTTGCTGTTGAGCAGTAACAACAGATCCTTGGAAATGGAAAGGCCCAGCCCAGTGCCGCCGTAACGCCGCGTGATTGAACTGTCGGCTTGGGTAAATGCCTGAAATAGAAAACTGCTCTCTTCAGGTGTCATGCCAATACCGCTGTCGGACACCGAGAACTCGAGTTGTACCGTGTCTGATTGACGCTCTACCATCTTAATAGCGAGCACAATCTCTCCCGCTTCCGTGAACTTGATTGCGTTACCCACCAGGTTCGTCAATACCTGGCCAATGCGCAGCGGGTCACCTATCAACTGCGCCGGCACGTCTGGCGCAATTGAAAACAGAAACTCCAATCGCTTGGCCTGGGCCCGTGTGGCGACCATGCTGGTGAGGTTTACCAGCAACTCTTCAATACCGAACTCGATTTGCTCGGTTTCAAGCCGCCCGGCCTCGATCTTAGAGTGATCCAGGATGTCATTAATGATCTGCAGTAGTGCCTTGCCCGACAGGCTGATCTTCTCCAGGTAATCACGCTGTTGTTCATCTAGATCAGTCTTGAGCGCGAGACCCGCAAGCCCGATCACCGCATTCATCGGGGTTCTAATCTCATGACTCATGTTGGCGAGAAATTCGCTCTTCGCTTCGTTGGCTGCATCAGCCTCCAGCTTGGCCGCGGCCAATGCCGCTTCGATCTCTTTAAAGCCAGCCAATGCTACCAATGCGTCTTCGTGCGATTGGTATGTCGCGTCAATCTCGGCGACAAGGGGCTTCATTTCAGGTGGCAACGGTCCATGAGCGTCCAAGAATTTGCGAATCTGCTTTTTTAATAAGCTGTTCATTATCCGATGGTGCCGCCACAGAAGGCCGCAGGTAATTAGTCAAATAGAAAATTAATGAATAATCACATTAATCTTACATTAGCCGGTTAACAAATAACGGGACATGCCCCCAGTTTCCGGAGTGACGGTGCTGCAGGGCATATCGCGACGGCCCGGACGACCATACATTTCACCTACAGTAGCCACCTACTACTGATTGCCGCCAAACGTCGCTATCTACGTCACTATCTTCTGCCCCGTTATGTCCTGCTATGTCCCATATCAGAGAATATCCGTGGAGTCTGAGCGCAAAGATGTGTTGTAATTGCTAGACTTTCTCCGATAGCAACTCGTATAAACAGTGGACTGTTAATCCATAGGTCGCGGGTTCGAGTCCAGCCCGGGGAGCCAGTTTTCTCGATGTGTTTTCACATCCTCGCCGCTACCAATTTTTCACTACGCCTAGAATATGCGTAACTTCGGCAAGTTAGCGACTGTTCGATGCGATCTATTATCCTTTACACGGATGCACCCCAGCATTGTCTTCAGGTCTTTCTGACCAGTGACCCTGGAAGTATCCAGGAGCTTTGCATTTGGAAGGAAAAAACTACGGAAAAATGGTGTGGACTCATAATCATCGGAGTACTCGCCTACCTGAGTGGTCTAGCCCACATTTTTAGGTTCGGCTACCACGAATTTTATGCTGCGCTGGAAGGAACCCAATTATGAGTGGCGAAGCTTATAGGAGATTTCCCTGGGTATTTGTTATTGACCCCCGAAAAATAACACTCTGTCTTGGTGGGATCGTGTTGGGTCTGGTTCTGGCGCATATTTTTGTTCAGGCTTATCACTATTTTGTTGATGAGCTTCCCTGGCTTTTGAGGGAAATTCTTGATCCGGACGAAGAAGAAAGTTTTGCCACCTGGTTTTCTGCGATCAATTTATTTATTTCATCGGTGTTGTTGTTTGTGATCGCTAGCAAGAGGGAGAAGGATAATTATAAAAGACATTGGTATGGCCTGGGAGCAGGGATGGCATTTATGTCTCTCGATGAGATAGCCGGGATGCACGAGGCGTTCAATACGGTCACGGATTTTGCGTGGACCATCCCAGCGGGTTTTGGCGTTATTGTAATGATTCTAATTTATTGGAAATTTCTGGTTACCCTTCCCCAACCGATGCAATCGCGAGTCCTAGTCGCGGGCGCAACATTTCTTTTGGGGGCTTTGGTAGTGGAACATTTGGCGGATTATTATATTGAGGCCTATACGATGAAAAACTTTGGCTACAATATGTTGACTGTTTTTGAGGAATCGTTGGAAATGATTGGTGTCGTTTTATTTATCCGTGCCCTTTTACTGAGCTTTGTAAACCATGATCAGGTGGAGATTCGTTTAAGGATCAATTAACTAATTGTTTTGGTAGTTGGGTTTCGGTGTTGCTCACTCTTGTGTTATTTGTGTGCACCGGGAACGGCGGGCTGGTTAGTTTTGTTGACAGCACTCTCGGCAACATTGGCGAAAGCAAGTTCCTATCCCTGCCATCTGAGGGGATGAATACCACGCTGGGGTAGGAAACGAGGTGGAGCCTTAGAGGCTGCGCTCGAGGTTAACCCGGTGCTGTACGAGGCGCAGTATTATCTGGGACGGTGTTACGAGAGGCAGGGTAACGACCGGTTGGCCGCAGAGCGATTCCAGGCGGCACTGATCGCGAAGCCGGACTACCACAAAGCCCGATCGGCGCTGAAAAGAGTGGACCCAACCGCGGGACCTGCCCGGGGCATTGAAGGAGCGAGTGAGGATGATAACGCGCTCGAGCAAAACTAGCCGACAAGGGGGATGCGTGAGCCGGCTTTCCGGCAGTCATTGAACAAGCCTCGGTGATCCGCATGAAGCTAGGAACCAACAGGTTAGACCCTGCCCTTGAGCGCCTGTCCTCGTGTTTCTTCTGTGTACTGCCTTAGTGTCCTTTCGTGTCCTGTAATGTCACCCAGCACAGCGTCAGGATGCTTGGTTGCCGCTTGAATGCTGGGGTTTCTGAGAGAATGCAACGGTAGAACGAAGGGCTGTCAATTGCCTCCTTCGCAACCACCAACTGCCAAAATGCCAGGCTAGTCCGGGCACGATTTATCGGACTTTACCGATTTACCGTCCGGTCACACGGATTTCACGATTTGCACTTAGCGGACTTATCGGACTTCACCGATTTGCCATCCGGACACACGATCTTCAATTCGCACTTACCGGACTTCAGCTTATAGCCATCCGGACACATGGGTTTCTCCGATTTGCACTTAGCGGACTTACCGGACTTCGCCGATTTGCCGTCCGGACACATGGGTTTCCCCGATTCGCACGTACCGGAGCTCGGCGGTGTGCCGTCCGGACACACGGACTCCGCTTTGCACTTACCAGAATGCAGCTTATAGCCATCCGGACATACAGGCGAGGGGTCCCCCTCAGGTGGGGTATCACCCCCGGGCGCGGTGTCCCCCCCGGGCTTCTCATTACGACACTCTTTAGGCACCAAATCACCGTGACTTTCTACATTGTCTATATGGCAAGTCCACGCTATGGTTCCTTCTGTTACCTTTGGCGCGAAATACATCTTTGAATGGGCCAACCCACCCAGTTTGGTGTCATCACTAAGGACAAGCGTAATCTGCCCGCAGGCCGAACTACCGCAGGGCTGAATGGACATTTGTTCGACAAAGTCTGTTGCAAGATCTTCGGCTTCTGAAAGACCCGCTTCCTCATTGTTCCACGGCCAGTCTTTTCTCTCGACGTAATAATCTTCTATCGCCCGCTTTACAGGCTCAACGACTACAAGACTCTCTGCCACTCTAGCCCGAACCTGATAACTCTGGTATTGCGGTAACGCGATCGTTATCAATATGCCGATGATAGCCACCGACATCATCAATTCAATCAGGCTAAATCCGCGCTCGTTGTCCCTCAACATAGCAGTCCTGTTCTTCCTGCAATCAATTGAGTCTATCATTCGGGCATCCGACACAATAGACAACAACATCAGGGTCCTTTGCCGTCATGATTTACACTACGCGTTTACACGGTTAACGGCATGCGAGTTAGCCTTTACAGGCGCCGTCCTCCCGAACCTGGTAGATGTCCATCACCACCAGTCCCTCATCATTGATGAAGGGCAGAATCTCTAGGGTGATGCCGATCTGTTTCATTTGGATGTTGGCGGTCTGGCCGCCGCTGATGTCCGAGAAGGTACCGCTGATCACGGGGCGTTCCTCGCCGATGAAGAGCTGGGCCTGCTCGGCATGCGAGGTTTGGATGCGCGGGGTGGAAAGCATGTCCACGCGTGTATCTGTCTCCAGGG
>DUBL01000098.1 GCA_012960345.1 Gammaproteobacteria bacterium | reverse complement strand
CCATCGTGATTCCGTGTCACCGCGTGATCGGCGCCAACGGCCAACTCACAGGCTACGCCGGTGGTTTGCACTACAAGAAGGCCTTGCTCGAACTGGAGCAGGACCGGGTATGACGGAGAAAGCACAGATGAAAATCGCATTCATTGGACTTGGCCGTATGGGTGGCCCAATGGCTGGACACCTAGCCGCCGCAGGGCACAACGTGACAGTAGTCGAACCCAACCTCGACACGCTGACCCGCTGGTGCCAGAGTCACGAAGGAGTCTCTGCTCCATCAGCGGGGGCGGCTGCCGGTGACGCCGAGGTCGTGATTACCTCACTGCCAGCCGATGCACAATTACAGACAGTCGCCGAAGGCCCCGAGGGCATTCTTAATAATCTACCAAGTGGTGGCGTCTGGGTAGATCACACCACCGCCTCGGTGAAAATCTCACGCACGCTGGCTGTTGACGCTAATACCCGTGATCTCGGCTTCATCGATGCACCCGTATCTGGCGGCGTCGACGGTGCAACCCGCGGAACCCTCGCCATCATGGCAGGAGGCACAACAACAGATGTCGATAGAGTGCGCCCGCTGCTTGAATGCTACGCCAAGCGCATCAGCCACATGGGCGATGCGGGTACTGGCCAACTGACCAAGATGACCAATCAGATCTGCGTCGTCGGTATCGGTCAAGCACTGGC
The DNA here is from genome assembly GCA_012960345.1 of Gammaproteobacteria bacterium. Classification (GTDB taxonomy): domain Bacteria; phylum Pseudomonadota; class Gammaproteobacteria; order Arenicellales; family UBA868; genus UBA11791. The sequence continues at coordinate 4,015 of DUBL01000098.1, read as the reverse complement.
CGAGGGCCTCGACTTTGCCGAAACAGCCGGGCTTGATCTTGAAAAGGTTGTGGAAGTGATGCTGTCCGGCGCGTCCGCATCATGGCAAATGGACAACCGTTGGCAGGCCATGGCCAACTCGGATTATGAATTTGGCTTTGCCACAGAGCTTATGCGTAAGGATATCGGCCTGTGCCTGACCGAAGCTCGCCGTAGCGGCGTGGGCTTACCAGTTACCGCACTGGTCGATCAGTTTCTGTCCGATGTAGAAGCCCTGGGCGGCAAACGCTGGGATTGGTGCAGTTTGATGGAACGTCAACGGGGCGCGCGGCGGAGTTAATCCAATGCCAGCGGTTAGTCCGCGGCAGTCTCATCACACTCTGTTGGCCGTTGGACCGCCCCGCCGAAGACGGTATCGCGCTCAATCTCAGCCACGTTAACCGGCCGCTCGAACGGTACCGGGGCCGACTCCCCCGCTGTCCGCGGGCGACCAATAGCAGCGAAGAAGTCTTCAAGGCCGCCGGGGAGTAACGTCCACATCATCATCAAATTACCCTCGCCTTCGTTAATCAACCGATGCTTTGCTAATGGCGGCAGATAGATCGTTGTGCCGGGCACGATCGGGTGCTTTACCCCATCGACAATGGCGCAACCCGTACCCTCATAAAAAAACAGTAGTTCTTCGTTGTGATCGTGCCAATGCTCACGAATGTAGCTCCCCGGCGCAATACACTGAATTCCTGACGAGAAATCCGCTCCCTTACCGTCATTACGTGAAACACGTACTTCCGCGTAACCGTTTGCCGGCACCGGTTGCCAATAACTGGGTGACACGTCAGGCCCAACCACCACCGCCCCGTCTGAACTTGTGCTACCCATTATCACCGCCTCCATCAGGATGCCGTTCTTGATACGGCTTTTACATTGGCAGGCGCTTGAATGTCCTTAAACGCCGAATCTTCCTTCGCCAGAACACGCTTTAGCGATGTAAAGTGCAATTCTGCCTCACTGCGCTGCCCATCGTATTGCGCCTCTGCTTTTCGACCTTCTTCATCTGGGATAACGCGAAGCTCCTGCCCTGTCCATAAGGCCATGACCTGATTCATACAGGCCCGCTCCAGATAGTAAAGATCGTGAAAGGTCTGCCCCACTGTTGGCCCGCCGACGATCACACCATGTTGTCCAAGAAACAGTACTGATTGGTCAGCAAGGGCTTTCGCCATCCGTTCGCCCTCATCCGGCTCATGTGCTAGCGCATTGTAATGGTCGTAATAAGCACATTTCGTGTGAAAACGCAGTGCCTGTTGGCCGTAGGGTCGAAGTCGATTGTCCTTAAGCATGCTTAGCGCCGTTGCATAAGGCATATGCGCATGTAAAAAACACCGTAGGTCGGGACGCCGCAAATGCAATGCCGAATGAATGTGAAATGCGGAACGCTCAACGTGACCTTCACCCTCCACGGTGTCACCTGCAAGGTCAATTAAAATCAGCGCGTCCGGACACACTTCTTCCCAATGAAGACCGTTTGGAATAGTGAGTATCCGATCGCTGTAACCAGGGGCCATCAGCGTGAAGTGACCGCCGTTAAATCCTTCATTGAATTGAAATCGCGCACCGAGTCGATGTGCGGCAGCAATGTCAACTCGCGCTTGGTCGATTCCGTAATCCATGATTCCAGTACCTGTGAGTTAAATGCAGGCAGAGCCAATGCACCATGCCATCACCTCGATCTAAAGTGAAAGACACAGCCAATCCCTATGTTGGCAAACATCCTCTCTAATTGTTGTCCTTTGTCAGCATAGTGTGGCGGTGAATCAACAACAAGTCTTTTCAATACTTCTAACGCGGGAAATCACAGCGCATTCTCATGCCCTCACCAACGTAGACTATTCGACGTTTAAGGGTCAGCCGTGTTATTCATTACCCATCGAACTCACTCACCCCCTCCCAATCAGCCATGTCTTTACCTAACGGCATCCGTTCTCGCCATCTCGACAATGGCAACGGCCTGTCAGTCCACTTCCTAGAAGCGGGTTTTGATCAGGCAGCTCGCCCACTTCTGCTATTGCTTCACGGCTTCCCGGAACTGGCCTACAGTTGGCGAAAAATCATGTTGCCTCTCGCTGCTGCCGGTTTTCATGTGGTCGCACCCGACCAACGCGGATACGGGGCAACGCGCGGCTGGGACAACCGCTACGAAGGTGATCTTGCGTCGTTTCGCTTCCTGAATCTGGTGCAAGACACACTGGGTCTGGTTTGGGCGCTGGGATACCAAACTGTGAGCGCCGTCGTTGGACACGACTTCGGCTCATCCGTTGCCGGCTGCTGTGCACTGATCCGGCCAGATGTTTTCCGTTCGGTCGTCATGATGAGCGCGCCATTTACAGGCGCTCCTGCGTTTGTGAATGACGAGGCCAACAAAGATCCGAGACTCCCCTCCATCCCTGCAACGAAAGGCAAAGACATTCACGCGGCACTAGCTGAGTTAATCCCGCCGCGCAAACACTACCAGTGGTATTACTCAACGCCTGGCGCCAATGCCAATATGTGGCGCAGCCCGGACGGTGTGCACGCATTTCTGCGAGCCTACTATCATCACAAGAGCGCTGACTGGAAACTGAACCAACCCTTTAAACTGAATGCATGGCGAGCGGAAGACTTGGCGCAACTGCCGCGCTACTACATTATGGATCTCGATCAGGGAATGGCGGAAACCGTCGCGCCGGAGATGCCGTCCGCTGGGCACATCGCGTCATGCACGTGGCTGACAGAAGACGAACTGTCTCACTACAGTCAGACCTACGAAGCGACCGGGTTCCAGGGCGGACTACAGTGGTATCGCTGTGTAACTCGTGGCGACAATGCCCGTGATCTCCGCGTGTTTTCCGGTCAAACCATCAACGTACCCAGCTGCTTTATCTCCGGCCGACAGGACTGGGGCGTTTTCCAGAAACCAGGCGACTTCGAAAAAATGCAACACCACACCTGTACTGACCTGCGTGGCTGTCATCTTCTCGAAGAAGCTGGACACTGGGTACAGCAGGAACAACCTGCTGCCGTGACAACTCATCTCATCGAGTTTCTGAACTCAACAGCCTGAGTTCAACATCCTCCATACCAACATCGTAGAACATCACCATGGCCCATCAAGCATTCACACATCATTTTGCCAACTTAACCGACCTCAAAATGCATTACGTGACCTGCGGCGAAGGCCCGGCGCTAGTGCTGCTACACGGGTTTCCCCAAACCTGGTATGAGTGGCGTCATATCATGCCAGCCCTTTCCGAACACTACCGCGTGATCGCACCCGATCTCAGAGGTTTAGGTGACTCCACGCGACCCTTTTCGGGTTACGACAAACGCACTGTCGCCGGTGACATCTGGCAGCTGGTTCATGGACACCTAGGCTACCAACAATTTTTTCTAGTCGGTCATGACTGGGGCGGCCCAACTGCCTTCTCGCTCGCTGCCCAGCATCGCGACGCAGTCGAAAAACTTTGCATTCTCGACGTAGCCATCCCCGGGGATGGCAGTCCTGACATCAGCCAAGGTGGCAAGCGTTGGCATCACAACTTCCACGGGACACCGGATCTACCCGAGGCCCTGGTCGCGGGGCGAGAGCACCTTTACATCTCCTGGTTCTTTAAGAATTACGGCCATCGACCTGACGCCATTGAAGAGAATGACATCAACGAATACGCGCGCACCTACTCGCAACCCGGCGCCATGCGCGCGGGTTTCAACTACTATCGTGCGATTGCGAAGGATATCGAAGACAACCGGGCAATGATTGAAAACGATGGCAAACTACCCATGCCAGTGCTCGCTCTCGGCGGTGCCGAGAGTTGGGGGCGGCGGTTGGAAACAATGCAATCGCTCGAGCGGGTTGCCCATCAGGTGGAAGGCGGACAAATAGCAAATTCGGGACACTGGATTCCAGAGGAACAGCCGGTGGAGATCACTCATCAGTTGCTTAAGTTTTTGGCTCAATAAATGACTGGCAAGCGTCAGCGAAATATCCATTTGCCTTAAA
>DUBL01000097.1:596-4722 GCA_012960345.1 Gammaproteobacteria bacterium | reverse complement strand
TTGCTTGATTATCTCGCACCACCAGACGCATTGTCCCGCGATCACCAATTATTGACGCCTGCGTCAATCGCTCTGATGACATTTAATTTGAACTGGAGTGACCTCAATCATCAGTGTGGTTCCTCTTGTCAACTTATTTATCCTCGCTAGACCCACCGCACCCATCACCTGCAGAATGATTTGCAGGTCAGCCAAAGATCCTTTAGCGTCCACGCAATGACCAAACATCACGCCAATAAAAGCACACCAGGGCCATTGCCACCAAGCCCCCACCGGCCAGCACAGCAATCGCCTGACTGGGACCCAGCCACTCTGCAAGCCAACCTACATTTAAGAGCCCTATAGGGCTAGCGCCAATACAAAACGCCAACACGCCCAGGATCCGGCTGCGCATTTCGGGGGGGGCCTCAAGATACATGATCGTTCCCTGCATAGTGGAAAAGCCAGCGACACCTAGTCCGGCAATGAGAAGCACGACTAGGGATAAGCTAAACCCCGAAGAAAAGGAGAAAATAAAAACCCCACAAAGAAAGATCGTGGATCCGTAAATAAACAAACGACGGTAATGCGCAGGCTGCACAAATAATGTAGCCAGAATCGCACCAAGAAATGCACCACCGCCTTCGGCCGACGCAAGCACACCAATATAAACAGGATTTAATCCCAGTTCTTCATTTCCAATAACCGGCACCATCGCTACAAAAGGAAACCCAAAGAAATTTAATACAACGGTCACCATTAATACCATGGTGATGGTCCGATTCGATCGGATATAACTTAATCCCTGGCGAAAATCAGTGAAAAACTTCGAGCCCATTGCCAAGGCTGCACCTGGGCGGTAAGTCATTGTCTTAATCAAGTAAATTGCAATGGAGAAAAGTAGTAATCCAACCAGATAAGTTCCCTGTAGGCCGATCGCGGTATAAATCACTCCACCAAGCAGTGGACCGAGCATACGCGTCACGTTGGTTGTGGCCGAATCAAGGCTCATCGCTACGCCTACATTTTCGTTACCAGCAATTTCTCCAAGCAATGTGCGCCTGACCGCATAGTCAGCGGACCAGATCATGCCGTTAAGAAACGCACCCAACCCAATGTGCCACAACGCAATGTGGTTAGTGAATACAAGAATAGCCAACACAGCACAACTCGCTGCAATACCACAAAACTCAACCAACAACAGTTGTCGGCGATTAATCTTTTCTGCCAACACGCCGATTAAACCACCCAGCAATATCATCGGCAGCATACGGACAACCAGCATCAACGAAACGACAAATGGTGAGTCCGTTAACTCAAACACAAATACGGCAACCGCCAACACCTCTAACCAACGAACCGTGCCGTAAATTAGCCCAACCGCCCACATTCGGCGAAAGTTAGGATCCCCCAGCAGGGCTAAGCGGGCTCGCCAGCCACTGGTAGGCCGACCTGTGTCAGATGAATCCGTGTGAACCGTTACGACACACCTCGGAGAGATTGAGTCGCCCGCTCATCGACTGAACCATCATCGTTAAGAGCAACCTTGTAATCCACATATGCGACTTCCGAGGTAATGAGCTCATTGCGAACATCCTCAGCAACCCGCTCGGAGTCGCGCGTTGCCGGATCTCCAAATCCTCCGCCACCGGCCATCTCCAACACCAGATGGGTGCCCGAGGGAATGTGCTGTTGACCTTTTGAGCGCATGGGTTTCCCATCGGTCAGCGAGACTCTGCCTGCCGCACCGTCTTGGCCTCCATTGCGCCCACGCGGTGCATTGTCCACCCGCTCATACATTGCCAAAACATCAAACGGTATGTCGTCGACCCCGCCGACTTCCATTACCTGCCCGCAGCCGCCCCGGAATTGACCCGCGCCACCCGATCCCTCTCGAAATTCCTTGCGCCAGAAAACGATCGGCGTAATGGCCTCAGTGGCTTCTACCGGAATCCCCCGAATGCCACTTGGGAATGCCGTTGAACTGAGCCCATCCTTGGTGGGTCGTGCTCCCATACCACCGGAATTAAAATGCAGAAGATCAAACTCTGGCACGTAGCCTTGATAACCTGACTTCGCCGAAGTAACGACACCGCCCCGCAACTGCAGATTCCACATCGATGCTGACCCTTCTGCCTGGCAACCCTCCTCCAGTACCTGATGCAAACAACCCAGCACTGTATCGGGCAAAAGGTGGCCAATGATATGGCGTGCCGCTACCGCAAATGGACGCTGGACATTCAAAATGCAGCCTTCTGGCGCATGAAAGGTGATGGGGAGCAGCGACCCATAATTGTTGGGAATATCAGGCGCGACGACGCACTTCACGCCAAAACAGGTATAGGCCTTGGTGTAATTAAGGACCACGTTAATGCCGTATCGACTCGCAGGGGAAGTGCCCGTGTAATCAACGTGAATATTGTCATCGCTTACCGTTAATTCGGCACTCAACGTCACTGGCTTATCGTAACCATCCATGGTTAACACATTACTGAAACTTCCCTTTTTGAGCTTAGCAATGCGTTCGATGGTGGCCAGGCGAGAATTCTCGATAATGAATCCACCCAGATCGGATAGATCGTCTTGACCAAACTCTTCCATCATCGCAACCAACCGCTCACTTCCAATATCATTGGCACCGGCAAATGCATAGATGTCACCGACCACCTGGCCGGGTTCGCGCACGTTTGTCTCGAGGATCGAAATTAGCGTTTCATTCACCTCTCCTCGCCTAAACAGGTGCATGATGGGAATATTGACGCCCTCCTCAAACACCTGATTGGCGTCAGGGCCAAAACCTCGGCCCCCAATATCCACCACGTGGCAGGTATTGGCAAACAGCGCAACAACGCAACCTTTGTGATAGGTGGGCGTCACCACGGTCACATCATGCAAGTGGCCAGATGTTTGCCACGGATCATTGGTGATAAAAACATCGCCTGGCTCCATGACATCGATAGGGTAACGGGCCAGGAAATGAATGATCGCTTCCGCCATTGCGTTGATATGACCAGGTGTCCCAGTGACTGCCTGGGCCAACATCCGGCCCTGCGTGTCGAACACAGATGCCGCTAAGTCTCCGGCTTCTCGAACGCTAGTTGAGAAAGAAGTCCGGACCAGTGTCTGGGCCTGTTCTTCGACAACCGAGATCAGCCGATTCCACATGATTTGATTTCGTATTGCAGAAATACCACCCGATGAACTCATCAATCACTCCTTACTGGTTCAGGTTTTTCGCTCAAGGACGATATAGCCAGCGGTGTGAATAACCGCGAAATACAGAGATGAGACGACAGTAGCAGTATCCTGTTCTACGATGACCGCAGGGCCCGATATAGTCGCGCCTGCCTCAAGACTGGAACGTTCATAACACGGCGCTTCATCAAACTGGCCACTCTCCGCATCGATCAACTGGCGCTGCCCCACCGGCACCGGTACATAACTGTTAGGCTGTGAGGCGATTGGTGCTGGCGGATCTCGGAGCGTACTCACCAGTAATGTCCAGGTAAGAATTTCTACTTCTACTCCAGGGATAGTCCGCTCGTACAAACGGTGATATTTCCGCTCAAACGCCGTGCGTAGGGTTTCACCAGCCGATTCATCCAAAGGGGTTTGTTCAACGATGACCGGGATTTCAACCCCGACCTCGTGTCCTTGCCCCAAATAGCGCATAAATGCCGTCTGTGTCTGCGCAAGCGGTTGCCCAGGCGCGCCTGCCTCAACTACTGCGACCGCCTCCTCGCGCATCTCCTCAAGTAATCGATTAGTCTCGCCAACGTTCAGGCTCGACAACTGTTGGTAGTGACTTCGAATCACCTCATAAGCCACCGGCGCACGCAGAAAACCAAGAGCTGACCCGACACCAGCACCGGGCGGAATCACAACTCGATCCACTCCCAGCTTTTCAGCTAATCGACTGACGTGAATCGGCGCTGCGCCGCCGAACGCGACCAGTGTACGGGCATCAACATTCTTTCCGCTTTCGATGGCGTGAACCCGTGCAGCATTCGCCATATTCTCATCGACAATCTCCGACACTCCAAGAGCTGCATGTTCCAAGGAGAAACCCAACAAATCCCGAACTGTAATATCCTGGGATCCTCCTGGATTCTCCTGGATTTCTCTGGCGGCCGCTGCTTTCTGAAGT
>DUBL01000097.1:0-586 GCA_012960345.1 Gammaproteobacteria bacterium | reverse complement strand
CCAAGCGCTGCATGTTCCACAGAGAAGCCCAACGAATCCCCGACCGATCGGATCAAGGCATCAGCAGCTGATTCGGAGTCCAATCGCATACTCCCCCCAGCAAAGTTATTCGGATCAATCCGACCTAATGTCACATCGGCATCTGTGACTGTCGGTAATTTCCCGCCCAGCCCATAACAAACAGGTCCAGGATTAGAGCCAGCACTCCCCGGCCCGACACTGATTCTTCGCATCGAATCAACCCCTGCAATCGATCCTCCCCCAGCTCCAACCTCAACCATCTCGATCACCGGAATACGAAGCGGAATGCCGCTCCCCTTCAGAAATCGATACTCCCTCGCCACCTCGAAGGTCCGAGCCGTCTGAGGCTGACCTTCGTCAATCAAACACACCTTAGCCGTGGTACCACCCATATCGTAAGAAAGTACGCTGTCAAGACCGAGTTCAGCCGCAATGTGACTGCTGAAAATTGCACCCCCAGCCGGCCCAGACTCCATCAGGCGCACTGGAAATCGGACCGCCGTATCTAACGTCGTGATGCCCCCGCCCGACAACATCAGAAATAGCGGACACGTTAAACCCACAT
>DUBL01000096.1 GCA_012960345.1 Gammaproteobacteria bacterium | reverse complement strand
CGGCGGCAAAGGCTCGTATCTGCGGATACATTGATCGCGGAGTCGAGGAGGGGGCCAAACTGGTGATTGATGGCAGGGATATTTCCGTTCGAGGGTTTGAGAACGGCTGTTTCGTGGGTGCCACGGTGTTTGATCACGTGACCCCATCCATGTCTATTTACACCGATGAGATCTTTGGGCCAGTGTTGTGTGTGGTGAGAGTGAATTCCTACGATAGTGCGTTACAACTGGTTAATGATCATGAGTATGGAAACGGGGCCGCTATTTTTACCCGTGACGGTGATGCAGCGAGAGATTTTTCGCATCGCGTCCGTATCGGCATGGTCGGCATTAATGTGCCGATTCCCGTTCCTATGGCCTTTCATAGTTTTGGTGGCTGGAAGCGTTCATTGTTCGGTGACCACTATGTTCATGGGCCCGAGGGTGTTCGTTTTTATACTCGACTGAAAACCATTACTTCGCGTTGGCCCTCGGGTATACGATCCGGTGCGGTCTACAACTTCAAGGCTGGCGCCGAGCACTGACGGCCGTCCAGTTTGTTTCGTCATGCGTAATTTACTATGCGAGATCTGCTATGCGAATTCCTAAAGGACATACCTATGAAGAGGTCAGTGTTGGAGATTCATTCCACACCTCGTTAACTGTGACGGAAACCCACCTAGTGATGGGAGCGGGTCTTTTCGGTGATTTTAATCCACTGCACGTAGATGAAACATTTGCGGCAGCCAGTCGGTTTGGTGGCCGCATTCTCCACGGACCTTTAACCAGTGCCTTGATTTCCGCGCCGGTCGGAATGTTCTTTGTTGGCACGGCCATTGCCTACCTCGAACACAATTGCCGATTCAGTGCGCCGGTTCGTCCTGGTGACACGTTGACGACCGTGTGGACTGTTAACGGGAAAACCGACAAACCGAAGGTCGGCGGGGGAATCGTTGAACTAATAGCGAAATGCACTAATCACGCAGAGGTCATAGTCGCTGATGCCGATGGCAAGGTGTTAGTTGGGGAGGGTTGATAACCGACATGGCATCTCTTGTTGGGATACCGATCGCTGAGGGCTTGTGGTTTCGTTCGGCGACAGTTGACGACACGCTACCTGTCATAACGTTGTGGAAAGCCTGTCATCTGGTCCGGCCTTGGAATGACCCTGCCGAGGACATTTGTTTTTGCCTTCAATCCCCTGCATCGGAGCTATTGCTGGCGTTCGTGGGGGATGAGATTGTTGGTAGCATAATGATGGGGAATGATGGTCACCGGGGCTGGATTTATTACCTCGGCGTTTCGCCGACCTGGCGGCGCGGTGGCATTGCACGGGCACTAATGGTGCAGGCGGAGCAATGGATGTGTGCAAGGGGGGTTCCCAAGATGCACGCCATGATCCGCCACGATAATTTGGAAGTTCGGTCGTTTTACACGGCGCTGGGGTACGCGGATGATGATGTTCTAGTGGTTGAGAAATTCCTAAACGGTCAGTCAAAAACCTGAATCCGAGGTGCCTTTTTTGAAAGTTATTCACGTGGTTGAGATTTCTGGTGCCCCTGAGCCCATCATTCAGCAGAACATCGAACGTTTAGGTGCTGCGGGTTTTTCCGTTGTTTATGTTCCGTACGACAGTCACGTAGGACATCGGCTTGAACCGCAGGGCATTGCCCAACGGGCACAAATACTGAGCGAATCCTTGCTGAGTAGTCGTGTTGACTATGTCATGGCAGCTCGGGGCGGATATGGCGCGAGTGACTTGCTGCCACATCTTGACTGGACTGAATTGTCTAAAGTTTCTCCGCGATTACTGATCGGCTTTTCAGATATCACGGCATTGCAGGCGGCATTGAAAGCGAGACTAAATTGGCCAGCGTTGCATGGCCCGATGCCGGGTTCACCCGCTTGGTGCGAAGACGCTGCCGCAGATGAAATGGTAGCCATGCTGCTGACTGGCGCGCCTTTCTCGGGCGAGATTGTGCTTGAAAGTCCCAAAGATCAAGCAACGCCGGAAATCATTACGGGTGAACTCTTTGGTGGCTGCCTCAGTGTGTTAACTAATTTAATTGGCACTCCTGATTTGCCAGCCCCCGGGCTGGAACGAATACTCTTTCTAGAGGACATTAATGAGCGTCCTGAGCGGGTGTTGCGTTGCTGGAACCAGTGGCGCGAGGCAGGGCAATTCGATGGAGTCAGGGCCGTCGTGCTGGGTCGGTTTTTGGGTCTCGAAAGTGAGGCGTGTGAGGCATGGCTTGTTGAGCGATTGTGTGAGCGAATTGAGTGTCCAGTTTTTGTGTCGCGAGAGTTTGGCCACGGCATACCAAATCGACCTATTGCGATTGGTGGTTTGGCTGCCATTCAGCAGGGCAGATTGCGCTGGCATCTCGATTGCTAGGATGGGCAGGGATTTCTTGTCAATGCAGCGTAGCCCAAGTACCATCAAAGACAGTCAAACTTGAATCAAAACGCGCTCTTGGGCGAGGGAGAGGGGATGTTAACGGGTAGCATGGTTGCGATGGTGACACCGATGCAGGCGGATGGCGTGGTGGACTGGGATGCTCTGGAAAAACTAGTCGACTACCACGTCGGGCAAGGCACTGATGCGATTGTTTCGGTTGGTACGACGGGTGAATCGGCAACCCTTGAACACGATGAACATGGAGAGGTTATTCGACGGACTGTCGAGGCAGCCCAAGGCCGTATTCCGGTGATTGGGGGAACTGGGGCCAATGCCACTGCCGAAGCGATTCGTCTGACACGAGTCGCAGCCGACGCTGGCGTCAGTGCTTGCTTGTTGGTAGTGCCGTATTACAACAAGCCCACTCAAGAAGGATTATTCCAACATTTCAGTGCCATTGCCGAGGCGGTTGACATTTCACAGATTCTTTACAACGTTCCCGGCCGTACGGCGCTGGATATGCACAACGACACGACAGTACGGTTATCCGCGGTAGCCAATATTGTTGGTATCAAGGATGCTACCAATGACTTGGAGCGCGGTTGTGATTTGATAGCCCGTTGCCCGAGTGATTTCGCTATTTATTCCGGTGAAGATGGCAGTGCCTGTCAGCTAATGCTCGCCGGTGGTAAGGGCACCATCTCAGTCACGGCTAATGCGGCGCCTAATTTGATGCACCGTATGTGCGAAGCGGCAGTGGCGGGTGATGTGACCGTTGCTACGGCTTTGGACGAACAACTCTCAGCCTTGCATGTGGCAATGTTCCTCGAATCTAATCCCATTCCTGCCAAGTGGGCGGTGCGTCAGTTAGGGCTCGCGGGCGAGGGCATTCGTTTACCGCTGTTGCCGTTATCGCCTGAGCACCACGATACGGTGCGCGCCGCCATGCAGACGGCGGGTGTCCTTTGACTGCGGACTTTATCTAATAGGGGATGGCGAATGGAGAAAGGCGAAGAACTTTATTCTGGGAAGGCAAAGTCCGTTTTCGAAACGAGCGACCCAGCTCGACTCGTTATGGTGTTCCGTGATGACACGTCTGCGTTTGACGGCGTCAAAGTAGAAAAACTCGAGCGCAAGGGGATGGTCAATAACCGCTTTAGCGCATTCATCATGGATCAACTGGAGATCGCTGGAGTCGCGACTCACCACGAGGGCCTTCTGAGTGAGACCGAATCGCTTGTCAAACGGCTCGATATGATTCCCGTCGAGTGCGTGGTTCGAAATATTGCTACCGGGTCGTTATGTAAACGGCTAGGCGTAGAGGACGGCATTGATCTGGTTCCGTCGACATTTGAGTTTTTTCTGAAAAATGACGAACTGCATGACCCGATGATCAACGAATATCATATACGGTCGTTTAATTGGGCCAGTCAGTCAGAGATTGACGTCATGATTGCGCGCACGTTTGAGGTCAACGACATACTGACCAAAATGTTTTCCGCTGCGGGTATGTTGTTGGTCGATTTCAAGTTGGAATTCGGCCGGTTCGATGGCACCTTATTGCTCGGAGATGAATTTACTCCGGATGGATGTCGTTTATGGGACACTGATACTCGTAAGAAACTAGACAAGGATCGTTTCCGTCGTGGCCTTGGCGGGGTTGTTGAGGCTTATGAGGAAGTCGCTATGCGGTTGGGAGTCGATCTGGATCAACCGATTGCCCGATAACCTGCTCGACGGATCGCAACCTTCGTGCTGATACTGCCCGCCGGATCTGCACTTTCGGAGTTTCGGCGGGAAAAACTACTTGAGATGATCAGCGGCATAGAGCCCACCATTGTGGCGCTCGCTGCTCACTATTTTTTTCTTGTTGAGACAAAGGAGTCGCTCGATGCGTCGGCTTCTGATCGTCTTGTCGATTTGTTGGGCAGTGAATCCGTCTCCTCGACCGGGTCTTCTCGAAGTCCATCGTGTTATGTGGTGCCTCGCCTGGGGACGATTTCCCCTTGGTCTACCAAAGCGACGGACATTGTCCGGCGCTGTGGTCTATTGCAGGTGTTGCGAATCGAACGCGGCATCGAGTGGACGCTCAGCACCATCGCCGGGGCAACCATTCAGGTCACCGCCCAATCGGTCTGCGGTCAATTACTGTATGACCCCATGGTTGAGTCCCTGATCAATAAGTCGCCGGAACTTGCTCGTGTTTTCGCAGTCGCCGAGCCGGGCAATCTTCGTTTTGTGGATGTGCTGGGTAGTGGTCGCGAAACTTTGGTGGAAGCGAACGAGAAATGGGGTTTAGCGCTGTCGTTTGATGAGGTTGATTTTTTGTTAACCCAATTTCAGCGCATGG
>DUBL01000095.1 GCA_012960345.1 Gammaproteobacteria bacterium | reverse complement strand
ATCGCTGTGCTAACACCTTACTGGCCCATTGCTGATCAGCGTGTGTCGCAATATTTCGGCCAGTGTGGATTCGATGTTCGACGGCTAATCGGCCTCAAAGCAACGAGCCCGATCAATATTGCTGAGCAGCATGCCACCACTCTGGAACAAGCCTTGCAACGTCTTGATGGCGACGATGTCGACGCCATCGTGCAAGTCGGGACGAATCTTGGAATGGCCAAGATCGCTGCGGTCGCTGAAAAATCGATGGGGAAACCAATCATTGCCATTAATACCGCGCTGTACTGGCACGCATTGAGATCAATGGGAATTGACGACTCGATTTCCAACTTTGGTCGATTGTTAGAGCACCATTAAATACCCGCGACTTTTCCAACTCGGCCCGTCAACAATGCTTCCCAAATGGCTGGTCAATCTGATCTTCGAATGCAATCTATTCTGACTTGGTCAATCACATCAATTCTCCAAGACCTTCGCTAACCCTCTTCGCTTCGCTGTTTACTGTGGCCGTATTGCCCAGATCGCTGCTGGTGTCGGTGATACCTATCGAAGCATTGACCCTGATGAGTAATGTCCAAGCAGTGAGCCTGCTCTATTTCATATCTGGAATTATCTCTGTCTTATTTAGCTTGCTTATCCCGATACTCGCATCGCGTTTTCGCGCACGCGGCCTGTTGATTCTGGGCGGAGTGACCACCGTTGCTACCGCGGTTCTATTAAATAGTCACCAGATTTATCTATTCGTCCTCGGAATGGTTTTCTATACCGCCAGCGCAAACATGGTCGAAATTGCACTCACTTTATTCATCATGCAGGTCGTGCCACGGCGAGAGATTCAACGATTTGAGCCGATGCGCGTATTCTTTATGGTAATAGGATTCCTGATTGGGCCTTGGCTAGGCGTCGTGCTTCGTGAACAAGTATCAGTATCCGCTCCGTATTTGCTCTCCGGAATCTTTGCCGTTTGCACAATTGCTTTCATGTTGACGCTTCGGTTACACCGCCTTCATCAAGACACGTCTCAACCCATTCCGGCCAACCCCGTTAGGTACATTCAGCGGTTTTCGGCTCAACCTAGGCTGCGACTTGCTTGGGCCCTGGCCGTGGGGCGAGCGGGCTGGTGGAGTATGTTCTTTATCTATGCTCCGCTCTACGCGGTGACGTCGGGCTTGGGTGAAATAATCGGTGGGACTATCGTATCGGCTGGTGTCGCAATGGTACTTACCGTTCATTTCTGGGGTTGGATCGGGCGACGATACGGGCTGCGGCGTATGATGTTCTGGAGCGCTCTGATGACAACTTTGGCGATGCTGGTTCTAACCGCTGCGGCGGGTTTTGCCTGGCTTGGCGCTGCTTTGTGGCTGGTGGCGGCGGCCGCCATCGCGCCACTGGATGCAGCGGGGAATGGCCCCTTTCTTCGCGCCGTGCGGTCCAAAGAAAGGCCCGAGATGGCAGGGGTTTACAACACCTATCGCGACATGGCCCAGTTGATGCCCCCTGGTATTTTCTCAGTTGTGCTTCGATTTTTTGAATTACCCGCCGTCTTCGCAACCACAGCATTAGGCATGCTAGGGATGGCGGCTCTAGCTCGCTATTTACCACGGCGCTTCTAGCGGACCTTGGCGAAAAGCAAATCAATCCATGAAATATCTCTTGGCAAAACCATGATGATGGCAATGCTCTGCCAACACTTGACGGCCGGCGTTGCCGATGGAAATAAAGACCGGTGGTATGTCACAACACCATCAGAACAACCGATAATAAATGTCATACACACCCAACTGAATGCTTTCAAAGAAGGCCCCTATGACCTTGCCTATGCGCATGCATCGGACAGCATTCAGTCGCGCTTTCCAGACTAACGCACCTTTAGAGTCATGGTAGAAAACGACTACGGTGTGTTATTGAATCCCCTGCCGGTTCGATTAATGGGATCGATAGACGATTTCAATCAGCGCTGTACCGGGTCGGTTAATCTCGCATGATGGGCAGCGCTGGCTCGCACTCTATTCAATGATCGCGAATGGGAACGGCCTATGGAAGATCGACGGCTGTCGTCTGTTGCAGCTAACGGGCACGTTGCTCTGAGCGAGTAATAACCTATCATTGGTGGAGTGACCATCAGTCCCCCGACCTACGTCTGGTCAAAATTACTATGCCTGATCCAAATATATTGTTTTCGATTGCCGCCGTATTTTTCTTCGCTGCCTTTGTTAAAGGGGTCACCGGGCTGGGGTTTTCAACAACGGCCCTGCCATTTCTCGTACTGTCCATTGGCTTGAAGGAAACATTACCCCTGCTCATCATTCCCTCGATCCTGAGCAACCTACTGGTAATGCGCAGCGCCGGGTACTTCCGAGTTAGCTGCCTGCGATTCTGGCCTCTCTATATGGCAACGCTGCCCGGCATTTTCGTTGGGTTGATACTCCTCAAAAGGCTTGACTCATACACCTGTGCCGCCGTTCTGGGGGGAGTCCTCATCATCTATAGCGCCCTCGCGCTCAGCAATCCGAGTTTTCGCTTAACGAGTTACTCGACCCGATGGCTGCAAACTCCGGTCGGATGCCTCACCGGCCTCCTGAACGGAATGACAGGTTCCCAGGTGGTCCCGGTTGTGCCCTATCTGCTGTCTTTGCCCTTGGAGCGTGATCACTTCGTCCAAGCGTCAAATATCTCATTCACCTTGTCTAGCCTGGTCATGTCCCTTGGACTCACGCAACTCGGTCTAATGACCTTGAAAACTAGCCTGATTTCATCGTTCGGTGTCATCCTGGTCTATACCGGCGTTCAGCTGGGCACACGTGTCCGCCACTGGATGTCACCATCGGTGTTTCGCCGCACCGTGCTGGGTCTTCTGATCTGCCTCGGCTTTAGTCTCGTGGTCCGAGTGCTCCTCTAACGAAAAAACGACACCGTGTCCAAACTCAATGTCACCATTTGTGGTTAAAACACCTGACTAAATAAATCCTTCATCGCCTGCCATGATGCTTGGTCTGCAATCTCGTCATAAGCCAACGGCAATCCGTACTTCTTGCCATTGTCGTTCGCATCCCGACTGGTAAAGCCGTGTAAAGCGCCTTCATAAGCGACAAAGTCCATGTCGGCTTGTGCATCTTTCATCTCTAACTTGAAATTCGCAACATCGTCATCAGGCACCAGGCTATCAGCGGCACCGTGACACACCAGAATCTTTGCCTTGACTTCACCAACCGCTGGTTTATGGAAAGACCCCAGCGCACCATGAAAACTTACGACCGCACGCAATGGCATGCCAATACGGGCCATATGCAATACCATGGCTCCGCCGAAACAATAACCCATGGCACCCATACGGGCATCATCGACCAACGCATGATGCGCCAGAGCATCGAAAGCTGCCTGTAAACGGGCTGTACCGGTGTCCATATCGTTCAATACAGTTGTCATCAGTGCGCCTGCCTCATCGGGACTGCTGCCGATCTTCCCTTCCCCGTACATGTCAACCGCCAACGCCACATATCCCAATGCCGCTATCTGTGCAGCGCGCTCACGCATGTAATCGTTCAATCCCCACCACTCATGGATGATCAGAACTCCCGGTCGAACTCCCGAAACGGTATCATCGTAGGCCAAATGACCGTGTAATTCGTCGCCAGCGGCAGAATACTTCAAAGCCTCATTGGAAATTGTCATGCTGTTTTCTCCTTTGGGATTTATCTTACTGCCTTCCTATGAAGTCCACCAATCTAGCGCAGTCAACAATCGACTGGAAGCGCCCGACGACGAATACAGCTAACCATTAATCTAACCCACGTCCATCACACGCGACTCGGTGAATCGTCGCTCTCTCCATTGCTGACCAGTCGATAGCAAGTCCAAGCCCTGGTTTTTTAGGTGCGTAGACATAGCCGTCCGCTTGCGTGCGGATTACTTCGTGCATGCCGTATTCGAAAGTCTCATAGGGCAAAGGCTGTTCGTAGTATGAACAGTTTCCGCAACCCAACATGACATGAAGATTGGCCACAGAAGGCAAGGTATAACCCCATGACATCAATTCACATTTCATGTTCGCGGCTAACGATAAGGCGACAGCTTCGCGTGCCGGTGTGATGCCCCCGAGTATAGTCACGTCAGTTCGCGTAGTCTTCCACACACCCGTTCGCACGTTCTCAGAAAACAGGGACAGATCCTGAACCCAATTGCCCGATGGAATCACCGGTATATCGACCTGATTAACCAGCGAACGGTACCCTTCCAAATCCCAGTCAGGAAGTGGAGCCTCAAACCAGGAAAAATCTAGGGCTTCGAGTTCCTTTGCCACTCGCAGAGCGCTGGCGTAATCGTAATTGTTCTCTGCATCCAACATCAGAGTCAGATCGGGATACTGGCGGCGCGCTTCACGAGCCAAAGCAAGATCCTGGTCCGGTACACACCACGTGTGAAACTTAATCGCACGGAATCCCTGATTGAGCAGTTCCTCAATCACGTCCATATAAGCAGACACATTCTCGAACATCGGCGTGCTTGCATAAGAGGGAATACGATCACATGCCCCCCCGAGAAGTTGATAAATTGGTTGATTCTTGACTTTCCCCATGATGTCCCAGAGAGCGATGTCGATCACTGCCAACGCGCCTGGCGGCTGGGGAAATACGCGCGGACGCAGATCATAGAGAATACCGTCATGGTCCAGCGGGTCTCGATCGATAAGAATGGGTATCAGGTGACGCAGGGCCTCGGCGGTATAAC
>DUBL01000094.1:4478-4745 GCA_012960345.1 Gammaproteobacteria bacterium | reverse complement strand
CGGCGCCGGTGTCACCCGCCAATAGGCGCCTTTGAGAATATCGTCGCGGAAAGAATCATTCATCGTGCGCTCGGGCTGTTCAATCTGGCGCGTGGAAAGACGCATATAGAGAGAGCCGCCATTGTCGTCCTGCATGTGGGCAAAGCCCCACAACATGATTTCCGCCAGTTCATCCGCAAAGGCCGGTTCGAACAGGGTCAAGCCGGGCTGGCCCATGCCGATCAGCGGGGTCGATACGGATTGGTGCGCACCGCCCTCAGGCGCCAG
>DUBL01000094.1:0-4396 GCA_012960345.1 Gammaproteobacteria bacterium | reverse complement strand
CCAGCATGAAGCGGGCATCCTGATAGCAGGCGTAATTGAGCGCATCCAGTCCGCGCGCGATGAACGGGTCGTAGACCGTGCCGACCGGCATCAGCCGGGCGCCGAACATCGGGCCCGAGAGGCCGAGCGCGGCCAACAGGAGAAACAAATTGTTCTCGGCGATCCCGAGTTCGATATGCTGGCCGTTGCGGCTCATCGCCCATTTCTGCATGGAAACAACTTTTTCAGAATGGAAGACATCTTCCCGATCGGCGCGGTTGAAGATGCCGCGATGATTGACCCAGCCGCCGAGATTGGTCGAGACCGTCACATCCGGCGAGGTGGTAACAATGCGCCGGGCGAGCTCGCTGTCGCCGCGCCCCAAATCATTGAGCACACGGCCGAAGGCTTCCTGGGTCGACATATTTCCGCTCGCGCGGATGGCAAGCTCCGCCGGCAACGCGACTTTATACGTCACCATCTGGCGTGACGGGCCGGCCTGATTAAACGGCACCTGGTCAAGAAACTTACGCAGCCCTTGCTCGTCGATGTCCATACCGGCAAAGGGTTCCCACTCGTCGCCCTTGTTGATGCCCATGGCGCGTTGAAAATCTGCCATCTGTTCGACATTCATCAAACCAGCGTGATTGTCCTTGTGGCCGGCAAAGGGCAAGCCGTAGCCTTTGATTGTGTAAATGATGAAACAGTGGGGCACATCGCTGTTCACCGCGTGCAATGCCTCGCGCACCGCTTCCATGTCATGGCCGGCAAGGTTGGTCATCAGGTCCTGCAGCGCGTCGTCGCTGTGCGCGCCCAACAATTCACGCATGCCGGCAATGTCGCCGATATCTTGCAGCAGACGCTCTCGCCATGCCGCGCCGCCCTTGAAGGTGAGGGCGCAATAGAGCTCATTTGGGCAATCGTCGATCCATTGGCGAAGAGCTTCGCCGCCGGGTCGCTCAAAGGCGGCAATTTGCAGCTTACCGTGCTTGAGAATGACAACTTCCCAGCCAACCGCTTCGAAGAATCCCCTGATTTTTTGAAACAATTTGTCCGAAACCACGCGGTCGAGGCTCTGGCGGTTGTAATCGATCATCCACCAGAGATTCCGTACGTCGTGCTTCCATCCTTCGAGCATGGCCTCGTAGACATTGCCCTCGTCCAGTTCGGCGTCGCCCATGATGGCGATCATCCGCCCTGGTGGATTTTGTTCCGGCACTAATTTTTGCAGCCCGACGTAATCACGCACCATAGAGGAGAACAGCGTCATCCCGACGCCGAGACCGACCGATCCGGTCGAAATATCAACATCGTCGGCGTCCTTGGTGCGCGACGGATAGGATTGCGCACCGCCGAGAGAACGGAACTGCTTCAGTTTGTCGCGCGATTGATTGCCGAGCAAATATTGGAGGGCATGAAACACGGGTGAGGCGTGCGGCTTTACCGCCACCCGGTCCTGCGGCCGGAGGACATCGAAATAGAGCGCCGTCATCAATGTGGCAACGGACGCACACGAGGCCTGGTGGCCACCGACCTTCAGACCATCGCGTGATTCCCGAATATGATTGGCGTTGTGGATTGTCCAGGCAGAAAGCCACAGTAGCTTGCGCTCGATTGCTTTGAGGTATGCAAGTTTCTGTGTTTCAGCACGGTTCTGCGATTTTGTACGGGCCATCTTTATTCGCTCTGATCGGTGAATCCGAAGTCGCACATTCTACAGGGGCATCAAAAGTTTATCACGCTGCGAATGGATTCGCCGGCATGCATCAAATGAAACGCCTCATTGATGTCTTCAAGCGGCATGGTGTGGGTGATCAGATCGTCAATATTGATCTTGCCTTCCATATACCAGTCGACAATTTGAGGCACCTCGGTTCGGCCTCGCGCACCACCAAACGCAGTGCCCCGCCATACCCGGCCGGTCACCAATTGAAACGGTCGAGTCGAGATTTCAGCTCCAGATGGAGCAACACCGATGATGATGCTCTCGCCCCAGCCCTTGTGGCAACATTCAAGTGCCTGACGCATTACCTCCACATTACCGATGCACTCAAAACTGTAATCGGCACCTCCACCAGTCAACTCAACGAGATACGCCACTAAATCTCCTTCGAGTTCACTCGGATTAACAAAATCTGTCATACCGAACTGTCGGGCCAACACTTCGCGCTCGGGATTCAAGTCAACTCCGACGATCCTGTTTGCACCGACCATCCTTGCACCCTGCACTACATTCAACCCGATGCCGCCCAAACCGAAAACCACAACATTTGAGCCGGGCCTGACTTTGGCTGTGTTGATTACAGCGCCGATACCGGTCGTTACACCACATCCGATGTAGCAAACCTTGTCAAAGGGCGCATCTTCTCTGATCTTTGCCACTGCAATTTCCGGCAAGACCGTATAGTTCGAGAATGTCGATGTCCCCATGTAATGGAATAACCTATCCCCATTTAGTGACAGCCGACTGGTCTCGTCCGGCATCAATCCTTGGCCCTGTGTTTCCCGAATGGCCTGGCACAGATTCGTACGACCGGATGTGCAGTAATCGCACTGGCGGCACTCCGGGGTATAGAGTGGAATAACGTGATCGCCCTTTTTGACGCTGGTGACGCCAGCACCTATGTCTACAACAACTCCAGCCCCTTCATGGCCCAGGACTGATGGAAAGAGTCCCTCTGGATCTGCTCCAGAAAGCGTAAAAGCGTCGGTATGACAGATGCCCGTTGCCTTGATTTCAACGAGCACTTCCCCTTCACGTGGACCTTGCACTTCGATCGTTTCGATAGTGAGCGGCTTACCCGCCTGGTGGGCAACCGCAGCGCGGCTTACGACCATATCGTTCTCCTCATCTCTAATATTGCTCTTGCCTGCGTTTGATTGTACCCCCCCCGCACAAGTTCTTTAGCACCATTCGCTCAGAGCCGCCGGTTGACCTGTCAGGTATCGGGGCGTAGAGTGCGCTCGCTTCTCCCTGCTGATACCGTAAGCGTTACAGGAAAACTGGTAATGGCGACTGAAGCATCTGATAAAAACAACCGACGTCGGCATATTGTCCTTAACTCGCATCCCAGCGGGGGACAGTCCCCTATTCCCATTAACTGGGGCGCTGACAATCCGGAAAGCCGCGGACCTGTCGTCACCAACCTGAGTGCAGAGGGCCACCACAACGCCATTGGCACCCATTCCGGTTCGTATTCAATTTACCGAGCACTGGCCGTAGCCGCCGGCGCGCTTGATCCATCACACCGCCCTGACCTAACGAATACCGCACCCGTTACACCGATTGGACCGCATCGACAATGGTCGGAGCCCCATCGCATTGTCTCGCTTGACCCGTACGGCCACCTCGTCTCGGAATGTTTCGAGACAGCACTCCGCGATGGCCTGGATATCCGTCCCAGCATTGCCGTCACGCGAGCTCGGCTCTCTTTGCCTGAGCTAATGCATGCAAACACATCAGGCTTAGCACCCGATGGAACTATTCTGCTTGAAAGCGGTGAAATCAACGTCACCAAAGTCGCGCTCGAGCCGGTCTGGCATCTGCCAGGAGTGGCAGCGCGTTTTGATCTGGAAGAACACGATTTGCGCCGCATTCTTTATGAACAAACGGGTGGTATGTTCTCAGACCTTGTCACACGCAATGATCTGAAGATATTTCTACCTCCCATCGGCGGCGCCACGGTATATATTTTCGGCAACCCAGAATATCTTGTCGATCAGAGACATCGCCTGACCTGTCGCGTCCATGACGAGTGCAATGGATCGGACGTGTTCGGATCGGATATCTGTACCTGTCGCCCCTATCTTGTTCACGGTATAGAGGAATGCGTCCGCGAAGCACAAAAGGACGGCGTGGGACTGGTGGTCTATAACCGTAAGGAAGGACGCGCATTGGGTGAAGTGACCAAGTTCCTCGTCTACAACGCCCGCAAACGCCAAATTGGCGGTGATCGGGCTGACGCTTATTTCGAACGCACCGAGTGCGTGGCTGGCGTTCAGGATGTTCGTTTCCAGGAACTCATGCCCGATGTTCTGAACTGGTTGGGTATCACTCGGATCGATCGCTTCGTCTCGATGAGTAATATGAAGTACGACGCACTGGTGGCTCAGGGTATCGAAGTGGGCGAACGCGTATCGATTCCTGACTCGTTAATTCCAGACGATGCCCAAGTCGAGATGGAAGCCAAAAAAGCGGCGGGTTATTTCACTCCCGGTGACGTCCTCTCGGACGATGATCTTGCCAAGACCCGTCTTGACGGGAACTTCGGGAATGGTCGCGACCCAGCCGCCCATCGCCATCATCATCCATTCTTCCGCGTAGCGGAAGTTGCGAACGCGGCGGGCCGTGGCCTCGACGTCATAACGGCCGTGCAGCTCGCGCAAATCGGCCGGAATATCGAAGGCAGAGTAAGGC
>DUBL01000093.1 GCA_012960345.1 Gammaproteobacteria bacterium | reverse complement strand
GTCGACCGTGTCCCGGCCCGTTGCCTGGCGCAACGTGGATCGCAGATCGATCGGGTTGCGTTCCAGAACGGCAGCCGGTCCAATGGCCATCAGCGACTCGGCTTTTTCGGGGCTGCACATGGCAATGGAAATCGCATCGCGCCGGTTCGCGAGTTGCACCAGTGCTGACCCGACACCACCAGAAGCCCCGGTGATGAGAACCGCATCGCCTGCCTTGACTTGAGCCCGATCCAACATGCTCTCGGCGGTGAGGTAAGCCGTTGCGAATGTTGCTAGCTCTGTAGTGGAAAGCGCGCAGTCGATCGAGTGAACCTGGCGGCGATCAACTTTTGTGAATTCTGCAAATCCACCATCGTATTCGCTACCGAGGTAACCGGTCGTCGCAAGATCTTTCGGATTTCGCCAGTTACGAAACCAGACATCGACGAGTACCCGCTTGCCGATAAGGGCGTGATCAGCGCGTTCCCCCGTGGCGACCACTACACCCGCGATGTCGGCGCCTTGGATGCGCGGAAAAAATACCGATTCGCCGCCCCAGGTGCCATCTCGGTTATCGGCTCCCGCCAGGTAATCTCCGCTGGTCGCCTCGGTATTACTTTTTGAATACCAACCGGTCCGCGTGTTGACATCAGTGTTGTTAAGGCCGCATGCCCCTACGCGAATGAGTACTTCATCGGCTCCGGGGACTGGCGTCGGCCAGTCTTCATGTAATTCAAGCCGGTCCAACCCCCCGTGACCGGTCAGAACAACGGCCTGCATGGTGTCAGGAATTAGCGCCAATGCCACCTTGCCTCGTTTTCAAGTGATATATCCTTCAGCGCGTAGATACCGACCGGTTTAGCCAACCATTCATCAGTCGGCGTGGCACCAAGTCCCGCTGTGTTCGGTGCACCCAGCAGAGTATCGTTGTTGCACGCGCCCTGACGGTCTGGCACCGAGTATCGACATTTGGTTCATGCAGGGTGATTGAGGAATCCTGGCTCAACGCGTCGTCTGATCAGTCGCACTGGCGCTTAAGAAAACCACCGAGTGCTGTATTGAATAGGTCGGCCTGCTCAACATTTGAGAAATGCAGTGCGTCGGGAATTACCACCAGTTCGGAGTTCTCGATGCAATCTCGAATGACCTCGTGAGCGGAGACGGGTGTACCCGGGTCGTCCTCACCAACGATTAATAGGGTAGGTAAGTCGATTGTGGACAAGCGATCAGTCAGGTCCAGGTCCCTGATCGCTGCCGCACAACCGCAAAACCCATTGACGGCGGTGCCGCGGATCATCTGACGTATCTTGTCAACTTCCTCAGCACGTTGTGCTTGGAAACGGGTGGAAAACCAGCGGTCAATGGTCGAGGGCACCAGTGCTTCCATGCCTTCACGCTGGGCCAGATTAATGCGATCGTTCCATGCTGAGCGCGCTTCGAGTGGAATGCGACTGGAGGTATCGCATAGGCTGAGTGAAAGAAACCGGGACGCATCATGCAATGCAGCGGCTTGACCGATCATGCCCCCCATTGATAGACCAATGTAGTGCACTTGGTTGAGCTCCAGCCCATCGAGTAGGCCAAACAGATCATTGGCTAGCAAATCCAAGGTGTACTCTCCATCTGGTACCTCTGTGCCACCATGGCCGCGGGTGTCGTAACGGACTACTCGGTAGTGTGATGTCAGGGTGGGCATCTGAAGTTCCCACATTGTTGTGTTGGCTGCTAGTGAATGACTGAGCAGGACCACAGGTGCGTCTTGGGGACCTTCAATCTGATAGTGAATTGAGATTCCGTTGGCAGTTAGTTGCATCGGGGTTTCTCCAGGCTCGGTTTAATTGGGCTAGCAGGCGGTTTCCTCAGCCACGCCCGACGTAGGGCATCTTGGTGGCCATGACAGTCATGAAGAGGGCATTCGCATCCAATGGTAAATCAGCCATATATCGAACAGCGTTACCCACATTGGCGGCGTCCATTGTGGGTTCGATTTCGGTTGTGCCATTGGGTTGTGCAACTCCAGCCTTCATTCGGGCGGTCATGGGCGTCTCGGCGTTGCCGATGTCAATTTGTCCGCAGGCGATATCGTACTTGCGCCCATCGAGAGCAGTCGATTTTGTTAATCCCGTCATTGCGTGCTTGGTAGTGGTGTACGGAGCTGAATCTGGACGCGGTGTGTGGGCAGAGATCGATCCATTGTTGATGATGCGCCCCCCACGCGGGTTTTGGCTTTTCATGATTCGAAAGGCTGCTTGAGTGCACAGGAAGGCGGCGGTTAGATTGACGTTCACTACGGTTTGCCATTGATCCAGGGTGAGGTCTTCCAGCAGTACGCCAGGCGGTGCGCCTGTGCCCGCGTTATTGAACAGCATATCAAGGCGACCGAATTGATCCTGTGTCTGTCGAAAAACCTCACCAATGGCGTCGGGGTTACTTAGGTCAGCGGGGACCAACAGGGTAGAGGAGACGCTCGAGGACATTTCCTCGAGCGTCTCTTGCAGTGTTTCAATACGCCGGCCGACCAGCACCAGGTTATAGGCATCAGACAGGGCAATGGCAGCAGCGCGACCAATACCGCTGCCCCCACCGGTAATGATGGCGGTTTTAGTGATTGCATTCATGGGGAAGTCTCTGGAGTGTTAGGTGATGGAGAATTCGTGTTTGCACAAGGGTCTGATCTATCGAATGCTTCGCTTGCTCGTAGGGGTTTCTCGGGCACACAGATAAAGATGAGGAAAATCTGTGCTCGACATAGGTTTATGACTTATGGCTCTTCGCCGCGTTGGCGCCTGCGATTTTCCCAAACACTGCACCGTTCATAAGACCGGTACCGCCGGGATAGTTATGATAGAAAACGCCGCCCACCAGTTCGCCGGCGGCAAACAGCCCGGGGATAGGTTCAAGGTCTTCGTCCAGCACTTCACCGGTCGGAATAATTCGCAGCCCACCAAATGTAAAGGTGATGCCGCACGTAACGCCAAACGCCTCATAGGGCGGCGAGTCTAACCTTGTCGCCCAGTTGTGTTTGTTTAGGGGCAGTCCTTCGGTTTTTTTACCATCCTTGATAGTGGGGTCAAAAGCAATATCTTCACGGACCGCTGCGTTGTAGTCAGTCACTGTGCGTAGGAAGTTTTTCTCATTCATGCCGTGTTCAGTGGCGAGTGTGCGTGCCAGTGCCTCGATCGTGTCGGCCTGAACTCGGGTGACTTGTTTGATCCGGTATTCATCGCGCATCAGGTGGGTGACTTTGCTGTCGAACACCTGCCAGGCTGTTTGCTGTGGTTGTTGGAGAATGACGCGGCCATATTTTGCATAAGTGTAGTTGCGAAAATCTGCTCCCTCATCGAGAAATCGCTCGCCATTCAGGTTGACGCATAACGAAAATGGGTAGGAGTGTTTCTGGAACATGTCACCAATGCCCAAATCCCCAAATTCTGGCGCATTCAGTTCCCATGCAACGGCGTGGCAGCCAGACCAGTTACCGTAAGCCGCGGCGCCAATGTCCAGCGCCATACGAATCCCGGCCCCGGTATTAAAGCGTGAGCCGCGGACTTTGGCCAATTCCCAACCGGGCCCCAGATAGCGGGCCCGCATCTCCGGGTTAGCCTGAAATCCACCGGCGGCGAGCACGACGGCCCGGGCATTGATTTGGTACGTTGCTCCCCCTTGTTTCACTTCGACCCCAGTGACACGGTCGTGCTGGCGGGTCAATCTAATCGCACGGGCTCCGTAGCGGATGTCGACTCCGAGGTTGCGTGCGATATTTGTCTCGGCCTCAACGAGTCCAGGACCACCCCCCCGCGCCTCTACGGTCAAACCGCCCCAGAATCGGAATACGCCATCGATCTTGAAGGCTTGACGTTTGTACATTGGTACGAAACGCACCCCGTGGCTATGTAGCCACTCAACAGTCGAACGACTCTGGCGAACAAGCACTTCAACAAGGTCAGGGTCACAGCGAAACTGTGTTACTCGAAACATGTCGTCGAAGAATTGATCTTCCGTGTAGGTGCCGAATTCCGTTGTGCGGATTTCCTCGTCGGAAAGATCACAGATGTCACGCAAATCGTCCGTACCGTTGTAAGCGAAGCGAATTGCACCAGCGGTAAATCGACTGTTACCGCCGCTTTCTTCCTGCGGCGCGCGTTCCAATACCAGTGTGCGGGCGTTATTTTCCGCTGCCGAAATAGCAGCGCAAAGTGCGGCATTACCAGCACCGATGATACATACGTCAAACGAATCGACCATATTTGAGGGAATGCTATCGATTGGAATAGAACCGAAGAGTCTACTCGATGGGTTGCCACTGTGATGTAGGCGTGCGCGAATAGCTGGGTGCGGTCATCGGGGTCTGGCGCCACAGTGCAAGCGTGTGTCTTTGTAACCTGTATTCGGTGGCGAGTAGCGAGGCCAACGACCGAATGTTGGCAACAGCATAGCCAGTTCACTTATCGCTTCTAATGCTCATGACTCGAACGGGGTTACGCCGGTCGATGAAGCGCATACAGCGCTTAACCTTTGTTTCGACTGCTATCAAAGGGGGTATGGTCCTGGACGGAACCGAGGCGTCCAAAATTCGCCAGTGCCGGTCTGTTATTTAAGGCGAATAGGATCACGAGTAGAGTCGCTAGCCCAACAGTTGTGGTTGACAGAGCGAAGAAAAATTTTCCGCGTAATTTTTCAATAAAAAAATTTCTAACTAATTAAAATAAAATAATAAAAAAATAAACCACACCATGCCGGCTTAATTAGGAATATCATCTACTGGATGGTCCAGT
>DUBL01000092.1 GCA_012960345.1 Gammaproteobacteria bacterium | reverse complement strand
CGAGACCCAAGGCTTTTGCCTTAATGACGTAGTCAGTCGAAATTAATGATCGCGACCGAAGCACCAGGTCGGCCGCCATGACTTCCGCCGACCGCAGGGTCATTGCCCGCCCAACCCGGTCAGTAAAGAAACCAACCGAGGTAACAGCGGTTACCGCGATCGCAACAGCAAGCACCAGAACCCGTAACTCGCTGACCTGCAAATCCGTGTACAGTCGACGCCACAGCCAGTGATTACGACTCACGAAGGCGCCACCCAGCCATTAGACATCCGGCAAACACGATCACACCGAGTCGCCAGCGTCTCGTCATGTGTAACCAAAACCAGAGCAGTCCCCGTATCACGCCGGAGATTGAACAGCATGTCAGCGACCTGCCGACCACTCTCTTGTTCGAGGTTTCCAGTTGGCTCATCAGCAAACAATATTTGAGGTGATACGGCAAACGCCCGCGCCAACGCAACCCGCTGCTGCTCTCCACCCGACAGTTGCCGCGGAAAATGACGCAGCCGATGCGCAAGGCCAACTTCATCCAGTATCTCCCTGGCCCGTGCCTCGGCTTGAACAGCGCCGGCGAGTTCCAGCGCCAACACAACGTTTTCAAGCGCCGTGAGAGAAGGCAACAGATGAAAGGACTGAAATACAAACCCCACGTTGCCGGCACGAAGTGCTGCCTTAGCATCTTCGCTAAGCGTCCCAAGATCCTGGCCCAACAAATGCACCGACCCGCGAGTCGGCACATCAAAACCCGCCAACAGTCCAAGCAGGGTCGACTTGCCTGATCCCGATGCCCCAGTCACGGCCACTGCTTCACCGGGAATCACCGAGAAGTCGACATTGTCCAGAATCCTCAACACACCATCAGGCGCATTGACTTGCCGTGTTAGTTTGTTGGCAACGACAATTGGATCCATGTCACGAATTTTCCTTTTCTTGTTGGCCGGTATTATGGCCGCCCCAACCTATGCTGAGACGATTCTCGTTCTTGGCGACAGCCTCAGCGCTGCTTTTGGCATGGCCCCGGAACGAGGATGGGTGCATCTGTTACGGACGCGATTGAATCCGACACCAGGTCAACACCGTGTCATCAATGCCAGTATTAGCGGAGAAACCACCGCTGGTGGCGCCGCTCGACTTGGTCGCCTATTAGAGCGCCACCGGCCCACGGCCGTTATCATTGAACTCGGTGGCAACGATGGTTTGCGCGGAATGGCACTTCGTGACAGCCGTGTCCAGCTTGGATTTATGATCAATCTTGCACTCACACAAAATGCCGACGTTCTTTTGCTGGGCATGCGCCTACCGCCCAATTATGGACCCACCTACACTGCTCAATTTGAAGCGATGTTTAGCACCCTCGCTGAAGAATATGCGATCAGGCACATTACATTTTTTCTCGATGGCATCGCTCAAACACCCTCATTGATGCAAATCGATCGCATCCATCCAACAGCTGACGCACAGCCGCTACTGCTGAACAAAGTCTGGCCCTCAATCAATGCTCTCCTACAGGAGAAAACGCAATGAGCGGGTGTCGACATGTGCTGGTACTGGATGCCGATCAGTTGTCGACACTGGCCGTAGTTCGCTCCCTCGGTCGCAGTGGTTGTGCGGTAACAGCCGCAGCGGCATCACCGCATGCCATTGCTTTTTATTCCCGCTACGCTGGCCAACATCTCATATACCCCGACCCGCTGCAACAACACGGCGCGTTCCTCGAGTGGTTGACAAACACTCTGACCAACCACCGTTTTGATCTCGTGATTCCCGTTACTGACCGCAGCATTGTGCCGATTCTGACGATACGCGATGCGCTGGAAGTGCTGTCACCGATTGCAATAGCACCCAATCCGGTGATGCACCAGGCGCTGTCCAAGTGTCGCATGCATTCACTGGCGCGCGAAGCGGGACTCCATGTACCAGAAAGTTGGATCATCAAAGCGCCTGCGACACTGGAGGCCATTGCTCCTCAAAACGGCTTTCCCCTGGTGGTTAAAGCTGAACGCTCCCTGGCATGGCTTGACGGCTACGGGCAGACGCTCGAAACCCGCTATGTCACGGATCGAGCAACACTGAAAGACATCTGGGCACGTTACGCCCTCTACGGTGACGTGCTCGTCCAGTCTCGCGTCACGGGCCACGGTGTCGGTCTCGGCCTTCTTGCCCGCGACGGGCTGCTGGTAAATTGCTTTCAATACCGCCGGCTACACGAGGTGCCACTCACCGGCGGTGGCAGCGCTTATCGAGTGAGTGAAACGTTGGACCCCGTGCTCGAAGAGCAGGCGACTCAGCTGGTCAGACAACTGCGTTGGCACGGCGCCATGATGTTGGAGTTCAAATACGATCCGTATGCAAAGATGTATTGGTTTATCGAAGCCAATGGTCGATTCTGGGGCGGGCTGCCGCTGGCACTGGCCGCCGGCGTTGACTTTCCAAGGCATCTGTTGGCCCTCTATCAGAATCAATCAGTGTCACAGTCCGCCTATTCAGTCGGTGTTCGAGGACGCAACCTGGAACGGGATATCGACTGGACCCGTTCAGCCGTGCGGCACGCTGATATTCCTACAACGCGCATCGTGTCCGATGCACTCAAACTGGTGCTGCCGAGAGAACACATCGATAGTTTTTCCATCGATGACCCCCGCCCCTTGGCGTCAGAAGTTCGACGCATCGGCTGTCGGTTGATCGACGCCGTGCGGCGTAGAAAACGATTATCCGCTAGCAACGCTCGAGAAAACGAGCTTCGAAAGAATCCACAGCAAATAAGGTCGTGCCTGCAACAGGCCCAACGCTTGGTACTGGTGTGTTCTGGCAACATTATGCGAAGCGCATTCGCCGAGGCTTACCTGGAAAAACTATTCTCATCACAGCCCGGAGGCCCTGCGATCATCTCTGCGGGTCTTGATGCACAGCCTGGACGACTTGCAGACCCTATTGCACGGAACATCGCCCAAGACCACAAGCTATCGCTCGAGGACCACCGCGCCCGCGCGTTAACCATGCTTGAATTGACCGAAAACGATGTCATTTTCGTCATGGAGCGTACCCAAGTAGCCGAGGCAACCAAACGCTATCCCGCACACGCGAGTCGAATCTACCTGCTGACGGCCCTCAATCCATCACTCCCTATTGATATTGCCGACCCCAATGGCGAGGGACCCGCGACGTGCCAAACCATTTTTCACCAGATCATCGACGCACTCGAACCTGTCATCGATTGCATCACCCATCAGCGCCAGCGACTACCCTGACCTGGTAAACGGCGGACGCCGTCGACCACCGCGATATCTCCTGCATAATTAAGCGTGTGCAATCCTTCAAGATACGGTGGCAAGTAAGGGTCTAAGGTCTTCATCTGAGTTTCCTTATAGTCATTTATTGTCAATTGATCGACACGATTCAAGACAATACCGCCCCCGTAAGTTCGACAACCATTCTGGGCCGGGCGCATCAATTGACCGTTTTGCCTAAAGAAATGACCGGCCATGCGAGACGAGCCTAAACTCGACTTCACCGGGTTCACCGCCAACGGCTGAAACTCGGCATCGAATGAGTTGGCATGGAAAATATGCAAGTTATTATCAATATTGGTACCCGATCGCGCTGTCGTAAATAACCACCAACGATCGTCATGCCATAACGGAATGGTGTCGAGTCCCGGAAAGTCAGGCAAGAGATCCCGTTCGAACACCCATTCGTCAGGGAAACGTGTATTACGATAAAGGCTAACGCGTCCGGACTCGCTTTGCTCTGGCAACATAAACCAAACCCCTTTGTGCTCAAACACGACTGGAAAAGACAAGTGAAACGGTCGCTCAAGAACAACCTGCGGGGCAACAAACCCTTGCTGATCGACGTCAGTAAACACCGAAATCTGGCCGCGACCGTGATTAAGGTCCATCGACTCTACGAAAACGTACAATCGCTCATCGACCCAAACGGGAAACGGATCAGCAATGTCCATATGTAGCGGTGGCTCATGCCAATTCGCAGAATCGGGAGCGAGTGCTGCATTCAATGTTGCCACTGACCACTGTCGCCGGACATCGCGTTGGCGACGTCTGTCCTGAACTTGACGGGCCAGCATTAAAGCAACACCGAGAGTTGTCGTTTTCGCACGCTTAGGTGTCTCAATAACCACGACAGACGATGACCCAGGCTCGATCTCGGTTCGTTGCCAGCGAACAAGATTATCCGCAACGAGGCCTACCGCGGCTTTACCAAGATCGGCAACCGACCGTGCAGATGAATTGAGATCGAGCCGAATACTGCGTTGATCGATTACATGGGGGGAGTCCACGCTAAGGGAAACCAGTTTGAGCGTGCTGGTTGTTTGGTGCGTCATGATCCGCTCTAAGACGACACCGCGCGCAGCCGATGACTGCACTGGACACGGGTCAAGGCGCCATAACGCACAAGCAATCGCGTGTTCCGTACTTGAATTTCCCGCCAAATCGAGGATGACATTACACTCGGGCAACGCCTGTCCAGGTCGATAGTGCACTAACCCGACCAGAAGCGGATCTGCCACATTTTCCAGCCAGCGTTCCCAAGATTTTGTGCTGCTAACCAGCAGCACATGTGCATTCCGTCGTGCGTCCCAGTTAAAGTACGCGCGAATACCCCATGCATAATGGGCAGAACGCGAAACCCGGCTCGTGCGATCTATTGCAACAAAGGCAAGCCACTGCCGGCCGCAAAGACAATCCAGAAGGTCCTCTATCCAACCCGCATTCCAGTCTTCGGCAACAATCACTCCAATCT
>DUBL01000091.1 GCA_012960345.1 Gammaproteobacteria bacterium | reverse complement strand
CCACATTGCATCAGATAATTCAGTTGCGATGGTCCCGGCAAGACCTTCGTCCTGGTCAGTCACAGCAATCACTGCACTACCCATCTCAGCGACATCCGCATAAGGAAAACCCTGCAGAATGCTAATCGACAAAACACCCGGTCGTTGTCGTAACCGCTCTGCGACGCGGTAAAGTTCCAGGCACGGAGACTCAGCTGTGGCCTGACGTTCAATGTTCATAACGAATGGAGGAAACATCGCGCGCTGGACCGGCTGTATCTCTCCTTTCAGTGACCGTGCCATCAACTCGGCTGCCTCCAGACCCCGATCGAACTGGTCGATGTGGGGATTTGATCGATACGCGATCAACGCGTCCGTCGCATCGACCATCATTGGCGACAGATTCGCATGCAAATCGAGGGTCCCAATGATGGGAATCAATGACCCGACCTCAGCACGCAGCCGGGCTAACCAATACCCATCGACATCTGGATATGAAGCGCTAACCGTCGCACCGTGTGGCGCCACGAGATAGCCATCTAAGGAACCGGCAAGCGCTATCTGCTGAAACATCCGTGACATCAATTCAGAAAATGTCGCAGCGTCCATAGCACCGTAAGGCAAAGCACGCGCAGCGAACAATGGGACCGCGCTAAGCCCCTGTTGTTCAAGGCCCGCTAAGAAGCCCCCCACTTCATGGTGAGCACCAGCTAATGCTGT
Organism: Gammaproteobacteria bacterium; assembly: GCA_012960345.1. Lineage (GTDB taxonomy): Bacteria > Pseudomonadota > Gammaproteobacteria > Arenicellales > UBA868 > UBA11791. Next base: position 4,118 of record DUBL01000091.1, on the reverse strand, counting down.
TCGCACCGACTCACCCTCAAGCAATAAGTCGTCCTCGAAATGCTGAAGAGTCGTGGTCCCGGAAACGAAAGTGTTCGATTCCTGTAGAAGAGACAAAATACCGATGCGCAAAGTCGGCTCTTTCGCGCTAATCAGAGAATGCCATGTTCAGCGAACATATTCTCCAGGCTCTCTCCGCCAGCCAATTTCTCGCGCACAACATTCTCCTCTTGCACCTTGGCCATCGACTGCGAAAGCACTTCTCGAACCGCGTCCCTGGGAACAATGAGCACACCGTCCAAATCCCCAAAGACTAAGTCGCCGCTATGGACAGGCACTCCGTTAATCTCGCCGGGTACATCGAACCAGGTCATCTTCCCTCGATACTTAGTATCGACCGGGCTGAGAAAACCCGAATACACAGTGAACGCCATCTCCTGGATCAGTCGTGCATCCCTTACACCACCATCGGTAAGGCAACCCGCTGCCTTTAAGTACATCGCACGCGTCGACAACAGTTCTCCCCACGGAGCGATACGAGTATTTCCGTGACAGACCAAGACCGGAATTTCATCTTCCTTCAGGCTATCTATCAGTCGAAGCTCATGCTCGTAAACATTCACATCGGCATCGTCATGATAGATTGGCGAATACAGGCCAACCCGCGCCCACCCGCACAACACAGTACTGGGATCCAGAGCTCGAATGCCTGGGTTTAACACTTGATTACGATAGCCCAAACTGTCGAGGGTGTCGGAGATCACCGCACTGTAAAGCGTTGATCTGGCTCCCGCCAGATCAACTTGATCAGTTGTCACTCAATCTCCACAATCATTTCCACCTCGACCGGAATATTCCCGGGAAGTGATCCCATGCCCACCGCCGAACGCGCAGCACGACCGGGATCGCCAAAGGCTTCAACCATCAAGTCTGAGAATCCGTTGATTATTTTTGGATGGTTAGCGAAGGACGGATCCGCGTTGACCATACCCAACACTTTGACTACTTGACGCACTCGATCGAGGTCGCCGATCTCGGCTTTGAGCGATGCCAAAATATTTAATCCGGCCAGCTGAGCGGCCGCGTAAGCGTCTTCTTCCGAGCAAACACTGGGCACCTTACCAACTATGTAAGAGTCATCTGGCTTTCGCGGCCCACTGCCCGACAGATACACCAAGTTGCCAACGGTCTTTGCCACAACATAGTTTCCCAACGGGGTTGGTACCGTAGGCAGTGTGAGCGACATGGCAGCCAATCGTTCTTCCACTTTAGACATAACACCTCCTATTGAATCTCACGCCTCGCAGCATATTGAGCCCGTAACGCGCGTTTTGTTGAGCATAAATTGGAGAATTGACTCTGACATATTCCCCGTCAATGGTAAACCGCGACATAACAAAGGGATTGAGCGGCAACTTCACACACTCGATCGATGACAGCCCCACAACTCAGTCTTTTTCTTAGACTGCTACGGCTTTTTTCTCATCCTGGCGCCAGTGCGAGAGAAGATCAGCACGGACCCGATCTACCTCATCCAGATGCTGTTGCTTGATATGACCATAGCCCCGTATGCCATCAGGTAACGAAGCGATTTCTGTCGCCAACGCATGGTTATCATGGTGTAACTCCCGAGACAATTCATCGACAATAGTCTCGTAATCGATAATACGTTGGCGCTCGGCGCGCCTTTCTGAGGTGTAACCGAATGGGTCGAACGCGGTACCGCGCAACCATCGCAACTGGGCAAGCGTTTTCATGACACGCAACATCCATGAACCGTAGGCGCGCTTTTCCGGCAATCCCGTATAAGGATCACGGCGTGCAAACAATGGCGGTGCCAAATAAACCTCGAGGCGGAAAGATCCTTCAAACGCCTGGGACACTCTCTTCATGAAATCACCGTCACTATAAAGTCGGGCAACCTCGTACTCGTCTTTGTACGCCATGAGTTTGTAGCCGTACCGTGCAACAGCCGAACCAAAACCCGCAAAACCACCAGCTAGCGCACCCTCGGCCTGACACGCACGCTCGACCAGTCTGCGGTAACGTGCTGCGTAGCCCACATCCTGGTAAAGCGTCAAATCGTTCGCCCGGGCATCGATCAACTCATTAAGTGTTTCAGGCTGCTGAGCCGAAGACGATGATTCGCCGTGGGCCACGGCCGTCACCGTCTTGAGATCAACTGCCGCTCGCCGGCCCCATCGAAACGTCTCTATATTGCTCTCCACTGCGATTTCGTTTAACTCAATAGCCCGCTCAATCCCTATCGACGACACAGGCACCAAGCCTTGCTGGTAGGCATAACCCAACATGAACATATTGGTTGCGATGCCATCACCCATTAACCGGGTAGCAATCGCCGTTGCATCAAGAAAGGTCAGACGCCGCGCTCCGGCAGCGCCCAGCAAACGTTGGTTAAGATCCTCTCGCGGATACTTCAGGTCGGGACTACGCGTAAAGTGCCCCGTAATGGCTTCGTGAGTATTAATGATCAGTTGGCTGCGATCGGATGAAACCGACTGCAAGGCCAAATCGCTCGCTGCCACCAGTGCATCGCACCCCAATACCAGGTCCGCAGCACCGGCATCCAGGTACACCGCCTTGATCACACTGGTTTCACTCGCCAGTCGAATGTGGCTGGTCACTGCACCACCTTTCTGCGCCATACCAAACTGATCAATCGCCTGGCAAGCCTGGCCTTCGAGGTGCGCGGCCATCGTAATCATAGCGCTAATCGTAACCACCCCCGTGCCGCCAATACCGGTGACCAGGATGTTATAGGATCGCTTCGCCGAGAGATTCGGACGCTCAGGTTCAGGCAATAACTGCAAGTGCCGCGGCACCTCTTGACTGCTCGCGACACGCCGCACATTACCTCCAACCACTGAGACGAAACTTGGACAAAATCCGTCTCGACAAGAATAGTCCTTATTGCAGGAGGACTGGTCGATGCGCCGCTTTCGCCCGAAACTCGTCTCTGCCGGCACCACTGACAGGCAGTTCGACTTCGCCGAACAGTCACCGCAACCTTCACAAACCCGCTCATTGATGAAAACGCGTCGGGGTGGATCGGGAAAGGTTCCCCGCTTGCGACGTCGGCGCTTCTCCGCTGCACAGGTCTGATCGTAAACAATAACGCTGACACCGGGATGCTGTCGAAACGCTTTTTGGACGGTATCCAGCGCCCGCCGATGATGCACCTCGGTCCCCGGCGCAAGACCAACAGGATTTTTGTATTTTTCCAAGTCATCGGTTACCACTGCCACCCGTCTGACGCCCTCGGCATGCACCTGTCGTGTAATGGCGGCTGGGTCGATGGTGCCATCGACCGGCTGCCCGCCAGTCATCGCTACGGCATCGTTGTAAAGAATCTTGTAGGTAATGTTGACACCGGCGGCGATACACGCCCGCAAAGCCAACAGACCCGAGTGGAAATAAGTGCCGTCTCCAAGATTTTGGAACACGTGATCCGTCGCTACAAATGATGACATGCCAATCCACGTTGCGCCCTCACCGCCCATTTGTGGATGGGTCACGTTGTCACGTGCCATGTTGGTGGCCATGAAGTGACAACCCACACCACCGTGCGCCCGACTTCCATCGGGTACTCGAGTAGAGGTATTGTGGGGGCAGCCGGAACAGAAAAATGGTGTGCGTACCACACTAAGCGCGCTGCGCGCGCGACGTTCTGAGGCCTTTCCCTCCAGAAAAACAAGACGTGCCTGCATCTTAGCGCTGTTATGAAATGATTGAATACGGCCCGCGATCGCAATGGCAACCGCATCAGGACCCAGTTGGCCAACCCCGCTTAGAATTTCTTTACCGATCTCATTACATCGACCGACCACTCGGGGTCGACGAGTTTCCGGTAATACATAAAGTACATCTTTGACCGCCAATTCGATAATGCGCCGTTTCTCCTCCACCACCAGCACCTCCTCGAGTCCATCACAGAACTGTCGAAGAGATAGCTCATCAATGGGATGTGGCATACCTATCTTGAGCACGGTGATGCCTAAATTGGCTGCGAGCTCAGGGTCAATCCCTAAGGAATCGAGCGCTTCAAGCACCGCGAAGGCTGCCAGCCCGCTTGCTACGATACCCAATCGCGGCCGTGGACTCGCGATGAGTACTTTATC
>DUBL01000090.1:1194-4869 GCA_012960345.1 Gammaproteobacteria bacterium | reverse complement strand
GTGTGGTTACGATCACCAGAGTGAATGTGATGCAGGTGTTATGGAGGGATTAGAAAGCGACGTTTTGCAAGGGTTCGGGTTCACAAATCCCTATCGCGTTTCCTGACCGGATGCAACATCCATGAGCCACTGGCAACAAGTCCTGCGCTCGGTGCGTGCCCGCATCATCCAGCACCTGTTGTATTGGTTACGCGGCATACCGTTCACCCGCGAGCAGTTGTCCAGGCTGTTGCACGCTGCGCGAGCGCGTGAATTGCTGGACGAGGAGACTCTTCAAATGATGGAAGGGGTGACCCGGGTCACCGATCTCAAAGTTGAACAGGTAATGGTGGCGCGTGCACAGATGGTAACGGTCGATGTCAGTCAAGCATTAGACGATATTCTGCCAGTTATGATTGCTTCTGCGCATTCGCGATTCCCGGTCACTGACGGGGACCGGGATACGATCATTGGTATTCTGTTGGCGAAAGATGTGCTGCGGCACATGCAGGAAAGCGATATCGCTCGTTTGCCTTGGGAGCACTTGCTCAGAGCGGCCGTGTTCATACCTGAAAGCAAACGACTCAACGTGCTGTTGCAGGAATTCAGGCGTCGTCGCAATCACATGGCGTTTGTCGTTGATGAATATGGTGGTGTTACTGGTCTGGTGACGATCGAGGATGTGTTGGAGCAGATCGTCGGTGACATAGAAGATGAACACGACTTTGATGAAGGTGCCGCTATGGTCCTGCGCCAAAGTGCTGACCACTTGGTGGTCAAGGCCACATTGCCGGTGAGCCGTTTCAATCAATTGGTTAAAACTGCTTTGGATGAGACCGAATTTGACACCTTGGGCGGTGCCGTCACCGACCAGTTGGGACACGTTCCACAACGCGGTGAAACAGTGGAATTCGAAGGTCACGAGGTCGAGGTGCTTAGTGCGGATGCGCGTCAAGCACGCCTTCTGCGCGTGGCCCGACTGCCCACCAGTTGAGCAGGTAACGACCTTTTTAATTCAAAGTTCTGGGTAGACGCTGCCGATGACCGATGTCGGATTACTGAGTTGAAGGCGGGTACTTGGGCCCCATGGTCGCTGGCTTTTATCGCCGGTACTTCGTTCCCGCTCGCTTTTGCACCATTTCACTATGTGTTGGTTGGACCATTGGCATTGGCAGTGTTATTTCTGCTGTGGTCGTGTGTGAGCGCGAAACGCGCTGCGGGGTTGGGGTTGATGTTTGGCATCGGGTTATTTGGTGTTGGCGTGTCATGGGTATTTGTCAGTTTGCATCACTACGGCAATATGCCCACGGCGCTGGCCCTTGGTGTAACGATTGTATTTATCTTGATACTGTCTTTTTATCTTGCTGCGGTAGGGTTCTGCCAGGCTGGTTGGCAACGCCTGCCGATGGCGTTGCGTCTCACCGTCTTGATGCCGGCGGTGTGGGTACTTATGGAATGGCTGCGAGGTTGGTTGTTAGGTGGTTTTCCTTGGATGTATCTTGGCTACAGTCAACTCGATACACCGCTGGCGGGTTTTGCACCTCTTGGTGGTGTATTAGGTGTTAGTTTTCTCTCGGCGGTGACGGCCGGTGCAGTCGCCTGGGGAGTTCACAGTGGTGGCAGGGCCTGGGCGGGCGCGACAGGCGTTATCGTGCTGATTGTGTTGGGGACTGCACTTGTGGGCCGCAGCGAACCAGTAATGCCAACAGGTGATGCGCTAAAAGTGGCTGTTATTCAAAATAATATTTCACTCTCTGATAAATGGCAGCACGGTAATGTCCGTAGTATTCGAGAGCGCTACCTCGCAGCGAGTATCGACGCGGGCAGTCCGGATCTTATCGTCTGGCCCGAAGCTGCTTTACCAGAGTTTCTCGACGGTCTGTCACCAGAGTTTTTGCAAGACTTGTCGAATCATCCTGCTGATTTTGTGATTGGGCTTCTCGAGCGCCGACAACAAAAGGGTCATTTTGAACTGTTTAATAGCGCGCTTGGAATCGGTGATGAACAGTTTGTTTATCGCAAGCGACAGTTGGTGGTTTTTGGCGAATACTTGCCGTTGCGGCCATTGCTTGGGTGGTTGCTTCGTTACTTGGATATTCCAATGTCAGACTTTTCCTCTTGGCAGGAAAGGCAGGCGCCGATGACCTTGGCCGGACAACAGGTGGGTGTGACGATTTGTTACGAGGATGCGTTCCCATGGCTGGTTCGGCGTTCGTTGCCTGAAGCGACTGTGCTCGTGAATATCAGCGAGGATGCGTGGTTCGGTGATTCTCTAGCGCCGCACCAGCGACTACAAATGGCCCGCTTTCGTGCCCTTGAAAGCGGCCGCGCGCTGGTGCGTGCCAGCAACAATGGGTTGTCCGCCTTGATTGATAGACGAGGACAAGTGCTGCAACTGGCTCCACAGTTTAGTGCTGTTGTGTTGTCCGGGATGGTGCAGCCTGCGACAGGTACCACAGTGTATGTGCGTTACGGTGATGCCCCACTCGTTGGGGGGTTGTTGATTTTATTGGCCATCGTTTTTTTGGTTAATAAAAAAGTTGTAGTCGGTGGTGCCACACGTGATGTCACCATAACCTGACAGCGGGTGCTACACTTTTCCCATGTCGGAAAACAATGACGAAAAGTTGGTGGTGGCAATTTCTTCGCGTGCGTTATTTGATTTGGAGGAGAGCCATAATGTTTTTATCGACCAAGGTGTTGAGGCGTATTGTCGTTATCAGATTAAGCAAGAGAACAACACCCTTGAGCCTGGGGTTGCGTTTCCTCTAGTACAAAAACTTTTGTCGTTGAACGAATTGTCTGAGCAGCAGCAGGTCGAAGTGGTGCTCATTTCCCGCAACAGCGCAGACACAGGGTTGAGAATCTTCAATTCAATTAATGATCATGGCCTTGATATCACTCGAGCGGCTTTTTCTGGTGGCGAAAGTCCGTTTCGGTATATAGCACCTTTTAGTGCCGATTTGTTTCTATCAGCTGATCCGCTTGATGTGCGTCGTGCGCTGGACGATGATGTAGCGGCTGCAACCATCCTGCCTTCGCGGGTCAACACAGTTCCGGATGGCCCGTTACGCATCGCCTTCGATGGCGATGCAGTTTTGTTTGCTGATGACTCTGAACGTGTCTATCAGGAACAGGGCTTGGAAGCTTTTGTGGCTGCTGAAAAGGCGGCTGCAATGACGCCGTTACCGGGAGGGCCCTTTCGAAAATTTCTGGCAGCTTTGCATCGCTTGCAGACGAGTCATTCCACTGAACCCGGTCGTATACGGACGGCTTTACTCACAGCGCGATCAGCACCGGCCCATGAGCGGGTGATTCGCACGTTGCGAGCCTGGAATATCCGCATCGATGAAGCGGTGTTCCTGGGGGGGCTTGATAAGGGTAGTTTTCTCGCGACATTTGGTGCGGATATTTTTTTCGATGATCAGAAAGATCATTGTGAATCAGCGCGCCAACATGTACCGACTGGACATGTGCCCCACGGTATCGCCAATAGCGAATAATATAATCAGACCGGGCGAGTGAAGGCGCGGATAAAGCGATTGGTATACTCTCCTTGTCACGAAACACCGGGCCAGTAGCCCGAGCACGGATCAACTAATGCTTAGTTCATATTGGGTCAGAATCTTCCTGTTTGTGGTTGTTTTGCTACTGAGCGCAGTCCGCGTACAGGCGGGTCTACCTGCGATTGTTGAT
>DUBL01000090.1:0-1129 GCA_012960345.1 Gammaproteobacteria bacterium | reverse complement strand
CCTGCGGTGGTCAACATATCGACCAGAGGCCGCGTGTCAATGCGGGAAAACCCTCTCATGCAGGACCCATTTTTCCGCCGTTTTTTCGGTGCACCGGAAACGCAGCCTCGTGAACGTCAGACTAGCAGCCTTGGTTCGGGTGTGATTATCGATGCGGCTGCCGGTCACGTGGTGACGAACCAACATGTGATTGGCAATGCTGATGAGATTACCGTTCGGTTGCATGATGGTCGATCGGTTCAGGCCGAGGTGATTGGTAGCGACCCGAATGCGGATATCGCGGTAATCAAGATACCGGCGCAGGGTTTGACCGCTATTGATTTAGGTAACTCTGACAGACTTCGGGTTGGCGATTTTGTCGTTGCCATTGGCAATCCATTTGGTTTGGGGCAGACAGTGACTTCGGGCATTGTCAGCGCGCTCGGCCGCAGTGGCCTGGGAATTGAGGATTACGAAGATTTCATTCAGACAGACGCTTCGATCAACCAGGGGAATTCGGGCGGCGCGTTGGTTAACCTGCGCGGCGAACTGATCGGTGTTAACACTGCGATTGTCGGGCCAAGTGGCGGTAATGTTGGTATTGGGTTTGCTATACCCATTAATATGGTTTTGGTATTGACCCGTCAGATTGTCGAATTTGGTGAGGTGCGTCGTGGTCGACTTGGTGTGGTGATTCAGGATCTGACTCGAGATCTTGCCGAGGCCTTTGGCATCGATACGGAGCACGGTGCCGTCATCGCTCAGGTGATGCCAGACTCGGCAGCCGCCGATGCTGGTCTCAAGGAGGCCGATGTCATCACGGCAGTGAATGAGCGACCGGTCAAAGGCGCGACGGATCTTCGCAATATAATTGGCTTGTCGAGGTCGAATGAAGAAGTGGAGATCGAGTATTTCCGAAACGGACAGCAGACGACGGTGCGTGTGAAGTTGCGCCCAGCAGAAGTGGCGATGGGTCTGGGAGAAAAGATCAGTCAGCATCTAACAGGCGCGACGCTCGCGGACAGTGAGGATGGTGAGCTGGCCGGCGTTCGAGTGACCGAGGTCGAAGTTCGGAGCCCGGCATGGAAGGCGGGGCTGCGTAAGAATGACCTGATTGTTTCCATCAATCGCGAACGGGTAAAAAATATTG
>DUBL01000089.1:3454-4910 GCA_012960345.1 Gammaproteobacteria bacterium | reverse complement strand
CCAGACGTGGGTTGCCACTGAGGTAGGTGATCGTACCCATCATTACCGGGCCGAAAACTAGCGGCAGAGTGGTGAGGGAAGAAAGAATACGCCACATCAACATTGAAACCTACACTTCATTCACTCGCCGGGTTGTTCGAGTTAAATTTACCCCTTAATTACTGAATGCCTGGACGCGAAGGAAATCACCGGTATCGTTACCTGGTGCCTGGAGATTCTTAACAGCCTCCTTCAGTTAGCGATCAATCGGTCCAATTCGCTCAGTGGCTATCAAGAGGACCCTCCATGAGAGATCTCCCGAAAAAAAGGGCCGCACACATCGGAGTGACATGTGCGGCCCATAGCTAGCAAGCATTTACATCCTGAACCCAGACCATTCAGTCCACAACCATCAACTTAATAGCTGCCACTAGCTGATCTGAGTAATTTCTCAATCTTACTGAGGTTGAAAGCTCCGGGTGTCTGACTCGGCGGGAACTCCTTCATCGACAGCAAGAACCTCGCTGCCAAACCCTGGATAGGTACAAGGATAAATGGACGGTCAAGCCACCAGTCATCATAGGTATTAGAGTTGTGTTGAGCTTTCTCGAATGGATCCCGGCGCAGATTGAAAAGCAGTGGTGCACGCAATTCGACGAAAGGTTCGCGCCATACGCCGAATCCTACGCCACGGTTTACCTGGAAAGTGACCTTCCAATCTTGGTAGCGGGCGGCGACGACCTGGCCATCATCGTTTACATACCAGAATTCACTACGTGGTGACTGATCGGTTTTACCGCTAAGGTAGTCAAGCAGGTTGTAGCCATCGAGGTGATTTTTGTACTTGCGACCGTTAATCTCGGTGCCCTTGAACAGTCGTTCCTTGACGTTAGTGTCGCCGGCTACAGCTGCAAAAGTCGGTAACCAGTCCTCGTGGGCAACAATACCGTTTAGCGTTACACCTGACTGCCAATGGCCGGGCCACCGCACAAAGGTGGGCACGCGAAAAGCGCCTTCCCAGTTGGAATTCTTCTCGCTGCGAAACGGCGTAGTGCCGGCGTCTGGCCAGGTGTTGTAATGTGGGCCATTGTCCGTTGAGTACATCACTAACGTATCATTGGCGATGTCCAGTTCATCCAGCAACGCCAAGAACTTGCCGACATGCATATCGTGCTCGACCATTCCGTCGGAATATTCATCCTGCCCTGACTGACCTCGAAGTTCTTCCTTGACGTGAGTTCGGAAGTGCATCCGTGTGCCGTTCCACCAGACGAACCAGGGTGTGCCCGCTGCCTGTTGCTCCTTGATGAATGCAATGGCCCGGTCCGACGTTTCGTCATCGATCGTTTCCATGCGCTTCTTGGTCAGCGCCCCGGTGCTCTCGATCTTCTGGCTGCCGTCCGGGTTGGCCCACGCGTGAATCACGCCGCGCGTTCCGAATCGTTTTCTAAGCTTCGGGTCCTTGAAGTAGTCCGGG
>DUBL01000089.1:0-3444 GCA_012960345.1 Gammaproteobacteria bacterium | reverse complement strand
GGGCCGATGCTCTCGATGCGCTGCCCACCCTTGCCGTCGGCCCAGGTATGCAATATGCCGCGGGGAGCAAATTGCTCCGCAAAGGTCTTGCCATTTTCCAGGACCATGTCCCCCGGGTAGTCTTCGTGTTCCGGCTCTTCCTCGGCGTTTAAGTGATAGAGACTGCCGAGAAATTCGTCGAAGCCATGCATCGTGGGCAGATGTTCATCGCGATCACCCTGGTGATTCTTACCAAACTGACCAGTTGAATATCCCTGGGCCTTGAGCACCGTTGCCATAGTTACATCGGTCTCCTGCCAGCCTTCCTTTGCGCCCGGCAAGCCAACCTTGGTCATGCCGCTACGCACCGGCACGGAGCCACTAATGAAAGCTGCGCGGCCGGCTGTGCAACTCTGTTGCGCGTAATAGTCAGTGAAAGCCACGCCCTCGTTCGCGAGGCGGTCGATGTTCGGGGTCTGGTAGCCCATCATGCCGCGGTTGTTGTGGCTAATGTTCCATGTGCCGATATCGTCACCCCAGATGACCAGGATATTCGGCTTGTCGCTTTGCGCCTGAACAGGATTACCAAGGAACACGAAGGCAACCAGGACAATGGGTAGTGTCCTTGTGAGAGGTTTAATGAAGTTTTGCATAAATCCTCCTTTACTTTTGATACGCGTACAAAGTGTAAGGGAATATACTGATTTAATTCAACTTATGCCTACTGCGTGAGGTTTCGATTGACTGAGGCCCATTTTTTAAGCCTGACGGTCACTATTCAGTCCTACGCCTTCCTTATCGACGTTCGATGGAGGCTTTAATGTTGTGTCCGAGCGGGTTATCCGGATAGGTGGCAATCATCTGTTCGGCAAGCTCAAGAGCCGCATCTATCCGGCCGCGCCTGACATAAAAATCAATCAGTGCGTACATGTAATCAATGTTCTGCGGCTCGATACCCAGCGCTTTACCGAGTGCTGTCTCGGCTTCGGCAACCTTGCCCATCTGCGCCAGTAGCAAACCGTAGTTGTAATGCACTCGCGAGCGTCCGGGCATGCCTTCCGATGCCCGTGCCAGGTATATGAGCGCCTCGTCGATGCGATTTGAACTAACCAGCAGGAGGGAGAGTGAATAAGATGCAGCATGCTGCTCGGGATAGGCTTCAAGTACTTCGCGCAGCAACTGCTCGGTTTCGCTATTCCTCCCCTGCTGGCTCAAGAGGGTGGCCAGATTCATCTTGGCTGGGTGAAATCGGTCGTCAACCTCTAGGGCTGTGCGATAGTAGTGTTCCGCCTTTTCGACATCTCCCTGTCTGGCGTACAAATTACCAAGGTTCATTCCGGTAGCGGCGAAGTCAAGCATTGCTCTCATCGCTTTGATATATTCTGCAAGCACCGAATCAAAAGCCTCCAGTTGGTAGGGCTCGAAGTATTCCCTGGCAACGGCGCTGAGGCGCGCAACTGCCTGGAGTCGAACCAGCCGCACAGGGTCGAACAATAACGGCGCTAGCAGGTTAACCAATTCTTGCGGGCCGCCAGTTACCAGGCCTTCCACGGCCGTGTGCCGCAACAATGCTTCGTCATCGTTCAACGCACGCCGCATGATATTGGCAACCTGTTCGCCCGGGTAGCCTTGCAAGGCATTTAAGGCCGTTGCCCGCACGATTGCTGGGTAAAGGGAACTCTCTATCAGTGCAATGAGGCCATTTACTGCACCCGGTTCATTGGCGCGGGCGGCGGCGAGGATAGTGCCGAAATGGGGTTTGCGTGCCTTTCCGTACCATTCTGTAAACGCATCAACGGACCATTGAACGGTTTCGTTATTGTGACAGCCGCTCTGGCCGCAGGCATTTGGGACGCCTATCTGCTGGGTTAAATCCGGCCGGGGCACCCGCAGGCTGTGATCGGCGCGGTAGTCGATCACCATGAAGGGTTGTTCGGGCATATGGCATTTCACGCACAAAGCGCCATCGCTGGGTTGACCTTCGTAAATCCTTTGATGGAAATGGTGCTTATAGGCATCGTAGGTATCCGCCTGGTGACATTGCAGACACAACTCATTCCCGGGTTTGTGCAATTGGAGGTTATGCACATCGTGGCAATCACTACAGCGCACCCCATTTTGATACATCTTGCTCTGGACGAATGAGCCCCAGACATAGCTCTCTTCGAGAATCTGGCCGTCTGCGTGATATAAGTCCTCCCGTAACAGTGAGGGTTGCAGGGTTTCCATCATATTAATCTGCCCGTGGTCATAGTCGCCGACTTCACTCCGCCGGGAGTGGCAGGCTGCGCACATGTCCACCTGCTGCCGATTATCGATCTCGCTGCTGCGCACAATCAGGCCATAGTCTGCAACAACAGGACGTTCCATGGGCTCTATTTCTGCCCATGTCACATGCCGAGAACCCGCCCCGTGGCAGGCTTCGCAACTGACATCCACCTCCGACCAGGTAGTGTTGAAAGTTTTGGTTTCCGGATCATATCCCTTGTGCAAATTGGTCGAATGACACTCGGCGCACATACCGTTCCAGTTTTGACCGTTTCGCGTCCAGTGTAACCAGTCGTCTGGTGCAATGACCGTGTCGGGGTACAGAAAGAACCAGCGCAGTTCTTCTACATCCCAGGCGATGGGGAGTGCCTGCAACCGACCGCCAGGAAAAGGGATCAGGTACTGTTGTAGTGGCTCAACACCAAAGGTATAGCGCACTTCAAACTCGGCCATCTCGCCGCCGGGGCCTTCGGTGTAGACAAAATATCTATCGCCTTTCCGGTAAAAGCGGGAAATGATTCCACCGTGTTCAAACAAAGCGTCGTTGAAGTCACCCAGGACCGTCTGTTCACTGGCTGCCGCCATGGCCTCGTCATGATCAGAGCCCAACCATTTCTCGTAAGCACTGCTGTGGCAATCAATACACTGCTTTCGGCCCACGAAGGTCACATCGGAATCTCCAGGCAGGCTATCCCTGGCATCTTGCTGCGCCTCCCTGATGACATAGAGCGAAATGGAAAGCATGATCACCGTCAGGGCAGTAACACCAGCTATCTTCCAGCCACGCATATGATTGCAGCTCATCAGCACGATACTTCCCGGAGCTTATAGTTTTACAATGGAGCGATTAAACTCTTGTGACCTAGTCTAATTCGACCGCAGACCGGCAGATTACCCGGCTGGTATCGATTATTACAACACTAACGACATGCTGGCGCTGGGCGCTGGCTACGATTCCAGAGATTTTGAGGAAACAAATAAATGATCCGGTAACACTCGCGATCCTCAAGGGGCGACTCGAACAGGGGGCATGTCATCGCTTAAGCCCCTCGCTACGATTTTCACCTCAATCACGTGGCCAGTGGCATCAGTTGGATTGAGTATCGACTGGGTTGTTGACCAGACGAAAGAAAAACATTCCGGCAAAAAACAATAGCGCCACCGATAAAATGCCCAGACGTGGATTGCCGCTGAGGT
>DUBL01000088.1 GCA_012960345.1 Gammaproteobacteria bacterium | reverse complement strand
GCGGGTGGCGGTGGATATGGTGATCCCAAGGAACGTGAGCGCCAGGCAATCTTCGATGATGTCAGTAATCGGAAAATAAGTCAGCAGTGTGCGAATGCCGAGTACGGACTAGACGATGTTAACTAGGTACAGTTATTTGTATTGTGGGTCTTAGTGTGCCTAAGCGCAGGTCGCTTCTGTTTTCTCCTTATCAACTACGAGGAGTTTCTTTTCGAAACAGAATTGTTCTATCCCCAATGCAAATGTATTTAGCGGGTGATGATGGGATCGCTACTGAGTGGCATTTTCAGCACCTGGCAAAATACGCTGTAGCGGGTGCGGGCTGTGTTTTTACAGAGGTTCTCCCGCCTGAGCCGCGAGGCCGAAATACTCATTGGGATCTAGGTATCTGGGATGATGCGCAGATTCCGGCTTTAAGTCGCATTGCTGCCTTTATCGAGGAAACAGGTGCTGTTCCGGCTGCACAGATAGGTCATGCTGGAACAAAAGCAGCTCGCCAGAGGCCGTTTGATGGCCTCCAGCCCCTTGGTGACGTTGACGCAGCTCGTGGGGAGCCGCCATGGCAACCGGTGGGTCCGATGGATGAGGCGAATGTTGACGGCTACCACGTACCGCATGCTCTTTCTTTATCTGAAATCCATCAACTCGTCGACGATTTTGGCTACGGTGTGCGACGCCTTGCTGCAAGTGGATTCCGTTTTCTTGAAGTTCATGCAGCGCATGGTTACTTGATTCATTCTTTTTACTCCCCGATCAGTAATTGTCGTACGGATGCTTATGGAGGTGATCGTGCTCGACGGATGCGTTTTGCGCTCGAGGTGGCGGAGTCTGTACGTTCTAATTGGCCCGATGAATTTCCTTTGAGTTTTCGCATATCCAGCATCGATGCGGTTGATAGGGGATGGGATCTCGATGATTCGCTGGTACTCGTTCGAGAACTCAAATCCCGCGGCGTCGATGTTATTGACTGCTCCTCACGCGGCGTCGGAGCTGCCAATTCATTGGCGCGTCTTGAAAAAGAAGGTAAATCCCTCGAGGAAGGGTATCAGGTTCCGTATTCGGAATATTTGCGGAAGGAGGTGCCCATTCCGACGATAGCGGTTGGTTTGATCACGCGGGCTGAGTTCGCGGAAAAAATACTCCAGGATGGACGAGCCGACTTGATTGCTTTGGGTCGTGAGTTACTCTACAACCCGCATTGGGTGCTCCATGCAGCGAGCGCGCTTGAAAACGAAACAAAATGGAATGATTGGCCGCCGTCTTGGAATTGGTGGTTGGAAAAGCGAGAGAGGCTCGGCATTAAACGGACTGGATGAATGGTTCTGGCTATTAAGTGCTTTGAGAGCTAGACGCTTTGGCCTGCACTCGGGAGCAACTTCACGTCACTTCGAAGGTGGCGATACGGATACGCGCGAGGATCAACAATGTGGGCGCCCGGTGCGATAGCAATCAGGGTCTTTTCCGCGATGTAATCGAAATCCGCTCTAAAGTGACATGTGCTTTTCAGGGCCAATATTTTTTGCTTGTCTGGATCAATACCAATATGACGAAGGATGTCTTGGTCGTAAGCTTGCATACGCTTGCTCGAGACAAATACCGAAACCCCGCCAATTCTGAGGACCGCACAGGGCCCTAGGTTAATTTGGCGACCCGGAATACTGCGGCCAGTAGTAACGAATGTTCCGGCACTTAGATGGGTGACTTCAAATTGAGCTTTAAACGCCTCTACACCCGGGACATCGTGTTTTCCTCCGATTGCGATCGCTAACCGCGCACCGATGCCTGCTTGATGAGCCGCTAGTGCAGCATCAGCATCTGTAAAGACACACAGAATCGCATCAATGGCGTCGTGGCGAACGAGTGCGTCCAAAAGGCCCGTGGTGTCGCCTGTACCCCCGCATCCGGGATTATCTTGAGTGTCAGCAATAATGACAGGCCGATTAGCGGTTTTAGCTATGCTCATAGCCTCGGTCACGGCATCATCTGGTGTTAGGAGCGGCTCTGCAAACTCGGGCTCTCGTTCGATGACCATCGTTTCGAGCCTGTCGATTGCCGCTTGGGTTGTCTCCTGTGAATAACCGTGACACACCACTGCCGGACCACATTCATTTAAATCAGAGGGTGGAAAACCAGCAGCGTAACAGAGGTTAAGTACATCACCTCCCTCTCCAGCAACACTGGCGTCGACGATTCCTTTAGATGGATTAATCAATGTGCACTGAAAATTAAGTGGCAGAAGAAACGGTATGCGTCTTAGTAGGCGATGTTGGGGCAAGCCTTCTTCTAGCACTCTCATCAGAATTCTGGCGGCTCGTGAGCCGGTATGTTGGCGGTCTATATGGGGGTATGTGAGGTAAACGGCCATGCCATCAGTGCATTCAACCATTTGGGTAGTTATGTTTGCATGGTAATCCAGGCTGATCACGATCGGGGTCAATGCCCCCACACTGGCACGGACTCGCCTCAGTAACTCGCCTTCTGCATCTGGGAAAGTTTCGCTACACATGGCGCCGTGAAGGTCGAGGTATACGGCATCCACAGGTAGTAGCGCAGAGAGACGGCCTGTTAATTCACCTGCAATTCGTTCAAAACACTCGTCGGTGATGTATCCGCCCGCGCCCGCGTGCCCCCACAGTAATGGTTCGAGTGTATGTATCGGAGATATGGTGGAAAGAAAGCCGGACATACCGAACGAAGCGCCCTTTGTTCGTTCGATTACTTCTTTCCCGTGCGCAAGTGGGGGAAATTCCCCACCTGCTGCATAGTATGCGTAATCTGTTTTCATTGGCACGAAACAGTTTGTTTCGTGCAAGAACCCACCGATGGCTATTCTAGACATGGTTGTACCATTGTTTCAGTTAAGTGGCGCGTTTGCTGCGAAGATTCAAAGGGGATAATTAAAGGGATTTGGATCAATGAAGCGATCTATCACATTTTTTAGAAGCGTAGAGATGTTGTTGTCAAAGTTGTTGTGCGGCAAGCTACCACAGAAAGTTATCGAGCCGACTGAAAATACAGCACCCCCGGAAGGGGTTTCGAAAAACACCATATCGGCTCGGATGAGTTCATCCATTGGTGCGTCGGCTAGATTAGCAAGTGGATTCATCATTTCCTCAGGAACAGGCATAAAATAATCGCTATGGCCTTCGGAGCTCGCAACGATGAGTGCGTTAGTTGGGGTGCCAAAACGTGGTTCAGCTCGATCGATTTCGAAACCGGCAGCTCCGCCACCGCTTAGGCCAAAATCTCCTAGAATCTCCTCAGTGAGATCTTTAAATATCCACGAGGCACGTGGATCCGCGGCTCCAGACTGTTTCCGATAATATGAACCGACGAAATCACCTTGGCTCGTAAAGCCCACACCCACGAGCTGTTGAGGCGGGCGACCGTTACGCGTCCATAGACCGCCATATTGGCCATCGAAGGCGTTGTAATATTCACCCGGTTCGCTGGCCCAGACACGTATGCCGCTTTCTGCTCTTCGTATTTCAAGAATGCCGGTGGTGTCTGGGTGTACAGCGATACGCCAGTAGAACCCGTTTCCGCCGAGATAACATAGACGACCACCATTCTCTTTGTAATCGGCGAACGCTTGCCAGCTTTCGAGGGTGTGGTATTCAGGGTGAGTGCCCGTCAGTACCGCAGGGTAGTTTTTGATCGCTGCAACACCTTCAAGGTGGAGCTCTTCGTCCGTCACGATGTCATAGGCATAACCCGATTGTTCCAGCCAGGCCAGCAAGTGTGTGTCGGCCTGCATGTGTCGAAGACCGGACCCAGTGTCGTGTGGGAAAATCACGTAACCGGGTCGAAGATTCAGCAAGGGACGAAAGCGCGAGGAATAACTCACGCCGCTTCGGTCGCTGTGGTGGTTATAGGTGGACAAACCGTATTCGGGATGTGCGCCCGGACTATGAGGGTAGGCATTCCATTCCCTCGCACGGCGTTCCCACGCTTCGCCGTAGTCATATCGAATGTAATTGCCGTAGACGATGTATGTGAAGGTTGGAATGACAACGCAAATGTCCGCGTTTCGAATGCCCTTCGGTGGGCAAACATAGAAGGGTATAGCGTCCGTGCCAGAATCATTTTCTAGATTAATGACATAGAAGCCACATTTGAAGGTGTCCGGAATCTCGAACACAAAATCGGTTTGCCAATTGAAATCACCCGCGTCGTCGTCATGAAAATGTATAGCGGCGTATTCTTTAGGTGCATGGCGCCAACACATTTCATGTCCACTCCATGAACTGCTTTTTACCGCCCGAGTGGGAATGTTATGAAGAACGCCATTTAGTTGATTGGGGCCTACGTCTGTTGTTCTATCTGATTGGGTTTCTAAAGAAAAATCCCAAGCGGCATAGATATCCGTGTTCGTCCTGCAAGCCCCAACAGTCCGTGCGCTATTAAAGTCGAGAATTCCTGAGTAGATAGTTGGTGCCTCGATTTTCCCGTTAAAAAAAGCGTGTGGTTTTGGGTCTAGTAGGCAGGCCACAGATACTTCGACTATTTCGGGCAGGGCCGCGGTCGCAGGGCACTGAAATATTTGTTGCACGAGGTGATTTCTGGTGGGCGTTGAAATGCCTGTGCAAGCCACTGTCATGATGCCGGCGACCCCGTCATAAGAGCAGAAAATCTGGTGCCACTGGCGTTCAGACAGTGGTCCGAAGTCTGTCAGCCTGAACACGTTGACGTGTCTGAGATCGGTGCAGAGGTAACCGAGTTCGTCGATGAATACGGATAACGGGCCGATGTCCATTACACCCTGGATACCTAGGGTAGGGGTGGTTGGATAGATCAGTGCGGTCAGGGTCGTGGCCGATATGTCAGGAGAGGGTGCGTTACGTGTATCGGCCAACATATAAGACCCCAAATGATGTGGCTGGACTCGGGAGGGGTAGCTGGTATTAATGGCAGCGTCGATCGGTGTCTCCTGCCAGCCCGGCCCCGCGGGATTGG
>DUBL01000087.1 GCA_012960345.1 Gammaproteobacteria bacterium | reverse complement strand
GGGTCAGGTCGCGCCTTATCATGCTGACATTACCGCCCAGATACTGCATCGCCAGATAGCGCCTTGGGTGGTAGGGCGCGATGCCAATGATATTGCCAACCTGGTCGGTATGATTCCTGAGCGGGAGCATAAATTTCCCGGTTCGTATCTCCGGCGGGCGCTCGCCGGTCTGGAGACCGCACTATGGGATCGCAGAGGGAAAGCGGAAGAGAAGAGTGTTTGCGAGCTGCTGGGAGGCAGTCCTGGCCCGCTGCGAGCGTATGCATCGAGTATGCGCCGCGACATACATCCTGAGGATGAGGCGGCGCGACTGATTCGTTTGCGGGATCGTTTCGGGTTTGATGCGTTCAAGTTTCGAGTCGGCGCCGAGTGCGGTCACGATGTCGATGAATGGCCGGGGAGAACGGAGGCGATTGTGCCGACGGTTCGTCGTTTATTGGGTGCACAAGTTGACCTTTTGGTTGATGGGAATAGCGGTTTTTCACCGGAACGGGCCATCAACGTTGGCCATCTGTTGGAAGACGAGGGCGTTATCCATTTTGAGGAGCCTTGCCTTTACTGGGAGTTAGAGCAGACCCGCCAAGTTACCGAGGCACTGTCGCTCGATGTTGCCGGTGGAGAGCAGGATTGTGATCTGTCGACGTGGCAACGGATTATCGACCTAAGGGTCGTGAACATAGTGCAGCCCGATGTTTGTTATGTGGGCGGTATGTTGCGTGCCCTGCAGGTGGCTGCACTGGCAGCCGAATCTGGTATACCGTGCACCCCTCACAGCGCCAATCTATCGATGGTAACGCTATTTACTATGCACCTGTTACGCGCGGTCGATCATCCTGGGAAATATCTCGAGTTTTCGATCGAAGGTCCAGATTATTATCCCTGGCAGGAGAATCTATTCGTGGAAAGTCCCTATGCGATAGATGACGGGAAAGTCGTTGTCCCTGATCGGCCTGGATGGGGGGTTGATATTCATCCGCACTGGTTCGCTGGATCGATTCAGCAGGTCACCACACAAGCCGACGTGACCTAGGACGGGGCAGTGTCAGTCGCTCAGCCGAAGATATTTACGGATGATTTCAGATCGGAGCCTTACTGGTGGACTGAAACGCCACGTTCATGCGCTGATGATACGGTGTTGCCCCGCCGAGTGGATGTGTTGGTCATCGGGTCAGGCTATACGGGGTTATGTGCCGCTCTCCAGACGATGCGCGGCGGGCGTTCCACGCTAGTCATTGATGCCGAGGACATTGGTTGGGGCTGCAGTTCCCGTAACGGAGGGCAGGTCAGTACCGGGATCAAACCGGATTTTGTTACTTTGTCAAAACGCTATGGGGACACCAAAGCGCGGGCGGTGCTGGAAGAGGGGGCGCGGGCACTCCGGTGGATTGGACAGTTTGTAAGAGAAGAACATCTGAATTGTGAATTTGTTGAGTGCGGTCGGTTTCATGGTGCGCACAGTACTCGGCAGTTTGACCAGATTTCCCGTCGGCTGAACCGGCAGCCTGCTGATGTTCGCCCGGAGGCTTATCTGGTTTCGCGTGCGGAACAATCAAGTGAGATCAATACCGATTACTACCACGGTGGTATTGTCTTTGAGCGCCATGGTTCGTTGGATCCGGGGGCTTACCACCAAGGGTTGCTGGAGCGGGTAAAGGCCAGTGGTGCTCAAGTGATCGGGAGTTGTGCTGCGCTCTCGATCGAGAAGCAGCGGGGAGCATCAAGGTCTATCGTGCTAACGGCCCGTGGCGCGATCGAGGCCGATGACGTGATCATCGCGACTGGTGGCTACACGAGCGCTTTAACACCGTGGCAACAACGGCGGGTGATACCCATTGGTAGCTACATCATCGCAACTGAAGATCTAGGCGCTTGTGCGCGTGAACTCATTCCGAAAAGTCGAGTGGTTACCGACACCCGTCGAGTGGTGGTTTATTACCGTTTGTCGCCCGATGGTCGGCGCTTACTATTTGGTGGGCGTGTTTCATTAACGGAGCAAAATCCACGTTGCTGCGTACCACGGCTTTATCGACAGATGTTAACGATCTTTCCACAATTGCGTTCCGTGAAGATCAGCCATGCCTGGATGGGATTTGTTGGCTGGACCTTTGAGCAGTTGCCGCACCTGGGGCGGCATGAGGGTTTATGGTATTCACTGGGTTATTGTGGCTCGGGTGTTGCCACTGCGAGTTATTTTGGTACCCGTCTGGGTCAGCAGGTGCTTGGATTGGATGAAGGAAGAACAGCACTTGATGATCTTCCCTTTAACACGCGGCCATTTTATTACGGTGCACCCTGGTTTTTGAGTGCGTCCGTATGGTGGTATCGCCAACTGGATCGAACAGGCATATGACAGTAAAAAGAATTGCGATTTGTGGTTTTAACCTAGAATCCAATCGGTTTGCACCGACGTGCACTCGTCGCGACTTTGAGGAGAGTATGTATCTACGCGGCGACGAGATCAGTGCAGAAGCTCGGGCCGAGTATCCACGCTTGCATCTCGGCGTTAGTGGGTTCTACCAGGTGATGGATGATCGTTTTGGTGGGGCGAAGGGCTGGTGTCCGACTCCGACGGTGTTGGCAGGTTCAACCCCTGCGGGAGCCGTTGAAGAGTCATTTTTTCTGGAATTTCTCGAGGAATTACGTGATGGGCTTGCGGGGGCTGGCCCGCTGGATGGTGTCTATGTGTGTCAGCATGGTGCAGCGATTGCGACCCATACGCATGATCCAGACGGGGATATGTTCCGTTTGATTCGAGAAGTGGTTGGGTCTGATGTGCCGGTGGTCGCTACGCTCGACTTACACGCAAATGTGTCTGAGGAGATGGTAGCGGCAACCGATTTGCTGGTGGCTTATCGCACGAATCCTCACGTCGATGTTTATGAGCGCGGCCAGGAGGCGGCTGCCGGTCTGTTAGAGATATTTGAGGGCATGCGGCCGCAAAGTTTTCGTGTGCGCCTGCCACTGGTGGCCCCATCGGTAACGCAATTAACCGCCGATGGATATCCTTATGGTGATTTGATTCGTCTGGGTCAGTCAAGAATCGATGATGTCGTTATGAATGTGAGTATCTTGGGGGGATTCGCATTTGGCGATACACCGAAAAATGGCATGACCATTGTGGTCACCACTCGAGACGATTCGAATCGTGCGCGACAGCTTGCCTTGGAGTTGGCCTCAGCTGCTTGGAATGATCGGCATCGTTATCGGCCCAAGATGATTTCCTTGGATGCAGCTGTTGCACGGGCTCGGGAAGTCGGTGCTGATGATAGCCTACCGGCCGTACTGTTCGCCGACCCTGCGGACAACCCGGGTGGAGGCGGGCGCGGCAATACCACCCATATTCTTCGCGCCTTTTTGGCGGCCGAAGTCAGCGGCTGCGCTCTTGCTGTGTTCTATGATCGGGCGGCGGTGGCGGCAGCATTTGCAGCAGGAGTGGGAGCCAAACTGTCGATCACATTGAATAGCGAGGAAGACAGTTCATTTTCTGATCGCCTTGATGTGGAGGCCACTGTTGAACGGTTGTCAGATGGTGTTTTTATCGGTGAGTACGGAATGGTAGCAGGCAAGACGGTTACCACAGGGCCCACAGCGGTTCTTGTTGTGGGTAGCATTCGTGTGGTGGTTATCTCTAATCGACAGCAGTGTCTGTCCACCGATTACCTGCAGGCGTTCGGCATCGAGGCGGCGGAATGTCGCTCGATTGTAGTCAAAAGCCGCGGTCATTTTCGTGCCGGATTCCTGCATCTTTTCGAGCCAAGTCAGGTTTTCGAAATTGATGTTCCTGGGCTCACCTCACCAAACTTGGCCAGTTTCGATTGGTCCTACTTGCCGCGGCCCGTCTTTCCCTTGGATGAGGATGCACAATGGTCGCCAGATGGGATTTAGTCTGTACCCGAGGACCCATAATCCCACAGAATTCGTGCTACATTGGCTGAGTCAAATAACTAGTTATCTGGACGGAGGAGGAAACAACAATGAACAAACTTAGCCATATGTGTTTTGCTGCGCTCACGGTGGCGCTGGTATCGACCACTGTGTCTGCGGAAACAGCAACCCTTGGGATTCGTTCAGAACCATCGTCGATGGATCCCTATTTCCACAACTTAGGCCCCAACAATGCGATGCTGGGCCAAATTTTTGGCCGGCTGGTTGATTGGACTCCGGCAATGGACGCAATGATCCCGCGGCTCGCAACTTCGTGGAAGTCGATCAACGATACAACGTGGGAGTTTAAGTTGCGTCAGGGCGTGAAGTTTCACGATGGCAGTGACTTTACTGCCGATGACTTCATCTTCTCGTTTAATCGAGCCGATGGCTACACCGGTGGCAATTCGTCATTCCGTACTTATACCAAGGGAAAAACTGTCAAGAAGATCGACGATTACACCATACACATTGTGACTCCTGGACCGTACCCATTGATGCCGAACGAGATGACGGCGATACTCGTTATGTCCAGCGATGCAAAAGGGTCCGGAGGTAGTGAGAATTTTGGGATCAAGGCCAAGGATTTCAACAAGGGAACAGCCACGATTGGGACTGGCCCGTACAAATTTGTCGAGTGGAAAAAGGGCGATCGACTGATACTCGAAAAATTTGACGATTACCAGGGCCCACTAGCACAGCCTTGGGACAAAATGGTGTTCAGGTTTATCAAATCGGAGCCTGCGCGTACCGCGGCACTGCTCGCCGGTGACGTCGATATGATTGACAACGTACCACTCACCGATATCGCTACCCTGAAAGGCAATCCCAATGTATCTCTCAGTTCGGGAGTGTCGAACCGTGTGATTTATATTCATATGGACCAGTTCAGGGACCGGTCGCCGTTTGTCACAGACAAAAATGGCAATCCAATGGATAAGAATCCGCTAAAAGACGCCCGCGTACGCAAAGCCCTCTCCATGATGATCGATCGTGACGAAATGGTCGAGAAGGTGATGGAAGGGGTCGCGTTGAAGGCGGGGCAGTTGCT
>DUBL01000086.1:5216-29480 GCA_012960345.1 Gammaproteobacteria bacterium | reverse complement strand
CCACCACCATCAATCCAGTCGCCATAGATTTGGTCCAGCGTGTTATCACAAACAGTCGTGTCAGTCAGCGTAGGGGGATTGCTGCTGTTGTGCATCCCATTGAATGGTTGGGCGGGATCCATTGATAGCAATGACACAACAGATCTGTTGCTCGGGGGGGTGGGTGTGTTGTTGGGGCATGAATTGGGCCATTTGGTGTTGTCTCAAACAAAGGATATTGAGTTTGATGGTGTGGCGATCGTTTATTCGCAGTCCGTTTTGACGCCGCAAGAGAAGTTGCGGGTGGCTTCGGCTGGTTTCCAGGTACAGTGGCTTTTGTCCGAGCTAGCCTTTAAGCAACTGCAAAAGCCGAGTACGGGTCGCTCACGTGATTTTGCCGCTGGAGCCATACTTGGACATCTTGCGATCACAGCGGCTTACCTCACTTTTCTTAAAGACGATGCCTACGGTGATGTTACGGCGATGGCTGAGGCAACGGGGCATTCTCGTAATAAGATAGTTAAGTTTCTGGCAGTGCCAGCGGTACTAGATGCGTGGCGGCTTTGGGGGGATCCGCCACCTTGGGTGCCCCATGTCTCCCGGGGTGCCAAGGGTTGGGGTATTGCGTGGGCCTGGAACTGGTAGGCGTGTGTATCGATCAAAAAGTTCACGATGGAGTCGGTTGGTGGGAAATACGGTATAACGTCAGGCACGTCCCGCTTTATTGATCCGCCTATTGTGAGAGGTAGCCATGAAATGAACGACAACGATCTTTACTCCCGAAGCCATCGGTCACAGACAGGTGATGGGCCTGGGGCGTTTGGAAGCCCTACCCGGTCGCCGAACAGTTGGGCCTGGCGGCACAAAACAAAATTTCCGATGGGAAATGTCTGGTTTCCTGACGAAGTGATGCCTAACACGCCAGAGAAACTGTCGATGCTGGCGCGGGTTCTCCGATTTTTCTCTCGTTCCCCCATGGCTTGAGCGGTAGCGCGCAGGAATTATCGTGAAGCTGATGCACCCACGCGAAGCTGAGCGTGCGCAACGAGAGCGTATGGCCGTTTTTTACGAGCGGGCGCGGTCGCCGGTTATGCAGGATATCGAGCGACGCGTATGCGGTTGTGACTATGGGGCCAGTAGTTGGACGACTCGGGCGGAGGCAGACGCGCTATCCGAATTGCTCGGCTTGAAGCCGGGCGACCAATTGCTGGATGTTGGCGCGGGTTCCGGCTGGCCGGGTCTGTATATGGCGAGTCAGCGTGGATGTGACGTGACCTTAGTGGATCTTCCACTCGCCGGTCTTCGGATTGCCTCTGAGCGTTCGCTTCTTGAGTGCAATGGTGGCAGATGTTCGGTGACCGTGGCAGATGCAGCACAATTGCCTTTCGGTTTGTCCACTTTCGATGCGCTCAGTCACAGTGATCTCCTGTGTTGTCTGAGGGACAAACAAGCGGCACTAGCGAGTTGTCGCCAAGTATTGCGAGTGACTGGTCGAATGGCATTGACGGTCATCTCGTTGGCGACGGGACTCACTGCGCTACAGAAAGCACGTGCCATTGAAGCGGGTCCACTATTTGTAGAGGCACCGATGGCCTACCCGGAGCTTTTAAGGGAAACCGGGTGGCGGGTGATCGAAGTGCAGGATCTCAGCGCTGCGAGCATTGCGTTGTGTGGGCAATTTATTGCGTCAGATAACGAACGTCGTGAAGAGTTGATCGAGCTTTTGGGCCAAAGCGATTTCGATGACCGGCAGTCATTGTGGCATGCGCGATTGTCCGGGCTCCGAGAGGGACTGCTCCGTCGTCAACTGTTTGTTGCTACGCCGGTAGGATAAGTGACACGACCCAGCAGTTGATTGGTCACCTGGTGGGGTCGATCTGAGGACGTTTCCGCCGGCAGTGGTTTTCTTACGTGCAGTACCAGATTGAGCATCCGCAGGGCGGCATTGATCGCGGCAAACACCTGATTAGCATGCACGCCCCGTGTCCTTAATGTCTTGCCTGCCTGATCCCATGTGATCAGGCATTCGGTCAAGGCATTAGTTTGTCCGCCTCTGGGAATATGAATCTCGAAATCTGTCAGCCGAGGGATTGTCACTCCGATGGGTTCAAAGATTTGAGCCACCGCGTTGATAAACGCATCGAAGCCACCATTACCGGAGCCGGTCGCACGATACATTTCACCGTCAACACATAGGCGAAGGCTGACCGTTGACTCGACCTCAAGGCCACTTGTGATCTGGCAGTTAAGCAGATCCACATGTTGATATTCACCGCTTTCCAATACGTCGGCAATAATGAACGGTAGATCATCAGCCGTCACCGTGGTTTTGGCATCTCCGATCTCGACAATGCGTTGCAGCACTTTCTCCTGATCATCGGTCGATAGCTCAAAGTCGAGTGCCTCGAGATTCTTAGCCAGCGACGCACGACCACTCATCTTGCCCAGCGCATAACTATGTCGCCTGGCAAAACGTTCCGGTCGAAGGGCGGTCTGGTAGAGGCCCGCTTTGCGGTCTCCGTCAGCGTGTAGTCCACTGGTTTGGGTAAAAACATCTGTGCCAATAATCGGTGCATTGGCCGCCGTGTGTTTACCAGAAAAATGAGCGACCAGTTGACTGACGTTGTGTATTTTCGATTCGTCGATGCCAATGTGTTTGTTCAATTTGTCACGCAATACAACCGCCACCTCGGCCAGCGAGACATTGCCAGCCCGTTCACCCAGACAGTTCATCGTTGTATGAATGCCTGTGGCGCCACCCTCAACCGACTTGAGTACGTTGGCGGTGGCAAGGCCATAGTCATTGTGGGCATGGAAATCGAATTTGAGTGAGGGATAACGGTTGCACATGTCGTTGATGCTTTCGAAGACCTGATCCGGTGTCATGACGCCGAGCGTATCCGGCAGCATCACGCGATTGATATCGAGATGTGTTAATGCTTCGACCATCGAGTAGACATATTCGGGACTGTCAACGTAACCGTTGGACCAATCCTCCAGATAAAGGTTGACTGACAGGCCACGCTCTCTGGCGTAATGCACACTAGAGACAATGCCTGTGAGATGGGCGTCCGGCGATTGCTTTAGCTGAGCGCGGCAGTGTTTCTCACTACCTTTGGTGAGGAGATTGAGCACTCGACCGCCGGATTGGATAATCCAATCGACGCTGCGTTGGTGGTCGACAAATCCCAGGACTTCGATGCGATCGAGATAGTCGTGCTGACTTGCCCAGTCGAGAATGGTTTCAACAGCGATTCTCTCCCCCTGTGATACACGGGCGGATGCAATCTCGATGCGATCGACGTTCAGACTGTGCAGCAGTGCCCGCGCGATGCCCAGTTTCTCCGCGGGTGAGAAGGCTACGCCCTGCGTTTGCTCACCGTCTCGCAAGGTGGTATCCATTAGCTGAATCATTTGGGGATCGTCCCGCATTGGCTTAAAAGGAGTCATCCGGTTGGCGAAAAAAGGCCGCGCAGTTTAAAGGGTAATGAGGACCAATGCCAGTGGACGATCGACCGGTTCCGATGCAGGTATACGGGACAGCTTAGCCACTTCTGGGTTTTCGAGGAGTTGCTGGTCTATGCATTCTTAGTGGTTGAGAAGCCCGATGCCACCATGTCGATAAACGTTTGCGCGGGGGCAGAAAGATAGGTCTTCTGACGCATCACGATGCCGTAACTTCGAGTCGGAAAATAGGCAGGTAATGAGATGCGCACAATGTTTTCTCGTCCGGTTAGACAGATATCGGTAACCACGGAAATACCCAGTCCGAGTTCAACATATTTTTTGATCACTTCCCAGCCGCCGGCTTCTAGGGTGACGTTGTAAGGCAGTTTGTGTTGGTTAAACACCATCTCGACCATTCGCCAGGTATACAGTTGTCGCGGAGGCAAGATCAGGCTGTAAGGGCTGATGTCGGCCAGCGTGAGGTTCTTGGCTGATTTCTTTGCTAAGGGATGGCCTTTGGGAGCGATCAGTACGGTTTCAAATTCGTGTATGGGTAAATAGCTGATGTCGTTTGGCACTTCAATCATGGAGCCCACGGCAAAGTCAGCTTCGTCAGCGCGCAGCATCGCCAGCCCAGCGCGCCCGGTGACGTTGTGTAACTTGATGCGTACTTTCGGATAAGTTGTCGCAAATTTTTTCACATACTCTGGCAGAAGATAGAGCAGCGTCGATTCCCCGGCGGCAATATTGATCTCGCCGGTGTTCAACTCGCCTAAGCGGGCGGCGAAGGCCTCAGACAGGTGATCGACACCTTCAAGTAGGGGTGAGGCAATCTCAAGCAGCGCAGCCCCTTGCGATGTTAGGTGGATGGTCGGTCCGCGACGTTCGAAGAGTACCGTCTCCAGTTCTCGTTCGAGAGCCTGAATTTGCAACGAGATGGAAGGTTGACTGAGAAACAACTGCTCGGCTGCACGCGACATGCTGTTGGCCCGGGCGGTATAACAGAAAGCTCGAAGTTGTTTCAGCCGATTCTGTTTGTAGTAAGGGGTTGAAGGCACTTTGAGTCATCGGTGAGGCGGAAGTTAGTATTAACTATATCAATATTAATAATTAAAATAATTAACTTTGTAAATGTTTATCCCCTATCTAAAGTCCGGCTATTGGAGATAACCTCCATCGACGGAGTGACACTATGTCTGGCCCCCGGAACATTCTTATCCTTGGCGCATCGTACGGCTCTTTGCTGGCCACCAAACTGCTGCCGCAGGGCCATAAGATTACCCTGGTCTGTCGTCCTTCGACTGCCCAATTAATCAATCGAGAAGGGACGGTATTACGGATACCGGTGAAGGGACGAGAGGGTCTGGTAGAGATTCGATCGCACGACTTACCCGGGCAGTTATCGGCAGGGGCACCGGGCGAGGTAGATCCCTCAGAGTACGACCTGGTGGCACTGGCCATGCAGGAGCCACAGTACCGAGTGCCAGAAGTGCGTCAATTATTAGCAGCCGTTGCCAAGGCCCGCGTGCCGTGTCTGTCGATCATGAACATGCCCCCGTTGCCGTACCTGGAAAGGATTCCCGGACTCGATGCTAAGGGTTGCCGTGACTGTTATACCGACGCGAGTGTATGGGATGCCTTTGATCCGGACCTGGTGACGTTATGTAGTCCCGATCCGCAGGCGTTTCGCCCGCCAGAGGAGGCCCTTAATGTGCTGCAGGTTCGATTACCCACCAACTTCAAGGCGGCAGCCTTTGCCGATGACGCTCACACCGCGATGCTGCGCGGGTTAGCGGCTGACATTGAGGCGGCGCGCTTTGCGACTTCAGACGGTGAGCTCGAGTTACCGGTCAAGCTCAAGGTGCACGATTCAGTATTTGTGCCGCTGGCGAAGTGGAGTATGTTGCTGGCGGGAAATTACCGTTGCATTGAACCCCAATCCATTCGCTCGATCAAAGAAGCGGTGCACGGGGACCTTAGTGCCAGTCAAGCCATCTACGAGTGGGTAGTGAACCTTTGTCTATCGCTTGGAGCGAAGCGTGATGACCTAGTACCCTTTGAGAAATATGCCAATGCCGCCTTATCACTGCAAAGCCCTTCCTCAGCGGCCCGTGCCATTGATGCCGGCGTCCCTTATATCGAACGCGTCGATCAACTGGTCCAGACCGTCGCCGCTCAACAACAACTCCACCACCCCATCATCAACCATATCGTCTCTACCGTCGATCAACGGCTCCAAACCAATCAAGAAACCAACCAAGCATTTTCAAAGCAAGCGGCCGCGTGACGTGGCGAGTGACTCACATGAATAGACGAGTAAACTGCGCGGGACTCCTGGTTGATGCGCGTCTTGTGACTTTGGTGGATGACGAGATGTTACCCGGGACAGGCATCTCACCTGTGGATTTCTGGAGCGCGTTTTCGGCAATCGTTGACGATTTTTCTCCTCAGAATGCCGCCTTGCTGCAGACAAGGGATCGATTGCAGGGCGAGATAGATGACTGGTACCGGCAACGCCGTGGTCAAGCCATCGATAAGTCAGCCTACAAGGCGTTTTTGACCCGTATTGGGTATCTCGTACCGGATGCGGGTACTTGCCAGGTGACGACAGAGGGGGTGGACGATGAGATTACTTCGATGGCCGGCCCGCAACTCGTGGTACCGGTTAATAATCCTCGTTACGCATTAAACGCCGCGAATGCACGTTGGGGATCGCTGTTCGATGCGCTTTATGGCTCTGATGTGATCTCAAATGACAATGGTGCAACAGCAGGAACTGCATACAACCCGGTTCGAGGTAAAGCGGTCATCGCGTATGCCATGACGTTTCTCGATCGAGTGGTGCCATTGGATAAAGGATCACATCACAACGTAAGCGCCTACGGTGTTGTTGACGGATCCCTGCAAGCGCGCTTAGCCGATGGCCATATCAGCCAGCTGATAAATCAGGATCAATTCGTTGGTTACAACGATGCGCCTGCAGCACCGACGGCGGTACTGGTTCGCCACAACAATTTGCACGTCGATATACAGATTAATCAGGGTCAGTTGACCGGGCGGGAGAATGCCGCGGGCGTGTGTGATCTGGTTATCGAAGCGGCGCTCACCACTATTCAGGACTGTGAGGATTCCGTAGCGGCGGTGGATGCTGAGGAGAAAGTCGAAGTCTACCGGCATTGGCTTGGTTTGATGAAAGGCGATCTGGTAGCACGCTTTTCCAAAGGTGGACAATCGGTTGAACGTCAGCTCAACTCGGATCGTCACTACGTTGCTCCTGACGGCATGCCGTTTTCATTACACGGTCGCTCGCTCATGCTGGTGCGCAACGTCGGTCATCACATGACCAACCCTGCCATCGTCAGTCACAAGGGTACTGAGATTTTTGAAGGCATTATGGATGCCATGATGACGGTCGCCATTGCATTGCATGACCTGCAAAAATCCGATGGCCATTGCAACTCACGCACCGGCTCGGTCTATGTCGTTAAGCCTAAGATGCACGGCCCGGAGGAGGTTGCATTTACCGTGCGGCTCTTTGAGGCGGTGGAAAACGCACTCGGTTTGGTGCGGAACACCATCAAGATTGGCATCATGGACGAGGAACGTCGTACCACGGTTAATCTCAAAGAATGTATTCGGGCGGCTGCCGAGCGGGTAATTTTTATCAATACCGGGTTTCTTGATCGGACAGGTGATGAGATTCACACGGCGATGGAAGCGGGACCCATGGTCCCCAAGGGGGAGATGAAACAGGCCGCCTGGTTTGAAGCCTATGAGGATTGGAATGTCGATGTCGGTCTCGCCTGTGATCTGCCCGGACGCGCCCAGATTGGAAAAGGCATGTGGGCGATGCCAGACGAGATGGCGGCCATGATGGAGGCAAAGATCGCACACCCCAAAGCGGGTGCGACAACCGCATGGGTGCCTTCTCCCACGGCGGCAACTTTGCATGCGTTGCACTACCACGAGGTCGATGTATTCGCTGAGCAGCGAAAACTAAAAATGCGCTCGCCTGCCAACCTGGACAATATTCTTACGCCGCCCGTTGCTGCGGGTGTGAACTGGCAGAGCGAGGTGATCGAACGCGAACTGGATAACAATTGCCAGGGGATCCTAGGTTACGTTGTTCGTTGGATCGACCAAGGGGTGGGATGTTCAAAGGTGCCGGATGTCAATCACATCGGCCTGATGGAGGATCGTGCCACCCTCAGAATCTCGAGTCAGCACATTGCCAACTGGCTTTATCACCAGGTGGTTACCGAGTCCCAGGTCATGGCGTCACTCACTCGAATGGCCGAAGTGGTCGATCGACAGAATGCGGGTGATCCCGATTACCAAACGGTAGCTCCCGATTGCTCGGGATATGCGTTTGAGGCGGCTCGCCAGTTAATTTTCGATGGTCGAAACAGCCCCAATGGTTACACCGAACCGCTCCTCCACCAAGAACGCCTGCATCTGAAGGCCAGTCTATAACCGCTTAAGATCAATTATTATTGCGGGATTGTAAACACACCCGAGACGGTGGATCGATGATGGTTGAAGCCGGTATAAGACAAAGAGTACTGATCACAGCCGGCGCTGCCGGCATTGGCCGGGCAATCGCGGAGACCTTCGTTGAACAAGGTGCTGAGATCTGGGTTGTTGATGTTGATGAAGCGAGCCTCGCTACTTGCCCCCCTGACTGGCACCGCAGTTGTCTGGATGTCACTGATGAAGCAGCCGTGTTGGCTCTGTTTCAAGAACTCGATCGCACATGGGGTGGTCTAGATGTGCTGTGTGCGAACGCCGGCATAGCAGGCCCCATTGCACCGGTGGAGGAGATCAGCCTAGCGGACTGGCGACGGTGTGTTTCTGTCAGTCTCGAAGGGGCCTTTTTGTTTGCTAGGCAAACCGCACCGATGATGAAACTGCAGCGTTCCGGTGCTGTCGTGCTGACGTCTTCAACGGCGGGAATCTTTGGTTTCCGTCACCGCTCACCCTATGTCGCTGCCAAATGGGGTGTGATTGGACTGATGAAAACCCTGGCCAGCGAGCTTGGGCCATTCAACGTTCGTGCCAACGCGATCTGCCCGGGGCCGGTGGAGGGAGATCGAATGGAGCGTGTGCTCGAAAAAGAAGCGTTGATCAAGCAGCACACGCGGGATGAAATTTATGCCGGTTATGCAGCGGGCGCCTCCATGCGCCGCTTTGTCACTGCGCAGGATATCGCCGGTATGGCAGTTTTCCTTGCCAGTGACGCGGCCCGTCTGGTCAGCGGCCAGGTGATCGCGATAGATGGCAACACAGAAAATCCGGAGTCATCCATCTGATCTGGCAGCGTCATTGCGCCTTGACAAATATTCGGCCACTTAGGGCGTTGCGCTCACAAATGCGTAGATCGCAAGCAACGAACAGACAAGTGCAGTGACCCCAATACGCAGGTGCCAATAGTCAGTGTTGATCAGGCCCAGTCTCAATTGCCGTCGATCAACAAACAGTAGTCCGGCGAAGACGATCTCCAGCAGGACGACGCCGGTATTGGTCCTGAGCCACAAAGCCAGCGCGAACACCACCAAGGCAAATCCGTTACTGGCGAGTAGGCTGACCAGATCAGGCGGTTGCAACGAGCGGCCCCATTGCGCGCCAGCCAGGAAGGCAGCGATAACCGCCGAATAACCCCATAGCCAGGCGGTGGCGTCAGCGCCGAGCAAGGTCAATTGCTGAATATTCAGCCAGACGGCGAGTACGAACGGTAGGGCGCCGGTCACAGTGAGAACGACAATCCAGCGGTTGATCATTTTTCAGTCTTAGTTAGTATTGTCAGGTAGCGAGCGCACAGGGCTATTCGGTTTGATGGACATGGCCTCGATCCCAACCCAGTTAACGAAGTTCCCACGCACTTCTCAAACGGGCGCATTCTTCTTCTCGAATTCCGGTGGTTATAGTGATGTTTGCATTGGTCATGGCAACAAGATTCTCCACTGTATAGTCGCCGTAGTTGACTTTTTTGATCACGGTCAGCCGTGCCCCTAGGACCAACTGTTCGATGCCGGCGGTAAGAATTGCCCAACAGCACATGGGACAAGGTTCCAACGTTGTATACAAAGTGCAGTCAGTTAGTTTAGGTAGGCCGCTATGGTCGCACGCCTGCCGGATAGCAACCATTTCTGCATGAGCCGTAGGATCGTTGTGGATAGGGACAAGGTTTCTTCCCCGTCCAATTATTTCTCCGTCTTTGTGGCGGACAATGATCGAGCCAACCGGGTTCAAGCCTAATTTGACACCGGCATGGAGCTCATCCAGAGCAATTTGCATATAGTCATTGTGGTTCATTGAGCTACTCCAGCGAGTAATATTGATTGCGACTACCGTGTTCCATTTTGGTTTTCACCGGACTGATAGTCCTGGAGTCGCCAATTCCGGACTGATGGGTTTGACCTCATTGAGATCGATCTCAGGTTGTACGAAGTTTTCGGTGCATTCGCGTTCATAAGCGGCGGCGGCCCTAATCACGCTGTCATCGCGGAGTCGGCGACCAATGATCTGCATGCCAACGGGTAAACCATTTTGGGTTAAGCCACACGGCACAGCCATGATGGGTAAGCCGGTAACGCTGAACGCATAGGCTGCCAGGTAAACGTCGTAATAACGTTCAACGGTGATACCTCCGACCTGTGTGGGTAGAGGCTCATCGAGTCTAAACGGAGGTGCGCCGACACAGGGGGCGACTATGTAATCGTACTGTTCCAGAAACTGCCGTACTCGGTGCCAATACGCAGTTCGGGCCCTTTCAGCATTGACGATGGTGCGTACGTCCAATTCGAATGCGCTGGTCACCTGATTCACCAGTTGTTGCGTCATGGTCTCTTTATGTTGGTCAAATAAATCCGCATAGCGAGCGATCATGCCAAATCCGCGCGTACCA
This sequence comes from Gammaproteobacteria bacterium, assembly GCA_012960345.1. Classification (GTDB taxonomy): domain Bacteria; phylum Pseudomonadota; class Gammaproteobacteria; order Arenicellales; family UBA868; genus UBA11791. The sequence continues at coordinate 19,150 of DUBL01000086.1, read as the reverse complement.
GTGACAATCTCTCGAATCCCGGAGACGTCGAAAGAAGCTTCTTCGACGATGCAACCCAGTTCTTCAAACCGTAGTGCCGCAGTTTTTGTCAATTGTTCCACTTCTGGGTCAAGAGGAAAGAGTCCATTCAAATTGCCTACATAGGCAATGCGCTTTCCGTGTAATGGTGCTTGTTCTGACGCCACCGCGATGAAGTCGCAGTTCACATCTGGCAATGAACTGGGGTCGCGGTCATCGGGTCCTGCCAATACAGATAACGCAAGACCAAGGTCTGACACAGATCGAGTCATCGGCCCTTGGACATGTTCCACAAGGGTGTCCCAGCCAAATTCTGTTGGGTACACGGGTACTCGACCGGGGGTGGGGCGGATTCCAACGATGCCGTTGTATGAGCACGGAATGCGAATGGATCCGCCCAGGTCGGTTCCCAGTGCGATCGGTGCCATAGCGGCTGCAACCGCAGAGCCGGAGCCGCCACTCGAGCCCCCGGCGGTGACATTGACATTGAATGGGTTGCGTGTCGTGCCAAAGATCAGATTGTTAGTATTGATGTCATGAGCGAATTCAGGAGTGTTGGTTTTTCCAAGCACTATTGCCCCTGCATTTTTCAGTCGCTCAACAGACAGGGCATCTTCTTCAGGCACATAATGTTCCCGAATTAACGATCCGAACGTGGTGCGAATGCCTTTCGTATGCAGGATATCCTTCACTAAAACCGGCACCCCTTCCAGCGGTCGCGGGGTTTGCCCCAGTGCCAGTCGTTGATCAGCCTCGTGGGCCTGATCCAGCGCCCGGTTGTTTAGTGTGCAGATGGCATTTAGGACAGGATTGAGTTCGCCAATGTGTCCAAGAAACGCTTCCATCACTTCGCAGCAGCTCAACGACTTATTGCTAACCCGTTGCGCAATCCAACTAGCCGACTGGGTGACGATGTCAGCTGTCATCGCTTTGTCCCCAGCTAGAGCCATCCATGGTCAAAATGCGTCGGGAAAACTTCCACTCGCCGTCCGTCTGGACTAACGTGTCTTCGTAGACACCGCAATCGGCGAGCACCGGGAGCTCACCAGGTAGTCCGTTGTAGGCAACCAGATAGCATCGCCCTAATACCGAACCATCGGATTGGCGTTCTAGATATAGACTGCCATTCCAGTGGCGTCGATATTTCCCCCCTCGATTCGCCTTATCACGTTCTTTGTGGGCGATGAGCGCGTCATGGCCAGCGACACTGATTCCAATCGTTGCCACCTCAAGGATGCCATCGTCGGTGAAACAGTTTGCATAGGTTGTTGAGTCTGTGGCATCGCTAGCCAGGTTGTAGAGAGCATAGAGATTCTGAATATCCAGATAATCCTGAGTGGGCAGTTTATTTTGTTGGACCATGTTTTTCTCCAGTTCGACAACGGTGCGCCAGTTTTGTATTCACAAATCGAGTAAAGAATTGATAAGCAAGCCGACCTCGAAAATCTTGATGATTCCTTCGGTCGTCCGTTAATCAGATACTGAAGTCGAGCAAGTTGTAATCCTTGATATTACGTTTGACGTTTTCGTTCCAGTGAAGCGATTCGCCGGTGTCTGCCAGCGGTTGGTAGACGAATGGCACTTCACTTGGGAAGCGTTGCCGCCTCGCATCGATGGCATAACCGATCATGCGTGAGCGTTCGCGGATGCGAGCTTCATCGAACACCGCGGGGGCGGCGTGAAGCCCGCCGCCGTGCACGCCCAGTATCGATGAACGGCGATGGAATCCCAGAGGCATCGAGATTCGCCAGTCAGGACTGGTGTTGGCAAATGAACCATGCACCAGCTGGCGATTATGGATGACGACGTCGCCCGGCCCACTGATATAAGGGACAGCCTCCGGCAGTCGTTCCGACCCGTTGGCTTGGACCATCGCTGCGATATCCATCTTGCCCAGTTTGTGTGTGCCCGGCACGGCCCACACCGCGTTGGCGGCGGTGCAACCATAGAGCATCGCCTGAAACGTGAATCCATGGATTTCCTGATTCCACGACGGACTGTCCCAGTGAGTGACGCCATCCTGGTGCCAGGCAACCGACGCACCGAGACCGGGTTTCTTAATGAAAATGGCTTCGTTGAACGGAACAAAATCATCACCATTGATGGAAGCGGCAATAGCGAGTAATTGCGGATGACCATACAAACGTAACATCGCTTCTGAGAATTGCAGTGCGCCGAGGATCAGGTAAACAAGCTCCTCTGGGGCGTCGACTGGGGGAGTGGGTTCCAGCATCTTCACCGGGTGTCGTCCACCGGCAAGTGCTGTTCCTCCAAAAGGGTCACCCAACGGTTTGGACCAGAACAGGGTGGGTCCAGTGCAATCGACTGCCAGCGCGGGGCGGCCTTGGGTATCAATCAGTGCGCCCTTTTTCTCTGGCAGTCGGTCCAGCATATCGAGGACATCTGTCTCGATGTCTTTGAGTTCGGCAAGTTCGATAAGTCCTTCGAGCACGTAGAAGCCATAGTGGGAGAAAGACGCCAAGATGTCCGGGTGCAGGCGCCCGTCTTTGGTGAAGTGAACGGGGCCACGATTAGGCAGGGACAAGGCCCTTTGTTCGCCCTCTCGAAAGTAGGCCTGCATGGCAGGTTCGTCAGGACCATAGTCAACCCGGGTGACTGCGGGGGCTTTGTTCATTGGTATTTTGAGGAAGGGTGGTGAGATGAAAATAAAAACATCATGCACGGATCTGTGAGTGCCATGTTAGCGTTGCTGGTATCTAGCGTCCATCGAGGGCCCGCGAGATGGCTAGGTCGGTTGAAGAGTCAGCGGGTGTGCACTGTATGCTGATGAGTTTACTCGTCATTTTTCATCGCTTTGTATTGTTCTATGATGAACAAGAGTACACTGAAGTGGATCATTGAGCCCTCTGCTCATGAGATAACGGCTCCATCGGAATTGTTCGAAAGACAGCGCAAAAACAATGAAAAAGAAGACGGATTTCGATGTTGCAAAGCATGTTGAATATGATCCGTTGACCGGACAATTCCGTAAGGTTGAGAAAAAAACACAGCCCGAGGAATCCCCGTTCTGGACAAAAATGGGGCAACCGAAGAAGCAACCACCACCGCCGCTGGAAGACGATATAAAAAAGAAGTACTAGCGTTGTTAGATGCCGAGTGACGTGTAGCTGTGAGCGACTCGACCCACGGCAATTAACATGGCAGCGGTTCTCAGATCGGGCACTCGGCTGTCGGTATTCCAGACCTCACTGATGGTATCGTAAGCCCCACGCATGGTGTCTTCGAGTCCCGAGCGGACAAGATCAATCTCTGTTGCGCCGCTGACTACTGTGTCGTGTTGGGTTTGAGGAAACTCCTTGCCAGTCATCGCTTCGATGCCGTGAATCAAGGCCTGGAATTGATTCTCTGATTGGCGCCGTTGCATACGGCCAAAGCGGATGTGGGTCAGGTTTTTAATCCATTCAAAGTAACTGACCGTTACCCCGCCTGCGTTGGCATAAAGGTCGGGAATGATGATGATTCCGCGATCGCGTAACGAAGCATCACCGCCAGCGGTGATCGGGCCGTTGGCGGCCTCGATAATCAAAGGTGTCCGAATGCGCGGTGCGTTCTGTTCATCGATAACGCCTTCCATGGCGGCTGGAATAAGAATATCGGCCTCGGCTTCGAGCATTTCGGCACCGTTTTCAGTGAAACCTGGAAAATCAGCAATGCCGCCGGTTTCCAGCATGTGTTTGCCAAGACTCATGATGTCGATCCCATCGGCATTAATCACGGTACCGCCGCGTTCAAGCACATGGGTGATACGAGCGCCGTCTTCTTGACTGAGGAAAAGGGCAGCGTGGTAACCGACATTACCCAGGCCCTGTACGATGATGCGCTTATCGGCCAGTGTTGCAGAAAGCCCGCTCTTGGCCACGTCTTTTTCATGACGGAAGAAATCCTGCAGCGCGTATTGCACACCGCGGCCCGTGGCCTCGGTGCGCCCGGCGATCCCGCCCTTGCCAAGTGGTTTGCCGGTAACACAGGCCCACGCATTAAGATCGGTTGGATTGAGTCGCCTGTATTCATCAGCCATCCACGCCATCTCGCGTGCGCTGGTGCCCATGTCCGGCGCGGGTACATTCTGTGATGGGCTAATGAGACTGCGTTTCGCCAACTCCTGGGTAAAACGGCGGGTGATGCGTTCGAGTTCCTCGGGTTCCCATTCCCGAGGATTAATGGCTAGGGCTCCCTTGGAGCCGCCGAAGGGAATTTCCATCAACGCACATTTGTAGGTCATCAGTGCCGCGAGGGCTTCGACTTCATCCTGGTCAGCCTGTGGCGCATACCGGATACCCCCTTTCACGGGCTCAAAGTGCTCGGAATGGACAGAGCGATAACCAGTGAAAGTCTGGAGCCCCCCCCGAAGGCGCACACCAAAACGCACAATGTACGTTGAGTTGGCGACTTTTATTTTTTCCGCGAGACCGCTCGGCAGTTCAAGCAGTGTTGCCACGCGGTCAAAATTCTCGCTGACTGACTCCAAAAAGGAAGTGCTTCCCATCTTAAATTGCTCCTCGCCCGGATTGCAGAATGAACCGGTTTAAATATCCATGGAACGCGCGATCAATTCTTTCATGATTTCGTTGGTTCCACCGTAGATTTTCTGAACGCGTGCATCAGTATAAAGGCGAGCAATCGGGTACTCCATCATGTAGCCATAGCCGCCGTGCAACTGTAGGCATTCATCGATAACTTCGCATTGCACCTGACTCCCCCACCACTTCGCCATTGAGGCCGTGGCGGCATCCAATGTTCCTGCCTCCAGTCGAGTGATGGAATCATTGATAAACGATCGTGTCACCTCGATCTTGGTCTTGATTTCCGCCAGTTTGAAGCGCGTATTCTGAAAGTCCATCACGCGCTGTCCGAAAGCTTTCCGCTCCTGCACGTAGCGAGTGGTTTCTTCGAGCGCGCAGTCCATCGAGCCGAGTGCGGTGATGCCAATGTAGAGCCGCTCCCACGGCAGTTGTTTCATCAACTGGTAGAAACCCTGTCCCTCTTCAGTGCCGAGCAAGTGGGTCTGGGGTACTTTGACGTTGTCAAAAAATAGTTCAGAGGTGTCCTGTGACTTCAAGCCGATTTTTTTGAGGTTGCGACCCCGCCGAAAACCTTCGAGTCCGTCCGTTTCAACCATGATCAAAGACACGCCGCGGGCACCTTGTTCTTTGTCCGTCTTGGCAACCAGGCAGATCAGGTCAGCACTCTGGCCATTCGTAATGAAGGTCTTTGATCCGTTGATACGATAGTGATTGCCGTCCTTAATGGCCGAAGTGGTCACTGCCTGCAGGTCTGAGCCGGTGCCAGGTTCGGTCATCGCCAGTGCAGCGACCATTTCGCCGGACGCCAATTGGGGCAACCAGCGAGTTTTCTGTTCTTCTGTTGCGTACGCCTGAACGTAACCAATGACAATACTCTGGATGCCGAATCCCCAGCCGTTGTCACCGCAGCGAGCCTGCTCGTAGGCCGTGATGGCATCAAAGGCGATGCTTCCGCCGGCGCCGCCGTGAGTTTGCGGGATAGTGGCGCCGAGAATGCCGGCCTCACCGGCTTGGTGCCAGAAATTGCGTTCCACCATCTCTTCTTCGTTCCATCGTTCGATGTTGGGCACGAGATGGTCCGCAAAGAAACGACTGACGCTGTGCGCGTACAGCCGGTGATCGTCGTTGAACCAGGTGGCAGTCGGTGTGGCAAGCGACATGGTGTCTCCGTACCGGTTGTTCAATAGGAATAATGGTGCGCGTAAGAGTATCGTAGATCGATCGTTGCTGCAGTGGGGAAGTCGAACCTCATCAATAACAGGGCATTGAACCAGGAATCGCGGTAGATTGGACCTAGGCCGAAGGGTTAGTGCATTGATGCGACTTACATGTCACAGGGAACGGTGAAGATGACAATGACAAGGCAGGTTTACGATCTTTGTGGTGCGAACGATGTGCGTTTCAGTCCTTATTGCTGGCGCACACGAATGGCGCTGGCGCACAAACGGCTTGATGCAGAATTTTTGGCCTGGCATTTCACCGAACAGGAAAGACTAAAGTTTTCAGGCAGTCGGACGGTACCCGTGTTGGTCGATGGTGACGAAGTGATCAGTGATTCCTGGCGTATTGCCCATTATCTGGAAACAACTTATGCCGAGGGGCCATCACTGTTTGGGGGTGAGCGTGGTGCTGAATTGACGGGGTTTACCCATGCCTGGGCCGACGCCATTCTGGTGCCGGCGGTGGCGCGGTGTGTGATCGGTGACATCTTGGGGCGCATTGAACCCAAAGATCAGGCGTACTTCCGCGCCTCACGCGAGAAACGTTTTGGTCTGTCGCTTGAGCAAATGACCGAGCGCCGGCCTGAGTATGTACAAGCGCTCGATACGGCCCTCATACCGCTGCGTGTTTGCCTTCGCCGCCAGTCTTGGGTTGCGGGGAGGGCACCGGCTTATGCGGATTACAGTATTTTTAGCGTTTTCCAGTGGGCTCGCGTGATTTCACCCGAGGACTTGCTGAGCGCTGAGGATCCGGTGTTCGAGTGGCGCGAAAAAATGCTGGATCAGTTCGACGGGCTAGGCCGTGGATTTGCGGCCGCCATCTGAGTCAGTAGGGAAAGAGGAGCGCGCCTGACAATGCGCGAGTGATCTTTCGTTCGGTTGGCGCGTTAGCGCTTGTCCCGAGCGGCGCGTTGCTTTATTGACTGAGCCCCGAGTAGCGCAGTCCCAATCACGATCAGGGCCGCAATAGCCAATAGCCCGATACCATGCGGGTGAGCATGAAACTCGGCAAGGAATGAACTGGCTCCTTCGTTGATCGCGTTGGCTGGGTGAGCCTGTGCGACACCGGCATATAGTGCGGCGACCACAGGAGTCATGTGACTGATAACTTTCATAACGCGTATCCTAGTTCTACTTAAGCGGTGTGTCGTTTCGCGGTGAGCGCGGTTGTGATCGGCCCATCATACTACCGAATCTTGCCCGTACTCAAGATGTGGGTCAGGTGTTGTGCCAGCGTAACGAGCCCCTCAATGATTGCGGTCATTCGTAGGGTTTGTTTGCTGGCGACAGTAGCCAGGCTCGGGTTGCGGTAAAGTTCCCTCCGATAAGGCAGCGTTAGAGAATACGGGCATGCTGAGTGTCGAACAGAACGAGCGAGTGACGCAGACTGCTCCGGGTACCCCGGCGGGTAATTTGTTGCGCCATTACTGGCAGCCTGTCGCGCTTTGTGAGGAGTTAGATCAATCACGCCCGGTAGCGGCGGTAACGGTGCTGGGTGAGTCGCTGGTGCTGTTTCGCAACGAACACGGCGAGCTCGGGTTAATTGATCGGGGTTGTCCGCATCGCGGTGCAGATTTGTGTTTCGGCAGACTGGAGGATGGTGGTCTTCGCTGCTTGTTTCATGGCTGGTTGTTTGATGTTGAGGGCAAGTGCCTGGAACAACCGGCCGAGCCGCTCGGCAGTACGTACTTTAATCACATCCAACAAAAGGCATACCCTTGCCGAGAGCGTAACGGCATGGTGTTTGCGTTTATGGGCGAAGGCGAGACGCCTCCTTTACCGGCGCTGGATTGCCTGGACGCACCGGACACGTATTCTTTTGCCTTTAAGGGGCACTATGAATGTAATTGGCTGCAGGCGCTTGAAGTTGGGATCGACCCGGCGCACGCATCATTCTTACACCGCTACTTCGAAGCCGGAGATCCAGGGCTGGTTTATGGACAGCAGTTTCGTGATACCGCCGGTGACTTATCGATGCCGATGACCACTTTGTTACGCGAGAATCCCCGTCCAGACATTGAGGTAGAGCACACGGAGTTTGGGCTTCGCCTTCTCGCTTCGCGGGCGCTTGCGAGTGGTCAGCACCACGTGCGAGTGACTAACCAGGTTTTCCCCCAGGCGATTTGCATTCCCATGAGTAACGAAATGACGATCACGCAATGGCATGTGCCTATCGATGATCAGCATTGTTACTGGTATGCCATGTTCACCAGCTTTGGGGCACCCATCGATAAAGCGCAGATGCGCGCACAGCGACTGGAGTTATACGAACTGCCGGGCTACACCTCGCGCCGCAACCGGAGTAACCAATACGGCTATGATGCTGAAGAGCAGCGAACCCGCACGTATACCGGTATGGGTGAAGATATTAATGTGCATGATCAATGGGCAGTTGAGTCAATGGGTGCTATTCAGGATCGTAGCCGCGAACACCTGGCCAAGAGCGATGCGGGCATTCGGGCTTACCGGACCTTATTGTTAAAAGCGATTGAAGCGGTTGAAGCGGGAGAGGTTCCCGCCGTTGGCGCTTCTTCTGTGCCAAGCGAGGCACCGATTGCGGTCGATGCCATTGCGGATGGTCCACATTGGAAAGATCATTGGCGGGTGGTTGACGCAAAGCGGCGTCAATCCTGTGTGTGGTCAACCACAACCATCAAAGCAAAGACGACGACCGGCGGCAGCGATGAATGATTCAACCGGACGAGGCGATTTTATCGAACGCTTTGGTCTGTGGTCGGGTGCCCAACAGGCCGCCGCGGCTGACGTGGCGCACCGAACATCCAGGTCACTCGATACGCTGCGCCTGTCGTTTGCAGATCAGCACGGCGTGCTTCGCGGCAAGAGCGTGGTTGCCGATGGTGTCGATGAGGTGTTGCGTAACGGGTGTACGATCACCTCGACCCTGCTGGCCAAGGACACATCGCATCGAACCGTTTACCCGGTGTGGTCAAAAGGCGGTGGGTTCGAGTTGGCAGAGTTGACCGGTGGGCGGGATGTCATCATGGTGCCGGACCCGACGACCTTTAAGATATTGCCGTGGCTGGCGGGCACTGGCTGGATGTTGTGCGATCTGTATTTCGAAGACGGCTCGCCGGTGCCTTTCTCGACGCGGCAGGTGGGTCGAGAGCTACTGCAACGCCTGACGGACCGCGGGTATGTCTACCGCACGGGCCTTGAAATAGAGTTTCATGTCCTGAAAATCGATCAGGCACATTTAACGCCGGCCGATGCCACCCAGCCGGGGACCCCGCCTGACACATCGCTGCTGGCGCAGGGGTTTCAGTATCTGACGGAAACCCGTCTGGATGAGCTGGAGCCGGTTATCGATATCCTGCGAGAGCTGGCGGTAGGGCTGGAATTGCCGCTGCGCTCGATGGAGGCTGAATTTGGTCCAAGCCAGATAGAGTTCACTTTTCATCCAGAAGAGGGCATGGGCACGGCAGATCTCATGGTGCTTTTTCGAAGTGCGGTAAAGCAGGTCTGCCGTCGTCATGGTTTTCATGCCACCTTTATGTGTCGACCGGGTTTACCCAATTTATTTTCCAGTGGCTGGCATCTGCACCAGTCATTGGTGAACCGAAGCGACGGGAACAATGTGTTCATGCCGCACGACGACACGTCGTCGTTGTCGCCACTCGGGGGTCAGTTCTTGGCGGGATTACTTCACCATGCACCGGCGGCTTGTTTTCTGACCACGCCGACTATCAACGGCTACAAGCGTTATAAGCCTTTTACATTGGCGCCGGATCGCATTGCTTGGGGTAATGAAAACCGTGGCGCGATGCTGCGTGTGATTGGTGGGCCGAACGACTCTGCCACGCGGATTGAAAATCGAGTGGGAGATCCGGCGGCGAATCCGTATCTTTATCTGGGCTCGCAGATCATCGCCGGCCTGTCGGGCATCGACCAGGCATTGCATCCGAGTGTCGCGACCGAAACGCCTTATGACAGTCCGGCGACGGCCCTGCCAGCGAGTTTGATGGAGGCCATTGCGGCGTTTCGAAGTGACTCGGTGTTCCGTGAGGCCTTGGGCACGCGCGTCTCTGATTACCTCTTGACGATCAAAGAAGCCGAAGTGGCGCGCTTTCTTTCGGAGGTGACTGACTGGGAGCAGCGCGAGTATTTTTCGCTGTATTAAGCGTCTCAGGCGAGATCGGTGCCGAGGTGAAACAGGCAGTCTCCGCGTTCGACGCGACCGGGGATGCGTTTACAGATGACGAGCCCGTCACTCGTAAAAGTCATCTCGGTGGGTTCTTGCCAGGGCGTTTCCGGGGAGTGAATAAAGCCCGCGCGTTGACCGGCCTTGACCTCGTCACCGAGTTCCACCGTGGGTTCGAATAACCCCAATTCCGAAGCGTAAGTGAAGTAGTCGAATGTCGGTGCATGCAGCATGCGGCTCGCCGTATCGCTGGGCGCCACGCGCGATGTCTTAAGGACGCCGATATGGTGCAGGACACGCATCACACCATCAGAGCAAATCTTTAGGCAGTGGGGGGTGACGGTGCCGCTGCCGCCCATTTCCGTCGTGAACGAGAGCATGCCGCTTCGCTCGGCGGCGTGATTGCTGTTACCGCCCCCGGCGTGACCGCGCGGAAAGAAAAAACTGTGCGGGGCACCAAAGACCTGCATCATCTCGCGAACCTGGTGGTTGCGCGTCTCATCGTCATAAGTTGCTGACACTGTTGTCGGCAGATAATGCAGCGACGAACCTCCGCTGTGCAGGTCGAGACCAAAATCGGCAATTTTCATTAGCACGGTTTCAATAAAGTGCGCGATCATGAGCGTTGGCGAGCCATCCGCATCACCTGGGAACACTCGGTTGAGGTTAACGTCGTCGATGGGTGAGGTGCGAAGGCCTGCTTTAGCGGCCGGGTAGTTGGCCATAGGGAAAATGATCACTCGGCCCGCAATATCCTGTGGCTCGAGTTCGCGCGCAAGCCGCGTCAGCGTGACCTGACCTTCATATTCATCACCGTGGGTACCTGACATCAGCAGTACGGTCGGTCCTTCACCGTGATTGATACAGACAATGGGCAGGGGAAGCCAGCCATAGGCAGAGCGATGCACCGAGTGGGGCAGGCGCACATAGTCGCAGTGTTTTCCCGGCGCATCGAAATCGAAGGGTACGGTGAGTTTGCTCGGTTGATCTGTCATGCGTGGGTTCCTTGGTGCGCTCGTGTGGGCATAAAAGGTAAGGGTCCGTCGGTCACGATGAGAGCGGGCTCCAGGTGGTGCCATTGGGGGAGTCTTCTATTTGAATGCCAGCATCCAGCAACTGCTGGCGAATTTCATCGGCGACGGTAAAGTTTTTCGCTGCCCGCGCTTCCTGACGCGCGCCGATGCGCTCTTCGATCCATGCCGCATCAACGGCGGTGCTAGGTGAGGGCAAGCTCAACAGGTCGAGGGCCGCGTCGGGCGGCATCTGCAGCAGTCCCAGGAGACTCGCCGATGAGATGATTCGGTGTCGAAGCATGGCTCGTTCTTTCTCGTTTTTGATGACACCCAGTTGTTGGGTCAATTCGTGAAGGCGAGCCACGGCTTTGGCCACGTTCAGGTCATCGCATAGGGCGGCCATTAATTTGGAATCAATGTCACGGTCAGTGGCGTCAGTCAACTCAGGCGCCTCGTGTAAAGCGCGATACCACTTGGTGAGTGTACGGCGGGCGTCGGTTATCCGCTGTGCTGTCCAGTCAAGGGGCGAACGGTAATGGGATGACAGTAACGCAAAGCGGAGTACTTCACCGGGGCTGTCTGATGAGAGGTCTCGAATCAGTTTGACATTGCCGAGTGATTTGGACATTTTGTTGCCCTCGACCGTGACAAAACTATTGTGTACCCAGGTGTGGCAAAGGAGCGCACCGCCATGGGCGCAGGTGCTCTGGGCGATCTCGTTCTCGTGGTGGGGAAACACAAGGTCCTGTCCTCCACCATGGATGTCGATGGTTTCACCCAGGTGAGATTCGATCATGGCCGAGCATTCCACGTGCCAGCCAGGCCGACCTCTCCCCCACGGGCTGTCCCAGCCGGGTAACTCGGGTGTCGAGGGTTTCCACAGGACGAAGTCCATGGGGTTTCGTTTGTAGGGAGCCACCTCGACACGGGCACCGGCGATCATGTCTTCGGTGTTGCGGTGAGAGAGGTGGCCGTAGTTCGCATAGGAATCCACCGCAAAGAGTACATGCCCGTCGGCCGCATAGGCATGCCCCTGATCCAACAGTACGTTAATCAGTGCGATCATCTGGGGAATATGCGCAGTGGCGCGCGGCTCGATGTCCGGTGGCGCGACTCCCAGTGTGTCCATGTCTTCCTGATAGGTCTGGCCGAAACGCTCAGTAATGACATCGATGGTCTCACCACTTTCCAGGGAAGCGGCATTGATCTTGTCGTCGATATCGGTAATGTTTCGTGCATAGGTGACCTTCGCATAGCAGTGTTTGAGAAGGGTCACGAGCACATCGAAGACAACGGCGGGGCGGGCGTTGCCGATGTGGGCGAAGTTATAAACGGTCGGCCCACAGACATACATCAGCACTTTGTCCGGATTCGAAGTCCGCAGGGGTTCCTTGCGCTTGGTCAGGCTGTTGTAAAGCTGAATGTCAGATGTGTTGGCCATGCGCAATCAGGAACAAAGGTGTGTTGTCAGATCAGGTGTAGACGAGCGGCAATTTCCCGACCATTATAGTGGCCGATCGACCGGTGAGAAGACGTGTGCATCGAGTATCGGGTACCAGATACCAGATACTAGATACCTTGGTTTTGTTAGACGTTGCGAGCAGGATCGTCGAATCGAGCTCAACGTGGCCCCAAGGTGTCACCCAAGTAGAATGGAAGTAAGGTTTCAACCGGCAGGAGAAGAACGATGGCTCAATATGAGTGTGCCCAATGCGGCATGGGTGTGACGGGAATGTGCTGCGCCAAGTGTGGCAAAGAACTGGTGCATGACGATATCGTGACGGACGACGGTAGCACCGTGGGCGTTACCAAGTGCCCTGATGGCTGCGGCATGATCAAGTCGCCACTGTGCTGTGGTGTAGACATGTCCTGTAACGTGTAACGATCAGACGTCCGCTGTCTATGGGACGGTGTGCGATGACGTTGGTGGTAACCAGAACCCCGCAGTGGCGGGGTTCTTTATTGATGGGTGGCGATCATGCGCCATGCATTGCGCTAAAATGATTAGTGAGGAGAGCCATATCATGTCTGCCACTGATTTTTTTCTTGAACGCACCAGCATCGAACAGGTAGAGGAGTCCAATCACCTGGCGCCAAAGTTTGATGACAACGGATTAATCCCGGTTGTGACTACGGACTTTGCGAGCGGTGAGGTGTTGATGCATGCCTATATGAACCGTGAGGCATTGTCGATGACCCTTGAATTGGGTGAGGCGGTTTACTATTCCCGCAGTCGCCAGACTTTGTGGCACAAGGGACAGACCAGTGGTCTTGTTCAGATCGTCAAGGAAATCAGGATAGACGATGATCAGGATTGTGTTTGGTTACGGGTTGATGTGCAGGGCGGGGCGAGTTGTCATGTGGGTTACCGCTCGTGTTTCTACCGCACGGTGCCTTTTGGTCAGTCGATTGAGAACGAGCAACAGTTGATATTGCAGTTTACCGAGACGGAAAAAGTGTTTGACCCTGAAGTCGTGTATGGAAACGCGCCAAACCCAACGAAGCTATAAGATCAGTCCGTCTCTTTGGGATGAAGTTCGATCCAGGAGATGCACCCGGAGATGCCGCTAGCCGAAGCAATTTTCTCTGTCAACATTTAGACCAAGAAGTGTAGGGCGACCCCTGCGGCAGGTGTTATCTCGGTCCCCTTGAGTGCAGGGGCACTCAGTATCGATAGTAAACGCGCAGGACCGATTGACCCGCGCCGCTGGCGCCCGCACCGCGTGCGGTGATTTCATAGATTGCTTGGGATGACGCATCGCCTCCCCCCCCGCAATCGCCGGCGCTACAACCGGTCAAAGCATTTGTTTTCGCAACACCCTCGTCACCCTCGCCAGCGACGGTGCTTGCATGACGGATGATGTAATTGGCCCCGCCCGCGGGGACGCCCTCGAGGGCGGTTGCCTCCCCCGGCGGGTCAATGGTGGCCCAGGTGGTGGCATTAAATAAGGTGTTGTGCGCTGGGAAGGCGGCATCGGCT
>DUBL01000086.1:0-5027 GCA_012960345.1 Gammaproteobacteria bacterium | reverse complement strand
CCAACAATCAGCACAAACCCGTCTTGAGGCGCATTCGTTGTGGGCAAAGGCTTGGGTTGAGTGATCATTCAGGTTCCCGTATTCCTAAGGGTAAGGGTATTGGTCATGACTTTGTACAGGTGACGATCGCCCACAATTAACACAGCTATAAGATCAGTCCGTCTGTTTGGGCTGAAGCTCCTATGTTCTATACAGAAACCCAGAGCACGATACGATACATCATCTTAAAGATTATGGCCCCTGTCATCTGACCTGTAAGGGGCATGCCACGGGCGATTTCATTCATTTAGCCGCAGCTTTGCCCCCTAATATACTCGACCAACACCATTTGTTGTGTGATCTTGATCACCTGCAATGTCGATGATAAAGGCGTGTGTGGTTTCAACCGCCCAATCGAAGCAGTGTTGAATCATTGGTCGCGGCCATCACGTCGAATGTGGCAATGTTCCCGGGGGATGCTGCCGCTACGGTGATGGCAACGAGTGGTTACACAGATGCCAGGGTTAGCGTCAATTCAGGCGCGCCAGGCTTTCCTGTACGGTGGGCCGTGCACCCGATTCGATGTCTTCGCGGCGCTGTGTATGAAAAGGTTGGTTAGGTGTCGGCTGGTGTTCCAGGTTCGCTGGTTTCCAGCAGCTTTGTGCAGAGTCTATCGTAGGCACGTCAACAAACTGTGGGCAAGGTGACGCAACAGCTGTGAATACTGGTTAGGCCCCGGCTCGAGTGTGGCCCCCACGGGGTCGAGGATCCCTGAACGAGCGGCCGTTTTCTCGATGACGGTTGCGATGATCTTGGGTTCGAATTGGAGCTCAGAGAAAACGCAGGTAGCGCCCAGTGTTTGAACCTTGCCTCGAATCGCTGCGATACGGGCAGGGCCGGGACTCGATGCGTCTCCGATGGACACAGAACCGGCGGCCTCCACATCAAAGCGGTGTTCGAAATAGTGGTAAGCATCGTGAAAGACAATAAAAGGTCGGCCACGGATCGGCTGCACGGTCGCAGTCAGTTCTAGCTTTAGCGCCTCAAGCGCTGCCTTCGCACGGGCGGCATTGTTCAGGTAGGTGTCGGCGTGGCTCGCATCGAGTCTCGCCAGGGTGGTGGCGATCACATCGAGGAAAATGAGTGCGTTGTCTGGATCAAGCCACAGGTGGGGGTCAATCTTAGCTAGGTCATCGTCTTTTTGTTCGTGTTCGTGTTCGTTTTCGTTTTCGCGCTCGTCATGGGCGTGGGTGTCAAAGGCGTTGGTCGTTCGATAAGGGTGCCGGATCAGGCCTTTGCTCTCGCTTAATGCGACCGTTGTGGCGTTAGCCGCGAGTGCCTGGATGGCGCGACCAAACCAAGCGGTCAGATCCTGACCCATCCAGAAGACCACATCCGCGGCTTGGAGCGCTCGGGCTTCGGAAGGGCGCATGGAATGACCGTGCGGTGAGGTGCCGGGGGGGACGATCAGCTTCGGTGTGCCCAATTCCCCCATGACCTGGCTGACCAGCGAATGGACTGGTGGGATGTCGGTCGCCACTCGAGGGACTTTCGCTTGCACAGGGGTGGCGACGAGAACCCAACAGGCGCCCAGAATAAGCATCACTTTAGATTGATTAATCAATGGTATACAACTGACTGGTGATAGAGTTTGTTGGTTCGAACATTGAAGTGAAGAATGTTATGTTATAATATTACATCTTCAGATGAAAGAAGCCAGATCCTATTATTGTGACGAGGACGGATCCTGAAGCGCTAGCCTTTGCCCAACACGATCATGGTGCCTGTGCGGCCGATGCGTTGGATTACGCGCGCGGCGTGTGTGAGCAGCAGGGGCTTCGCCTGACCCCCGTGCGCGAACGCGTGCTGCAGCTGTTGCTGGAGTCACACAACGCGTTGGGTGCTTATGATTTGCTCGAGAAACTAAAAGCAGATGGGCTTGGCTCACAGCCGCCGGTGGCTTATCGGGCGCTCGAGTTTCTGGTCGCGCACGGCTTTGCCCACAAGATCGAACGGCTCAACGCATTTGTCGCATGTTCGCGTACGCACTCGGGTCACAGCCCCGCCTTTATGATTTGCCGGCAGTGCCATCAGGTGGCGGAAGCCCACGCGACACTGGCCAGTGGAAAGCTGGGACAGGCAGCGAAATCAATTGGCTTTAAGATCGAAAAGACGGTGATCGAGGCGGAAGGACTATGCCCCGCGTGTCAGGGTGGTGGTGCATGAGTCTGATGAGTGCCGAGGGTATCGGTGTGCAATACGGAGCGAGGCATGTGCTCCAGCACATGAATTTCTCGATTGATGCGGGCGAGGTGGTGACGATTGTCGGCCCCAATGGGGCGGGCAAGTCCGTGTTTTTGCGCGTACTGATCGGTGCCGAGCAACCCAGCGAGGGACGAGTTAACCGCAGACACGGTCTGGCCATCGGTTACGTTCCGCAGCGACTGTCCATCGGGCAAACCATGCCGATGAACGTGGCCCGTTTTCTGGCGCTCTCCGGTAGTCAAAATGCCTCGACGAATCAGACCATGTTGGCGCGAGTGGGCATTCCCGATCGGGCAAAAGAGCAAATGGCCTCGCTCTCCGGTGGTGAGTTCCAGCGTGTACTGCTGGCGCACGCGCTGCTCGGGGCGCCACAAGTACTGATTCTCGATGAGCCGACCCAGGGGCTTGATCAACCGGCGGTCGCTGCCTTTTATCGATTAATTGAAGAGGTGCGTGACGAGATGGGTTGTGCGATCTTGATGGTCAGTCATGATTTGAACGTGGTTATGCGTCGATCCGACCGGGTAATTTGTCTCAATGGTCATATTTGTTGTGAGGGCACGCCAAGCGATGTGTCGCTCGCACCGGAATACCAGGCCCTGTTTGGAGTGGACAACGAAGGCGCGTTGGCGCTCTATCATCACGAGCATGACCACACGCACGACACCGTGGCTTCACCGTAATGCTGGATGATTTCATGGTGCGCGCGGCACTGGCGGGTGTTGGATTGGCCTGTGTCGCCGGGCCGCTGGGCTGTTTTGTTGTGTGGCGCCGTATGGCTTATTTTGGTGATGCGACGGCCCACGCGGCGATTCTAGGAGTGGCGCTATCGCTCGCGTTCTCTGTGTCGATCTTCCTTGGTGTTCTGGTGATGGCGTTGGTCATGGCGAGTGCCACGTCGATGTTGTCAGGACGAATCTATGCCATGGACACATTGTTAGGCGTTGCCGCTCATGCGGCGCTGGCGTTGGGTCTGGTGGCGGTTTCTTTTTTATCGGGCGTTCGCGTTGATCTCATGGGGTATCTCTTTGGTGACATCCTGGCGGTGGGCCTTGGTGATCTCGCCATGATCTGGCTCGGTGCGGCCGCGGCGCTGAGTTTGCTGTGCTGGCGCTGGACGTCGTTGCTCACGGTAACGCTGAATGCGGATCTGGCTGCGGCCCGCGGTATCAATGCAAGGTGGGAACAACAGATTCTGATCGTGGCATTGGCGCTGGTGGTGGCAGTCGCGATCAAAGTCGTGGGCGCGCTTTTGATTACGGCCATGTTGATCATTCCGGCCGCTGCAGTGCGCCCCTTCGCTAGAACACCGGAGGCGATGGCGTTTCTCGCCGCAGGGGCAGGCGTCTTCTCAGCGTTGGCCGGGCTCGGTGTTTCGTTTCGGTTAGATACCCCCACCGGTCCGACAATGGTGGCCTGCGCGGCGGTGGTTTTCGTGGTGGCTAACCTCGCCTTCATGGGGCGGCGTGGTGCTTGAGAGTGGATTCGTTGTCAACGAATATGATCTACTCGAGTCGAATTAACCGGAGCGTCTCAGCTTGCCCATAAACACTTACCACGGCAGCTGCCATTGCGGCACCGTGCAGTTCGAGATCGAGGCCGATCTTGCTCGGCTCGAGCACTGCAACTGTTCCATTTGTGTGAAGAAGGGGGCGCTTTTTACCTATGCGTCACCCGAACGATTTCGCCTGTTGCGTGGCGAAGCGGCGCTGACACGGTATCAGTTCAATACGAAAGTATCTGAACATTTTTTCTGTCAGCACTGTGGTATCCACACCTTTGGTCATCCACGTTCCTCTCCTGAGAACTATATTATTAATGTGCGTTGCCTCGATGATTTTGATCTGGAGTCTGCCGACTACGAGTTGGGCCTGTTTGACGGACGTGATTGGGAGGCGTTCATGGCGGCGCGTGACGACGCCTGAATGTAATCGGCGCAAGATGTAGTTTGTCACGCAAAAATTCAGATCATCAACGCCAACTACAGACGTTGATGGCATTTGTTTAGAATGGTGGTTTGTTGATCTAAAACTACTAACCCCGGGAAACAACGCGTGAGTGAAGCAGATATAGGTGTTATTGGTCTTGCCGTGATGGGAGAGAACCTGGTTCTCAATATGGCGAATCATGGATTTACCGTCGCGGTTTACAACCGTACCACCCAGCGGGTTGATGATTTTGTCGAAGGGCGGGCAAAGGGTAAGACGATTATCGGTACCCACAACCCGGAGGAACTGGTCAATCAGTTAAAACGTCCGCGTCGCGTCATGCTGATGGTGCAGGCCGGGGCGGCCGTCGACAAGGTAATCAGTGATCTCTTGCCATACCTCGAAGCCGGTGACATCGTGATCGATGGGGGTAATTCGAACTACGGCGACACCATTCGGCGCACGCATGAGATGACCGAGAAAGGACTGCTCTATGTGGGAACGGGTGTTTCGGGCGGCGAAGAAGGGGCCTTGATCGGCCCCAGCATCATGCCCGGTGGCAATCACGAGGCCTGGCCGCATGTGAAAAACATTTTCCAGTCGATTGCGGCCAAGGTGGACGACGCTGCGCCATGCTGTGATTGGGTCGGGGCCGACGGGGCGGGGCACTACGTCAAGATGGTTCATAACGGGATTGAATACGGCGACATGCAGATGATTGCCGAGGCCTACGCGCTGATGAAACACGCGTTGGGCATGGAAGCGGGGCAGATGGGTGAAGTCTTTGCCGAGTGGAATACGGGCGAGCTTGACAGCTACCTGATCGAGATCACGGCAGAAATATTGGCCAAGGTC
>DUBL01000085.1 GCA_012960345.1 Gammaproteobacteria bacterium | reverse complement strand
CCGCTCCTGTACGGTTACGAGACACGGACCCGCGCGAGCGTACAAATTCAGCAAGGCTGTGATCAGGCATGCACATTTTGTGTCATTCACACCGCCCGTGGCCTCAGTCGATCGTTTCCCCAGGAAGACATCGTGAAGCAAGTCAGGCATTGGGTGACTTCAGGCTATAAGGAGGTGGTGATTTGCGGTGTTGATCTGGGCGACTACGGTACTGATTTATCATCGCAACCCGCGCCAGGGCCGTTGGAGCAGTTACTGGCGGAGTTGAGCGCACTAGAAGGTGATTTCCGTATTCGACTGAGTTCGATTGACCCCATTCACCTGAGTGATGCCTTGCTTGAGTTTGTAGGCCAAAGTGATCGGTTTTGCCCTTACCTGCATTTATCGCTTCAAAGTGGCAATACGATGATCTTGAAACGGATGAAACGGCGCTATACGAGTGAATGGGTGGATGAGCGAGTCGCGATCGCGCGGCGCCTCATGCCTGGTTTGGTGCTAGGCGCTGATGTGATGGTGGGCTTTCCGACAGAAACTGAAGAACAGTTCGCTGACACGTTGCAGGCAATAGAAAGCCTGGAGATTTGTTACCCTCATGTGTTTCCGTATTCGGCACGTGATGGGACCCCGGCGGCTCGCATTCCCCGGCAGGTAGACCCAACAACTCGAAAACGGCGGGGAGCGTTGGCCCGAACGCTGGGCCAGAGAATTCGAGAGAGGGTGTTTGTTCGCCATTTGGGCTCAGTTGTCAGTGTCTTGGTTGAACGATCGGTCCGTCCAGATCGCTATAACGGCCGCCTGACAAACTATCTGCCCGTGCGGGTCGAAGTCGGGGAGCGTATGGTCGGGAAACGCCTACCGGTGCGCATCGTGGGAACAAAACCGGATTATCTGATTGGTGAACCCCATGCCGCGGGAATACTATGACTTTGGACAAGGCGGGCGCATGATGTGTTCGTATCGGTTTGTTATTCACTCTTACTTCGGAGCATTTAAGTATGGCTGTAGAGCGCACGTTTTCGATCGTCAAGCCTGATGCGGTGGCAAACAATGTCATCGGCAAGATATACGAACGTTTTGAGTCTGTCGGTCTTCATATCATTGGTTGCAAGATGTTGCGATTGACCAGGGGGCAGGCAGAAGTATTTTATGAGGTCCACCGGGAACGACCGTTTTATCGGGAACTGGTCGACTATATGGTGTCGGGACCTGTCGTGGTGCAGGTGTTGGAAGGAGAGGATGCGGTCGCTATGAATCGACAAGTGATGGGGGCAACAAACCCGGCCGATGCCGCGCCCGGAACCATCCGTGCTGACTTTGCTCAATCGGTTCAAGCCAACGCTGTTCACGGGTCCGATGCCAAGGAAACTGCCGCCCAGGAGATTGCATTCTTTTTTTCGGCTGATGAAATATGCGATCGCAGTGATTGAGTGATTGATGTCCTCTCCCCTGATTAATCTCGTTGGTTTGGATAGGAGCGCAATGCAGGACTATTTCACCAGCATTGGTGAGCAGCCCTTTAGGGCGGATCAGGTTCTGCAATGGGTTTATCACCATCGCGTGACGCGCTTCAAGGATATGACCAACCTCAGCAAAGTGCTGAGGGACTCATTGGACGGGACGGCGGTGGTCGCGTTTCCTGAGATTGCAGCTGAGCAGAGGTCATCAGATGGCACTATTAAATGGCAACTTCGTTTGCCAGATGGGAATCAGATTGAGACGGTGTTTATCCCGGAATCTGAACGGGGTACGTTATGTGTTTCATCGCAGGCGGGCTGTGCCTTGAATTGCAAGTTTTGCGCCACAGCGCAACAGGGATTCAGTCGAAATTTGTCCACCAGTGAGATTATCGGACAGGTGTGGCTGGTTCGACAGGTTCTCCAGGATAAGGGCTTTGGTGTTCGCCCGGTGACTAACATTGTCCTGATGGGGATGGGCGAGCCGTTGTTGAATTATGATGCCGTGGTCCCCGCATTACGCCTCATGTTGGATGACCGGTCGTTTGGATTATCGCGAAGGCGCGTGACGTTAAGTACGGCAGGTGTGGTGCCAGCTCTCGATCGCCTGCGGTTAGATTGTCCGGTCAGTTTGGCGGTTTCATTACACGCACCCGATGACGAACTGAGAACTCGTCTTGTCCCATTGAACAAGAAGTATCCGATTGCTATGTTAATGGACGCCTGTCGCCGTTATATTGATGATGATCCTCGGCGCCGAATAACCTTCGAATATACGATGCTAGATGGAGTAAATGATTCAAGCGATCAGGCCGTCAGTTTGGTACGACTGTTAGGTGATATGCCTGCCAAAGTGAACCTGATCCCTTACAACCATGTGGAAGGGCTGCCGTTCCGGTGTTCTCATGACGCGCAGATTGCGGCATTTCAGGATGTTTTAGCGACTGCTGGCATTCTGTGTATGACGCGAAAGACCCGCGGTTCCGATATCAGTGCGGCTTGTGGCCAATTGGTCGGTAACGTGATGGATCGCGTCAGGCGAGGTGTTGGCCAACTGGGTGTGCCGGATAAAGGTATTTCCTGATGAGGAGGTGGCTCGCACTGATGGCCTGTGTTGTTCTCACGACCGGGTGTGTGAGCGTTAGTCCATCCTCTAACAAATGGACTATTGAGTCCCGAGTCGATATACAGACTCGCCTGGGGCTTAGCTACATGAAGCTTGGGCGTCTTGAACCTGCTAGCTTGGCGTTAGGGAGAGCGTTGGCGTTGGCGCCTAATAACTCGAGGGCGAATCACGCGATGGCACTTTTTCAATTACGTCTCAGTGATCGAGCCGCGGCCGAATCATACTTTGTCCAGGCAGTAAATACGGACAACGACAACTTCTCAGCGCGTAACGATTTCGGTGGTTATCTATGCCAAACGGGTCGCATTGAGGAAGGGTTAGTACAATTCAACAGTGCATTGCGTAATCCTTACAACGATGCGTTATATATTTCGCAACTTGGCGCGGGAGCTTGCTATGTCACGGTCCTGAATTGGAAGGAGGCCGAGCGCTATTTCTTGCTCGCGCTTGTGGGTCGGCCGACCCTTGCGTTGGCGCTTTACCAGATGGCGAAGGTCGCTTTTTCCCAGGCTGACCACCTTAGGACTAGAGCTTATCTACAGCGTTTTTTTGATTCCGGGGCCGTGTCTGCTGCCAGTCTGTTGCTCGCTGTGCGAAACGAACTCCAGTTGAAAGCGTCGGATTTGGTGTTACTGCACGCCAATCGTCTAAGGGCTGAATTTCCAGAATCCAGTGAAGCGAGTGATTTGACGCGGTTAATGACGAATGCCAATGACTGACCAACAGCCCCGCACGATCGCTACACCCGGGCACCTTTTGCGGGCGGCCAGACGCCGTTACGGTTGGAGTGTTGAAGATATTGCTGAAGAACTTAATTTGTTGCCGCATGTTGTCGAGGGGTTAGAGAACGATGACTACAGCGTGGTTGCGGGGCACACCTATGCGGTGGGGTATGTACGAAATTACGCACGCCTTGTTGGCGTGACGATCGAAGAGGCACTGTCTGCACACAATGAGTTGATTGCACCACGACGGTCGAGGCCCACGCCACGGACTACCGCGCCCAGTTTGCTGTCGGCTATGCCCGTACCAGTGAGTTGGGTCGTGTCAACGTTAGTCGCATTGGCTGTGGTAGTGGGCATCGGTGTCACTTACCTGAATAGGGCTGAACAAAGTGGAAAAATCGCCTTAACAGGATCGATTACAACGAACGGTTTGTCGAGAGAAAGCGCACCCGATACGAAACAGTCAGGTACGGCGCAAACTTCGGGAGTCGGCAAAATGGATAACCAGTTAGCGACGGACATTTCCCAATCGGGTGCTGCCTTGAGCGAGCCAGTCGAGGGAGGCGCTGGTGCAGCAAATGACTCGACTCTTGACGGGTTGGGAGCTGCTGGTCTGGTTATCGATACAGACTTGCCAGCATTTGACCCCGGCACACGTCTGTATGCCGCGGCAGATGACAACCGGGTCAAAGCCCTCGGCACGCGGGAGCTAGAACTGTACTTTCTGGGTGCTTCGTGGATTGAAGTTCGAGATCGGGACGCGAAACAACTCATCGGGAGAAGGGTCGAGTCTGACGTCCTTGTCAGGTTAGTGGGGGATCCACCTTTTAGTATTTTTATTGGTACGGCAACGTCGGTTCGTTTGCGCTACCGTTCACAGTATCTTCGACCGGAGGCTAAACAGGGCCGTCAATTTGTTCGGTTGATGGTCGGGGGTTCGCAGTCCTGAGTGCGCGTGACTGTAGCCAACAGACGCGATATATAAGGTAGTCCAGATGTCAAAACCCATTCAATCGGTCCGAGGAATGAACGACCTTCTTCCAGAGCAGGTCGCTCAATGGCAGGGGGTGGAGGCCGCGATCCGTGATGTGACGGCCAGTTATGGGTATCGTGAGATTCGAACACCTATTGTGGAGCGGAGTGAACTGTTTTATCGATCGATTGGCGAAGAAACGGATATCGTTGAGAAAGAGATGTATACCTTTGCTGACCGCAACGGCGACAGCCTCACTTTGCGGCCTGAAGCGACGGCGAGTTGTGTGCGAGCCGCCATCCACAGCGGGCTGGTTCATAATCGCAGTGAGCGATTATGGTATCTGGGGCCGATGTTCCGTCATGAGCGGCCGCAGAAGGGGCGGTATCGGCAATTCCACCAGTTCGGTATTGAGGCGCAAGGTTGGCTCGGCCCAGACGTCGATGCCGAGGTGATTCTTCTAGGGGATCGATTGTGGAAACAATTGGGCCTTGATGACGTGCAGTTGGAAATCAATACGCTCGGTTCGAGTCGTTCGAGGGCGAGTTACCGTGAGGCGTTGCAGGCGATGCGTGAGACGCTCGGCGATCGGCACTCGAGCACGCTGGTGTCGATCGGCAACCTCGGCTTGCTGCTGCAAGAGATGGGGCGTCACGCAGAGGCGGAGCCGCTGCACCGCCGCGCGCTGGCGATCTACGAGAACGCGCTCGGCCCGGAGCTAGGTGCGGTCAACGAGACGTC
>DUBL01000084.1 GCA_012960345.1 Gammaproteobacteria bacterium | reverse complement strand
CCCGGGGCAATCTGCAACGGGTGGTCGAGGGGGATGCGGTGGGTACCCTAGTAATAAAGGGCGGAGAGCAAGATGCTTGATGACATTCGAAACGATGCCGAACGCCGCATGAAGAAAAGCATCGATGTTGTTACCACAGATTTGGAGAGAATTCGAACGGGACGAGCCGCGCCCGCGTTGCTGGATCAAGTTAAGGTGGACTATTACGGTTCTGTGGTGCCGATTAATCAAGCCGCTACTGTTGGAGTGGGAGACGCTCGGACGCTGACCGTGCAGGCTTGGGAAAAGAACATGATTCCCGTCATTGAGAAAGCGATACTGGAGTCAAATCTTGGGTTAAACCCGGTGTCTGCTGGGGAGATTATTCGAATTCCCTTGCCGGCGTTGACCGAGGAGAGACGGCGCGAGATGACTAAGTTGGTGCGTAAAGAAGGGGAGCGCGGCAAGGTCGCGCTCAGGAATATCCGACGAGACGGCAATCAGCAGTTACGGGATTTCTGCAAAGAGAAAGAGATTACCGAGGATGATGTGAAAAAAGGCGAGACCAAGCTCCAAGAGTTAACCGATCAGCATGTGGGTGTTATTGACGCACTAGTCAGCGCCAAGGAGTCAGAGGTCATGGCAGTATGAGGGGGCCTTGGTCGGACTGAATCCCGGCTAGAGATTCAGCGACGCTGTGTTAGCGTCGCCAGTCAATCATGTTGTGTTGTTGGGGAAACGATGCCAAAACATCTTGCCATCATCATGGATGGAAACGGCCGGTGGGCGGAAGAGCGTGGTCGGCCTCGGATTTATGGTCATCGCCACGGGGTGGACCGAGTTCGCGATATTACCGAGGCGAGTGCTAAGAAGGGGATTCGGAATTTGACGCTATTTGCGTTCAGCAGCGAAAACTGGCGTCGACCGGAGGCAGAAGTGCGCCTGCTGACTGAATTACTCATGACCAGTCTTGAAGGCGAAATTGCAACGTTACATCGCAACGGGATCAGACTACGGGTGATTGGCGATTTGCGGCCTTTTGGTAAGAAGATTGAGAAGATGGTGGTGGAGGCTACGCGGTTAACTCGTTTAAACACGTCTTTGGGACTGAATCTGGCTGTGAATTACGGTGGACACTGGGATATCACCAATGCCTGCGCCCGCTTGTTGGCTGACATTCAGGAAGGATCGGACTCAGAGCTCGAGATCGGGCCTGAGGCACTGGAGTCCCGTCTGTCGACGGCTGGGATTCCAGCGCCTGATCTGTTCATTCGGACGGGTGGTGAGCGGCGCCTAAGTAATTTTCTGCTTTGGCAACTTGCTTATACGGAACTTTATTTCACGACCACCCTGTGGCCAGACTTTGATTCCGACGCTTTGGATTTGGCCTTGGATGATTATCGGTCGCGGCAGCGACGTTTTGGAAAGACCGCTCAGCAGGTCGCGTGACCTGTGGTCGGGGATGTTGGGCGCATGGGTATGATATGGCAGCGGTGGCTCACCGCGTTAGTCTTAGGTGCTTTGCTGCTAAGCGCCGTAGTGTTTCTCAACGCGCTGGCGTTTGAGGTGCTCGTGAGTTTGTTGACCGGGGCTGCTTTTTGGGAGTGGTTGAGATTGACGGCACACCGAACAAGTCGCACGGTTTGTATTGGGGGGGCGGTTGTGCTCGCTAGCCTGGTCTTATTTAGCGTCCAAGCGCCTATGCTGGGGCTTGCTATCTTGGGTAGTGCTATCTTCTGGTGGTTGTGTGTTTTTATCGTGATGATCACACCTCGAGGCCATCGGGATAGCAATGTGTTTCCCACGAGCGTGTTGCCTGGTTTCCTCATTGTGCTCGCCGGTGGGGTCGCTATATGTTGGCTTCAACAACAGGGGCCGGGCAACGGGTTGCGATTAATCGAATTTTTCGTATTGGTCTGGGCGGTGGATTGTGGCAGTTTCTTTGCCGGTCGGCGGTGGGGACGGCACAAACTGGCAGCTGCGCTGAGTCCGGGAAAGACGATACAGGGTGCGCTCGGAGGTGCAGTCAGCCTCTTGGTTGTGAGCGGTTGTATCTATCTTTTGGATGACAGCCTCGCCGAGACGATGTTATTGACCTGGTTGTCGGTGACGGTCGCTGTCTATCTGATGTGTGTTGTTGGTGATCTTTACGAAAGCGCGGCGAAGCGAAACGCGGGCGTCAAAGACAGCGGTACACTCCTTCCCGGTCATGGTGGAATGCTTGATCGTGTTGATAGCTTGATCGCGGCCAGCCCGATTTACTATGTCGTGCTGTTTTGGTGAAATTCTGATGAAGATCATGACCCAAAAAGAGCCCGAATGATGATCACCAACGTGGCCATTCTGGGGGCAACTGGGTCAGTCGGTCGTGCAACATTGGATGTCATTGCACGTCATCCCGAGCGTTTTCGAGTTTGGGCAGTGACGGGTCATCATCAGGTCGGGCAATTGGCAGATATCGCGCGAGTTCATCAGCCGAAAGTCGTGGGGGTCAGGACCGGACAGGAAGCCTCGTTCGAGGCCTCTTATGCCCATCGGTCGGCGGAATACGCTCCTCAACCGGAAGTGGTTAGTGGTACCGCCGGTCTTGAGGCTATAGCGGCCTGTCCAGAAGTTGACACGGTAGTAGCGGCCATCGCTGGGGCCGCCGGCCTGCCTTCAGTAGCCAGTGCCATCGGTGCCGGCAAACGCGTGTTGATCGCGAACAAAGAACCCTTGGTCATGATGGGGGAGTATCTGATGTCAGCGGCCACAGAGGCGGGAGCGCTGGTCTTGCCAGTCGATAGTGAACATAACGCGATTTTCCAGTGCCTCCCAACGGCTTACCGCAACACGGTGATGGGCCAACCTCCTCAGGAATCAAATGAGACAGCAGGCGGTCGGTATCCTTGGAACGTTGCCGCAGTGACCTTGACTGCATCGGGCGGACCTTTTCTTAACACGCCGATCGAAGCGCTGGCGGAGGTGACCCCGACTCAGGCAGCGAAGCATCCGAATTGGTCTATGGGCCGGAAAATATCTATTGATTCGGCCACTATGATGAATAAAGCGCTGGAACTGATCGAAGCCTGTGTGTACTTCTCGTTACCGCCCAGCGCGGTGCAAATACTGATTCATCCACAAAGCATCGTGCACTCACTGGTTGAGTTTGACGACAAGTCAGTTTTGGCACAGATGGCGGTAGCTGATATGCGCGTTCCCATTGCTAATGCGCTTGCCTACCCCGAGCGCATTACATCAGGAGCCGCCACGTTGGATCTGGCAGCAATCGGTTCTCTCGATTTTCTAACGCCAGATCGGCAGCGATTTCCCTGTTTGGACTTAGCACGTGTTGTGGCGACGGCCGGAGGCACTGGGCCGGCAGTTTTAAACGCGGCTAACGAGGTCGCAGTAGACGAATTCTGTGAAGGAAAAGTTCGATTTACAGATATCGTTCCAATTGTCGAAGAAACGGTTGACCGAATGCCATTTTCAGATATCTCAGGTGTTCAACAGGTGCTCGACGCGGACGGTAGGGCTCGAATCCTGGCCAAGGAAGTGTCGAGCAGATATCGATTATGATTACCCAGACAACTGAAAAGGGATTTGGCTAAGAAGCAACGAAATGGAAGAATTTCTTTACAGTATTTTTGGATTCTTAGTTGCTGTGGGTGTGTTGGTCACAGTGCATGAGTGGGGTCATTACGCGGCGGCGCGGTTAGTCGGTGTGCGAGTTCTCAAATTTTCGATTGGTTTCGGGCGTTCCGTGTGGGAGCGCTCCTGGGGTGTGGATGGTACGACTTATGCCATTGGCATTGTGCCGCTCGGCGGTTATGTCAGGATGCTGGGCGAGGGTGGAGGGGATGTGTTCCCCGGGGAAGAACATCGTGCCTTCGATAAGAAATCCCTATGGGCGCGGGCATTTGTTGTGAGTGCAGGGCCTGTGGCGAATTTATTGCTAGCAGTTATGATTTATTGGTTGGTGTCCTTGATAGGTATTGCAGGACTACCGCCGGTGGTTGGGGTAGTGCAACCCGCATCTGTGGCGCAGGCCGCAGGATTTCGAGTAGACGATCGAATCCTCACTGTCAACGAGCGGGAGGTAAAGACCTGGGATGAACATCGATTGTTCATGCTTGCGCAGGTATTGGCTGGGGCTCCGTTGCATTTCGAAGTGATTGGTAAAGATGGTGAGAATCGACGAGTGAGCATCGACACTAGTGCCTTGGGCGAGCAAATTGCGGTGGCCGCTCTGTTTGAGAAAATGCTTGGTATCCAGCCACGCTTTCCAACGATTCCCGCCGAGGTTGGCGATGTTATTGCGGACAGTCCGGCGGCATTGGCGGGCCTGGTGGTGGGTGACCGTATACTCGCCATTGACGGACATAAAATTAATGATTGGCGGGAATTGGTTGGTCACATATCGATTCGTGCGGACCAGGAGGTGGTGATCGAGATCGATCGCCAGGGTATGAGGCAGCAGAAAGTGATTTGGCCCAAGGGGGCCATGGTTAATGGGGTCAAGGTAGGTCGCATTGGTATCGCGGTCATGGATACCGCGGAGATTTTCAGTGACCTTCCTAAAGCCCAATATTCGGTTGTTCCTGCTCTGTTAAATGGCGTGGAGAGAACATGGTTAACGGCCTCGGTGACCCTGCGGATGGCTTATCGAATGGTCCAACGAGATATCGGGAGCGAGAATCTGAGTGGCCCCATTACGATCGGGCATTTCGCGGGTCAGTCTGCTCGCATTGGTCTGGTGCCGTTTTTGGTGTTTTTGGCCCTCGTCAGCGTCAGCCTCGGTGTGCTCAATTTATTACCCATACCATTGCTCGACGGCGGGCATTTACTGTATTTCCTGATAGAAGGAGTGACCGGTCGCCCGGTCTCAGAAAAAGTCATGCTGGGTGGGCAGCTATTAGGGGGAGGCCTGCTGGCTGTCTTGTTTAGCGTCGCGATCTATAATGATATGGCCCGGTTAATCTCACTATGAGCATCTAATGCAGGGATGAACGTTTTGTCAATTAAACGACTGATTTGGCTGTTTATTGTCGGGCTGACCTT
>DUBL01000083.1 GCA_012960345.1 Gammaproteobacteria bacterium | reverse complement strand
GTTACCGCTGGCCTGGCTATTTATGACACCATGCAGTTTGTTCGGCCTGACGTCAGTACGGTCTGCATCGGTCAGGCAGCGAGCATGGGTGCGTTGATATTAGCGGGCGGGGCATCGGATAAGCGGTTTTCCCTTCCTCACGCCCGCATCATGATCCACCAACCGTGGGGGGGGTTTCAGGGGCAGGCGACGGATATCGACATTCATGCCCGGGAAATCCTTCAACTGCGCGAACGACTCAACGTGATTTTAGCGCACCACGTTGGGCGTGATCTGGATGAGATTCAGCGTGATACGGAACGAGACAATTTCATGGGCGGCGAGGATGCTGTTACATACGGTATCATTGACAAGGTAATTAGCCAGCGTGAGGCGTGAGGAACAATACCGGTGTGACGGACTGATCTGGCACTCGGTTTCCACGCATTTTTGGTTTAAACTGATGTCTGTTTAAGGAATCCGGTTCAGTCTCTCAATTGAAATAACATGACTGACAAAGAGAACAGTAACGAGAGAAAGCAGGACAAGCTGCTCTACTGCTCGTTTTGTGGAAAAAGTCAACATGATGTCCGCAAGTTGATTGCCGGGCCATCGGTGTTCGTTTGTGATGAATGTGTTGAACTTTGCAACGAGATCATTCGGGAAGAGGTCGAAGACAAGGATGCCCAGGCGGCTACTGGACCCCAGTATCCAACCCCGCAGGAAATCTGCCAGCGACTAGATGAGTACGTGATTGGCCAGGACGAGGCCAAGAAGGTGTTGTCAGTCGCGGTCTACAACCACTACAAGCGACTCGCGAACGAAGATGCTGTCGGCGACGTCGACATTTCAAAGAGCAACATACTGATGATTGGCCCGACCGGCTCGGGAAAAACACTGCTTGCCGAGACGCTCGCCCGAGAGTTGAATGTACCATTCACTATTGCGGATGCGACAACACTGACTGAGGCGGGGTATGTCGGTGAGGATGTAGAAAACATTATCCAGAAGCTACTGCAGAAGTGTGATTATGACGTTGAAAAGGCGCAGGCTGGCATCGTATACATCGATGAGATCGATAAAATCTCGCGCAAATCGGATAACCCTTCGATCACGCGTGATGTGTCAGGAGAAGGCGTTCAGCAGGCGTTACTGAAGCTGATTGAGGGGACGGTTGCGTCGGTGCCACCACAAGGGGGTCGCAAACACCCACAGCAAGAATTTCTGCAGGTCGATACTCGTAATGTGCTGTTTATTTGTGGCGGTGCATTTTCGGGTCTTGAAAAAGTGATACAGGAACGCTCAGAAAAATCGGGAATTGGTTTTGGCGCGGATATAAAGAGCAAAACTGAACAAGACTCAATGAGTCTGTTTCTCAAGAACCTGGAGCCCGAGGATCTCGTCAAATACGGTCTGATTCCCGAGTTTGTTGGGCGCTTGCCAGTGGTCGCCACCCTTGAAGAACTTGATGAGGATGCACTTGTCACCATTCTGACGCAGCCAAAGAATGCGCTCAACAAACAGTACGGAAAATTGTTTGAACTCGAAGGCGTAGAACTCGAGATTCGTGAAGACGCGTTGGTGGCGGTGGCACGGAAGGCGATGGATCGAAAAACGGGCGCACGTGGATTGCGCTCAATTCTTGAAAAGGCGCTACTGGAGACCATGTTTGAATTGCCGTCGCTTGACAATGTCAAGAAGGTCACGGTAGATCAAAGTGTTATTGAAGACGGCGCTAGGCCTCTTTATGTGTATGTGGACGATACCCGCAATGCCGCGCAAAATTCCTGAGGATTCAGGCGCCACAATGCGCCCGAATGTCTCGGTAGCGGATTGTTTACCATTATCGACGAAAAAAGATTTTCCGCAGCCTTGAATTTGGCTCGGCGAGTCCCCATTACGAACGGTAGCGTTCGCGGCTTTTACTCTAACTTCACTAGGACCATTGCACGTTAAACCGAATGACTGATACTCAAGAGCCTGAAGTCGTTGTGCCACATACTCGTTATGCGTTGTTGCCACTGCGCGATGTGGTGGTGTTTCCGTATATGGTGATTCCACTGTTTGTCGGTCGTGAAAAATCCATTAGAGCGCTCGAAAGTGCCATGGAAGCGGGCAAACAGATTTTTCTGGCGGCCCAGCATGATGCTGCTGCTGATGACCCTCAGC
This sequence comes from Gammaproteobacteria bacterium, assembly GCA_012960345.1. Taxonomy (GTDB): domain Bacteria; phylum Pseudomonadota; class Gammaproteobacteria; order Arenicellales; family UBA868; genus UBA11791. Next base: position 2,892 of record DUBL01000083.1, on the reverse strand, counting down.
CAGAGGATATTTATGCCGTTGGAACCATGGCCAATATTCTTCAGTTGCTGAAATTGCCCGATGGGACGGTCAAAGTGTTGGTGGAAGGAGTTTCGCGAGCCTCTATCGTCGAGTATGTTGAGGTCGACGAGATGTATGTGGTCGATACTGCGGCCATGGAAGAGGGCGAGCTGGATGACCAGGAAGCCGAAGTTCTTGTGAGAACGGTGTCGAGTGTGTTCGAGCAATACGTCAAGGCAAATTCCAAGATCCCCGCAGAAGTGCTGACCTCACTGAGTGGTATTGAAACACCCGCTCGTTTGGCCGATACGGTGGCAGCACACCTGACCTTGCGTAACGACGAGAAACAGAAACTCCTTGAAATTAGTGGTGCGCGTGAACGTCTGGAACACATCCTCGGCACCATGGAGTCGGAAATAGATCTGTTACAGGTTGAGAAACGAATCCGCGGCCGTGTCAAGAAGCAGATGGAGAAGAGCCAACGTGAGTACTATCTGAATGAGCAGATGAAGGCTATTCAGAAGGAACTCGGTGATATGGAAGACGGTTCCAACGAGTTGGATGAGTTGCAGCAAAAGATCGAAGAGGTGGGTATGTCGAAAGAGGCCCGAGAAAAGGCCGATGCTGAACTCAAGAAATTACGCATGATGTCACCTATGTCTGCTGAAGCGACAGTGGTTCGCAACTACATTGATTGGTTGGTGCAGGTGCCCTGGAAAAAGCGTAGCCGTGTATCGAAAGACCTGCGTAAAGCAGAAAAAATACTGGAAGCAGATCACTATGGTCTCGAGAAAGTTAAAGAACGAATTCTTGAGTATCTCGCTGTTCAGCAACGAGTGAACCGATTGAAGGGACCGATTCTCTGCCTGGTTGGGCCGCCTGGGGTGGGTAAGACCTCATTGGGGGAATCGATTGCTCGTGCTACCAACCGAAAATTTATTCGAATGTCGCTCGGTGGAGTGCGCGATGAGGCTGAAATCCGCGGCCATCGAAGGACCTACATCGGATCAATGCCGGGCAAGATTCTTCAGAATATGTCTAAGGCTAAGGCGCGCAACCCGTTGTTTATGCTTGATGAAGTGGACAAGATGTCGATGGACTTTCGTGGTGATCCTTCATCAGCATTATTGGAAGTGCTTGATCCGGAGCAGAACCACAAATTTGGCGATCATTATCTGGAAGTTGATTATGACCTATCCGAGGTGATGTTCATTGCCACTGCGAATACGCTGAATATTCCCGCGCCGCTGTTAGATCGTATGGAGGTCATTCGTATTTCGGGCTACACCGAAGACGAGAAGATCAACATTGCAACGCGCTACTTGGTGCCCAAGCAAATCAAGAACAGCGGCCTCAAAGACAGTGAGATTACGCTGGCGAATAGTAGTCTCCTCGATATTGTCCGCTATTACACACGTGAAGCCGGTGTGCGCGGATTAGAACGAGAGATTGCCAAGATTTGTCGCAAGACGGTCAAGCAGTTGCTGTTCAACAAGTCAAAGCGTCGAATTTCCGTCACGGCGCGGAATCTGGGCAAGTTTTGTGGTGTGCAGCAATTCCGATATGGAAAGGCTGAAGAAGCCAATCGGGTTGGCCAGGTGACTGGCCTCGCTTGGACGGAGGTGGGTGGCGAACTGCTCACCATTGAGGTGGCCCATATGCCCGGCAAAGGTAAGCAGATTTACACCGGTAAATTGGGTGATGTGATGCAGGAGTCAATACAGGCCGCTATGAGTGTATTGCGAACCCGTGGCCAGCACTACGGTATAGACAACGACTTTTATCAGAAACACGACATCCATATTCACGTTCCGGAAGGGGCGACGCCTAAAGATGGTCCAAGTGCAGGGATCGGTATGTGTACCGCGATACTTTCGGCTATTGCCGGTGTTCCGGTACGTTCTGACGTGGCCATGACGGGTGAGATTACGTTGCGCGGTGAGGTCCTGCCCATCGGCGGTCTAAAGGAAAAGTTACTGGCAGCCTTGCGTGGTGGTATCGCCATGGTGCTGATTCCGCAGGAAAACGAGAAAGATTTGGCTGAGATACCCAAGAATATTAAGAGTGAACTGGATATTCGGCCGGTTCGATGGATCGACGAGGTCTTTACTTTGGCATTAGAGTCTTTCCCCTCGGCGGATGAAGCCACAGAGGGCTTTGAGGACACGGTCGCTGAACCTGCGAGTGCGACGGATGATCAACCGCGAGCTCACTGACTGATTCGCGCGGCGTATAGAGTTAAGTCGCAAGACACTGCGCGACGTTTTTTGACAATATATTTTTGTTTATTTTCTTGGTCTTGTGATCTCAACAAAGGCATAATATCAATGTGTTAAGTGGTGTTTCCAGAGACAATCACAGATCGAGCGGTTGTGTGGTCCTTGACAGGTAAAATTTCGAATTGGTATAAGAAATGTGTTGGAAGTCCTGGGTTTGTACTGAGGCTGACCCAGCTCAACACCTAACCGATGTGCGGGAAAGTTCCCGCGATGACTCTCGTTCAAATCACCCATTTTTAGAGGGACTTAATGTGAATAAAGCCGAACTAATCGATGCCGTAGCTGCCAATACAGGTCAATCCAAGAGCGATGCTGGCGCTGCCGTTGAAGCCGTATTCGAAAATATCCGTAACGCGATGAAAAACGGTGACACTGTTTCGTTGGTTGGATTTGGGTCGTTTTCAGTCAGCGATCGTGCAGCCCGTACTGGACGCAATCCGAGAACTGGGGAAGAAATCCAAATTGCGGCTTCGCGGGCACCGAAATTCAAAGCCGGTAAGCAACTTAAGGATGCTGTTAACTGATCGGTCGATTTGATAAAGCATCTACCCTATTCAAGGGTGCTTAGCTCAGTTGGGAGAGCGTCGCCCTTACAAGGCGAAGGTCGCAGGTT
>DUBL01000082.1 GCA_012960345.1 Gammaproteobacteria bacterium | reverse complement strand
GCAGCGCACTGGTGGCATCAGGGCATCAGGGCATCAGGGCATCAGGGCATGAGGAAAGTTAGATGGCCGTAACAAAAAAGGAACGCGATCTGCTGGCCGCTTACGCCGCGGTGTGGCCGCAGCCCATCAGCCGGGGGACGGACGCGTCAACACTGACATTGACGCTGGAGATTGACGGATTTCCTGCGTTTTGTGTTCGATTGTTAGACGGCGTGGCACCAGCGATTACCCAAGCATTGTTGGTAAGACTTCCATTCGAAGGACATTTGATTCATTCGGCGTGGTCAGGCAGTGGGGTGCGCGCGCTCGAACCTATGGATCTCCCCGACGTGACTGGACATGAAAACAGCACCTTCTTTCCCGTACCCGGGGACCTGTGTTACACGGTCGGCCACGCAGAATTTACTTTGTTTTATGGTGATGCTAGCCCCTCGATGGCCAGCGGTCGAGTGCGAGAATCAGTCTTTGGAGTGATAGAAGATGATCTCTTGCCGTTTCAACAGGCATGTATGTTGACGCGGCTTAGCGGCTTGCGTGCGTTTATCCTTCGCTTTGATTAAGTCACCATGGACAATGCGAATACGAATACGAGAGACCCATACCACCTGATGCCTGATGCACCAAAACTTGCCTTGCGTTTATCCAGCGCTATGTCCGCGGATGCTAGCGTGCGATTGGCTGTAGCCGCCGAGCAAAGTGGGTTCAGTACGGTGTGGTTTGCAGAGAATCCTTACCAGCGCGGCGTGCTACCCGCTGTTGCCGCGTGCGCTGGGGCAACCCGGCATATAGGCCTGGGTGTTGGAGTGTTTAATCCATACAACCGTCACCCGACGTTGATGGCGATGGAGATGGGTGCGCTCGATGAGCTGTCGAATGGGCGAGCTATTTTAGGCATTGGTTCGGGTGTGCCTGCCTGGGTTGAACGTATTACGCCCTATCGGCGGCCGCTTGAGGCGGTCCGCGATGCGGTGTCGATTACCCGCGGCTTGCTTTCCGGGCAAGAAGTCAATTACAGCGGAAAGATGTACTCAGCGAACGGTGTACGCCTGGAGTACGATCTCACACGCAGTCAGGTGCCGGTGCATGTGGCAGCAATGGGCCAGCGAATGCTATTACTTTGTGGCGAACTTGCAGACGGATTATTGATTGGCAATATGTGTCCGCCCGCGTTTACGCAGCGGGCAAGCGACAGACTGCGTGAGGGTGCTGAGCGTGTCTCACGCCAACCCCCGCGGGAGATGACCAAGTATCTGCCGTGTGTGGTACATCAGGATGGCGATGTGGCTAGGAAACTTGCCCGTAACGCCATTGGCAAAACGCTGAGTTCGTTTTGGCAAGCCTATCAGGCGGCCCCGGCCGCATTGTCGGCGATTCGGGATGGCAACGAGATAGAAGCGGATCGCTTTGAGAAAGCACTCGCACGGTTAGCCAATGGAGAACCCGGTGAGTGTGTACTGGACGACACTTTTGTTGAAGCCTACGGAGTAGCGGGCACGACGGATGATTGTGTAGAGCAGATGTTGGCGTTGAAACACTCCGGTGTAACGCAAGTTACGCTCACCATGTTAGGAGAGGCGCCTGAACAGAATATGCGTCAACTGGGAGCGGCGCTAAGCGGCATCTGATTCCTAGTCCTGAGGCGGTTATTTCATTTATTGTTCCAAGAATCGATTGAGTACATTTTTTATGAGCCGTGAGATGTTGTTGTTGCCATCGTTAACAGGCAGTGATCCGCAAAAAGTGATTGAGCCGACAGAGAACACCGCGCCGGTGTTTTGTGTTTCAAAGTAGACAATGTCGCTTCGAATCAATTCCTTAAAGTCTTCCCCATTCCAGGATAGAAGATTGGTAAGGATGTCTTCTGGTACCAGGACGAAGTGGTTGCTGTCACCGTGTGCACTGGCAAGTACGACCGCATTTCTTGGCGTGCCGAGGCGAGTATCCGCTCGATCGAGTTCGAAACCGGCCGCGCCGCCACCAGATAGACCAAAATCACCAAGAACCTCATCGTCGATGCCTTTGAACATCCATTGGTAATCCGGATCGTACGACGCGGCAGTACGTTTATAGCCGCCCCCTCTGTGTTCGCCTTGTGAGGTAAAACCGACGCCGGCCAGTTGTTGTGGGGGTCTCCCGTTGCGCCGCCATAGACCACCGTAAGTACCGTCTAAAGCGTTGTAGTATTCACCGGGCTCTGAGGCCCAGGCTCGAATGCCACCTTCGCCGCGACGGATTTCGATAGCTCCAGGCCACGCGTCACTGAGAGCGACTTTCCAGTAAAAACCATTGCCTCCGAGATACATAAACCGTCCACCACCTTCGGTATAAGCGGATAACGCGTCTAAGGTTTCCCGTGTGTGATATTCCGGATGTGTGGTGGTCATTACCACGTCATAAGCATCGATCGCGCGGCCGCCGTGATAATGCAGGTCGTCGTCAGTGATGACGTCAAATGAGTAACCTTCGTTTTCTAGCCAATACCAAAGATGTGCGTCAGCCGCAAAATGACGCAGTCCCGAACCCGGTACCCCGGGATAACAAACGGAAGCCGAGCGCATGGTGATAATGGGTCGACGTCTGGACGAATAAGCAATGCCGGAACCGTCACTGTGTAGGTTATAGGTAGATAGGCCGTACTCCGGATGATCGTCGGCATTCCACGGCCAAGCTTCCCACTCGCGTACAGTTTGTCGCCACTCATCGTTGGTGTTGCCGCGGGCGATGTTCGCATAAACCGTGTAGGTGAATGTTGGTATCAGGACAGCAATGCGTGATTGAGGGGCGCCGAGCGGCGCGGTCACGAAGAAAGGAATCATGTCCTCGTCACTCTCTGTGATTTTCATACGCACCCCATAGACGCCGCTTCGAAAATCAGCTGGTATTTTGATAGTGAAGTCTGTGTGCCAGTCACAGTCATAGAGATCATCGTCGTGGAAATGAATAGCGGCGTAATGTGCGGGATGTTTGGTCCAGTCGAAGGTGCTGCCGTCCCACTGGGAAGACATCACTGCACGGGTCGGCAGATTAATTACTGCTCCATGAAGCGCGTGGGGGCCAACATCGACTGCGTTAGGTGTTCCAATCTCGCGCGAGAAATCAAAGTGAAAAATCAGGTGTTCGTCTTTTGGATCGGTAAGGGGGTTTGACAATGCTTCTCCGACGAGCATCGGGCTTTCGATTTTTCCGTTGAAATGGTGTTCGACAGACTTACCCTGGATAGCCGCAATGAGCAGCGCGCCATGTCCGTCACTTGTCTTGACATTCTCTAGGTGGGCACTGCCCTGGTCGTGCGCATCCTTTCTCACCTGAAGCGGCATCTGTCCGACCGATAGAATGTTTTGATCGGCGCGATAAGACATCCAGATGCGATACCAGCGATGACTCACGAGCTGTTTTCCAGTTGAGAGTCGATGTGACCCAAAGCAGGCGACAGCACCCAGGTGATCAATTGCCAAGGCATAGCCCATTTGTTGACTTGAGTCATAGCGAGAGACCACACCCTGTAGTCCTTGCTCGGGGGTCGTGGGGTATATCGTCGCGATGATGGTAAAACTGCCGAGTTCGTCTAATGCCCGGGTCTCCTTTACTTCAATATACGAGCCCAGATTTACCTCTTGAACACGAGAGGGATAGATGCCATTAATCGGCGAGTCCAGCGAGTGTTCGATGACCCCTGGGCCCTCCGGATTTGGGTCACAGGAGACCACATGGACGAGTTGCGCGCGGTAATCTGATGCGGAGTGGCTACTGACCTGAAAGGAGATGGTTTCTCCAGGCGCGGCGGAAAATTTGTCGGCGTAACCGACAAGAGGAATAGGATCTTCGCTCATGGGTTGAATTCCAGTGAGAGGTGTGCGGAGTTAATGCGGGGGATAAACCTCGCTCCAATTAGTGGCCTGTTCATAGGCCGATGCCACGCGGTAGATGCTGGCTTCGTCAAAATGGCGCCCGATCACCTGTAGCCCGAGTGGTAAAACTGGGACATCGTCGTCGGGTTCGGTAAACCCGATCGGTAGCGATAAGGCTGGGTGTCCTGTGAGATTGAATGGCGGGCGGGCGCTTCGAGGATAACAACGCGCGACGGCCTCAGGATCATCAATCGGGAACGGTGGATCCATGCTTGAGGCGGTAATCAGGACATCAGCGTCATCGAGAAGGGTGTCGATCGCAGCTGTAAAGATGGGACGATTGCGCAGGGCCTGAACATAGTCGACCGCCCGGATGAAGGCGCCGGGAAGTAGTTTTTCTCGAGTCATTGCCGCGTAGTCCTGGGGACGGCTCTGAAGCCAGTGCTGGTGAACAGCATAAGCTTCGCTGAGTAGGATGATGCGATTCACGTTGGAGAAGGTCTGCAGTGATTGAGTCTCGACGTCGGTAATATTCGCACCAAGATCAGCCAGGACATGGAGTGAGGCGTTAATGGCGTTAACTACCCTGGAGTCGGCCACCATGTCCTTTTCAAAAAAATGTCGAATGACACCAATGCGCATGCCTTTGATGCCTTGAGTCCTGCCGCGCTCGACGGCGCTGAGATAGTCAGGCACCGGAACTTGTGCACTGGCCCGGTCTCGGGAGTCGTATCCTGAGATGACCTGCAGCAGCGCAGCATTGTCCGCTACGGTGCGAGTCATCGGTCCGACGTGATCTAAAGAAAATGCCAGCGGAATAACGCCGCGCCGACTGACTCGGCCATAGGTGGCTTTCATGCCAACGATGCCGCATAGGGAGGCAGGATTTCTTACTGATCCTCCCGTGTCCGTACCCAGTGCCAGGGGCATGAACCCGGCGGCGATGGCAGCGCCGCTGCCACTGGACGAACCGCCAGTAAACATTCGCGTATCCCAGGGGTTCCTGGCGGGCGGCCAGGGTAGGTCAAAACTTGGGCCCCCAAATGCAAACTCGTGCGTAGCCAGTTTGCCCACCAGAAGTGCGCCAGATTGTTTGAGTTTGGTCGTGACCGTTGAATCTTCGGTCGCGATGTTTTCGGCGAAAATCTTAGAGTGAGCAGTTGTTGGCAGGCCAGCGGCATCAATGATGTCTTTAAGTCCGAATGGTACGCCGTGTAATGGACCCAACGTATCGCCGTCGGACACGGCTTTATCTGCCTTATGAGCTTCTGTTAATGCTGCCTCAGCGTTTAATGTAACTACCGTGTTAAGAGTGGGATCGAGTGTCTCGATGCGCGCCAATAGATTTTCCATGTTGTTAGCCGCTGACAGGCGCTGCTCGCGAATCGCAGCCGCTAGATCGAGTGCGCTGCGGAAGGCAGGATTCGTCATTGTTGATGAATCAAGTTGGATGTCCGTTTGGTGAAATAACAGACATGCGCGGGCTCCTGATGCAACGCAGTGGGTGATGGTTGATTCTCCACTAAAGCCTGGGTTGCCATTATTGCGGCCTCAAAGTGGCTAGGCCCTAGTTCAAATAGACGTAGCAGTCCCAGTTGGTTGGCGAGTTTTCTCGCGTCGTCAGTGTGCCTCATGGTGCGAGTATCCGTGTGAGGTAAGAGTTTTACTTGAACAATTTTCGGACCTTGGTGTATGGATTCTAGGTGTTGTGGATGGGTTTGGTGTATAAGTTCATATACCCCTAGTGTGGTGGGGGAAAGACAAGAAATTGACTCGATACTGAACTGGTGGGGTTGGTCAGTATTGGAGTGATTCACGAGCTTTAGGGAGGACAAGATAATGAGGACAAAGTTAAACGTGGCGGAGTACGGATTTACAGGGTCATACAGGGCGGTCAATAAAATATCGAAGCCCAAGTTTGGCCTCGTGCTCGGCTTAACCATGATTATGGCTATGATGGCTGGTAGCGTTAGTGTGGCCAATAGTGCCGATAAGGTGGTCTGGAATTTCAATGTTTGGGGTGGTAAACGAGCCTTCACAAAGGGCATCGAAGTCATCAAGGACAAGCTTGAAGCAGCTGGGAATGGCAGTTTCAAACTGAGCATCAATTATGGCGATGCGCTCGGCCCGAAGAAGCAGAATCCAGAAAATATCAAGGTCGGTGCCTTTGAGGCAGGCCAGATTTGTGTCGGTTATTATCCCGGCAAATATCCGCTGCTTTCGGTGATGGAACTTCCTTTTCTGTTACCGCGGGATATAAAGGCCCGAGCGAAGGTGGAGATGGCTGTTCTTTCACACCCGGATATTGTGGCGGAACTAACCGATCGTTGGAATTCGAAGTTTTTCGGCCCCGCATTTTTGCCCGCGTACGAATTCATGGGTAATAAGCGCATTGAGACGGTTGCTGACATGAAGGGCGTGAAGATGCGTATTTCAGGTCTAAACGCGAAGGCCTTACAGGTTTTCGGTGCGGTTCCTACGATGGTAACAGCCACTGAGGGCTATAACGCTCTCCAGCGTGGGACTATCGATAGCTTTGGGTTTCCTTATACATACGCGTTCGGATCCTACAAACTCTACGAAGTGTCTAAGTATGTGACCGAAGGGCTGGCCATGAGTGGGTTTATGTGTTTGCAGACGGTCAACATCGACGCGTGGAACAAGACACCCGAGGCTGTCAGGAACGCGTTGCCCGCAGCTCAAACTGCGGCAATTGCAGCGATGATCGATGCCTACGCAGCGGCAGATAAGAAATGGCGGCCCATCTTCAAAGAGAAATTAGACGTTGTTCAGGTTGATCCCAAAACGCGGGCTAAGTTGGCCGAGGGGGCGGGTAAGATCTGGATTGAATGGGTGAAGAAACACGAGGATAAAGGCCGCCCCGCGAGCAAAGTCCTGAAGTTCGTCCAAGAGCAAGTTAAAAAGGCGAGCGGGGGCTGACAGCGCGATCTTTATGGGTAATCTCAGCTAGGTAGGTCGTTCCACATTGCAGGAACTCCTGCTCATATTCTGCATTGTACTTGCGGTCGGGACTGTAGTCACAGTCCTGGCCGTCAAGGCAGCTGCTCTATTGTTCTTGATTGAGCGTTATCTGACGTATGCGTCAGCGGCGGTAATTATTGGCGTGATGTGTTTCGTCGGCACAGAAGTCTTCATGCGATATGTCCTGAACTCCCCAATTCCCGGTCATCTGGAAGGCTCTGAGTTATTGGTATGTATCATAGTGTTTTTCGCCGTTTCTTATACGCAAGCGCTTAGGGGGCATGTGGGGATGACCATTCTTATTGATTCGCTTCCCCCCAAAGCCAAAAACACGCTAGAGGTTATTACGTTGTTACTTTCCGTGGGTACATGCGCGATCCTTAGTTATTTTAGTTTCAAGTACGCCTATAACTGTTGGCTCATCGGTGATGTCACAATGACACCCCCGTATTTCCCTACGTGGCCATCTGCTTTGGCTATACCCGTGGGATACATGCTTCTTTCGATTCGGATGTATCTTCAGGCGCTACATTTGCTTATGCCGGATTACTATCCGGAAAACGACGTTGTGGATGAATCTGTTCTTTTCAAAGAAGAAATAGCGCATTGAGTTATTTCTCACACGGGTAACTGATTAGTGGATCCTATCGCTCTTGGTTTGGTTGGGCTGGTGGCGTTAACTGTTATGCTTTTTTCGGGCATGCGAATAGCCTTCGCAACAGCTATTTGTGGATTTGTTGGTTTGTGGGCTTTGCGCGGCTATGTGCCTGCCGCCAGTCTTGCTTCGACAATACCTCACGGTCATTTAACCAGTTATTCGCTTTTGGTGCTTCCATTGTTCATCATGATGGGATTTTTTGCATTCTTCGCTGGTATTACACGTGACTTGTACTGGGCCGCGCGGCAGTGGTTTGGCCACCTGCCTGGAGGACTTGCGATCGCCACTGTATTCGGTTCAGCTGGTTTTGCTGCGGCCTGCGGGGCATCGACTGCTTCAGCTGCCGTAATGGGCAAGATAGCATTACCAGAGCTGAAGAAGTTCGGGTATGACGACAAGGTTGCGACCGGCGCTGTCGCCGCTGGTGGGACGTTGGCTACGATGATCCCGCCATCGGTTCTTATGGTTATTTATGGGTTTATTGCGGAAGAGTCCATTGGGGCACTGCTTTTAGCCGGGATTATCCCGGGCCTCATGGAGGCCGTTAGTTATGGGCTGATGCTTTGGCTTCGTTTCAAAATAAATCCGAAATTAGGCCCTTCGATAAAAGGCATTACCTGGTCTCAACGGATTAGTTCTTTGAAGGGTGTTTGGGGGATGGTTGTCTTGATTGTTCTGGTGATGGGTAGCATATACACAGGTTTGGCTACTCCGACAGAGTCTGCTGCGGTGGGAGCGATCGGTGCTTTCTTAATGGCTTTGCCTAGACTGAACTGGAGATCCTTCAAGGATACGATGCTGGAAACCGCCAAGACGACGGGGATGATATTCGCGATCATTGCGGGCGTTCTCATTTTTGTGCATTTCCTGGGTTTTACCGGTATGCCAGGAATTATCGCTGAAACCATTCTCACTTTAGACATGTCTCCGGTGTTGGTATTGATTTGCATTTTATTGCTTTATCTTTTCTTGGGCATGTTCTTGGACGGTATCGGCATGCTTTTGCTGACCGTGCCGCTGGTATTACCAACCATACACAATCTTCATGAGACAACGGGAAACGAGTTATTTAACCCCATCGTCTTCGGTGTACTGGTGATCAGGATGATTGAGATTGGACTAATCACACCACCAGTCGGTCTAAACGTCTACGTGCTAAAAGGTGTGGCACCTAAAGTGAAAATGGGGGACATTTTCAAAGGATGTGGTTGGTTTGTTGTAGTCGATTTAATCAATGTCGCCATTTTAGTAAGTTTTCCGGCGATCATTTTGCTTATACCAAATGCGATGATTAGATAATTCCTTACCCGATATCCGCGCCCGTGGGATGCACGACGATGGCATGGCCGGTTTTCTCGTCGACAGGTTTGGGTTGTGGTTTGGTTTGGCATTCTTGTGGTCAAGATGGCAGAAATCTGTCTAGTGACACCCCCGATCGGATTAAACTGTTTTGTGGTGAACGGGGGTCGACCTGATATTCCGTTGAATGATGTCTTTCGAGGTATCGGGCCGTTTTTTGTCGCTGATGTTGCAACGGTGGGCTTGTTTATTGCCGTTCCTGAGATCGTCACCTTCCTGCCCAGACTGATGTTGCAGAATTTGTAGGAACCCTTCTTTGCTGCGAGTTGAGCTCGTGTTAATCAAGCCGCTTACTTTGGCGAATGATGCAGGCGATCGACGATAGTGATGTGTGCCGCGTGCTAAGCGCTGCTATTTAATTGCCACAATGATCTGGCTTGTGTGTTTGCGCATTGCGATTGCTTGTGCATGGGCGTCGGTCGAACGATTGGGAATTTAGCCGGATTTCGCAAAGTGAATAGCGATGCATTCAGGTACCGGGATCACGACCCGTTCATACATGTCCATGACGACGCTGATGGCCTTGCCGCTGACAGCAGCTTCTTCATTGGGTTTTAGGATTTTGTGTGACAGGACGATGCTTTTGGTGCCCATTCGCTCTGGCGTGGTGGTAACCCGCAGTTGTTCGCCAACAAAACATTCATTGTGATAGTCATAGTTGACGTTAACGATAACCGTGCCATAACGGTTGGGGTCGTCCGTGTACAGTCCACAGGCGTGGTACCAGTCGTCGCGTGCTTGTTCAAGCATTCGCACTGCCGCGACGTGATTCAGGTGACCCAGTTCGTCGGTGTGCTCGTTTTGAACGACGAACAGCATCTCAGTTTGCATGGAGTATCAGTAAAACTCAGTGATGTTTTCAGATGATGACATATCTTGTGGAAACTCTCTGCACGGTGTCTTCGCTGTAGACAGGTTGTTCGAGTGTGCTTGTATTGTTTGGCTAACCCTTACGTCCCCGTGCGTTGCCTTGAAAAAAGGCATAAAGCCCTGCACCCAGAATCAAGGCAACTCCCAACCAGGACCAATTATCGGGCCAGTCGCCGAAGAATAGAATGCTCCAAGCCATTGCCGAAGGGAGTGCCGCGTATTCAAAGGGCGCGACCAGGCTGGCTTCAGTAATGCGATATCCCTGACTGATTAGATAGGCGCCAATTCCGCTGAGGATGCCAACACCTGCAAGCAGGATGAGGTCTCGATCGCTCGGCCAAACCCATGCTCTTAAAAGGAAATTCAAAGTTGGGTTGTCATCAACGGCAAAACGTCCATCTCCAACCAGTAGGCCAATCAGTGCACTGACGACGATGAACATCAACTGCACGTAAAAGGCCATTGTTGAGGCGCTTTCCGTACTACCGATGTGCCGCGACATAATCTGAAACAATGCGTAACAGGTGGCCGCCAGTAACGGGAAAAACATCATCGGGTTAAAGACGCTGGTGCCGGGACGAATCATCAAGGTGGTACCAAGCAGGCCGACTCCAACCGCGATCCATCGGCGGTTGTTGACTTTTTCATGAAGCAACAATGCGGCGAGTGCGGTAATCAATAGGGGTGCAACAAAAATAATTGCTGTCGTTTCTCCCAACGGAAGAGTGGCTAAGCCGGTAAAAAAGAACAGATTGGCAAATACAACAGTGATGCCTCGGAGTGCATGTAGGCCTAGCCGATGCGTGTATAGCCTGCGAACTCCGCCTTCCAGGGGAACAAATACGACTAAGATGAATATAAGAGCTATGGTTCCTCGGACAAGAATGATTTGATGCAGTGGGTAGCCACCGCTTAGAAACTTGATCACCGTGTCCTGAGTTGTAAAGCAGGACACTCCGCCCATCACGCAAAGAATTCCGGTAAGGCGAGGACGTGACCGCAAGTTCTGGAGTATTGGTTGTAAGGACAGCATAGGAATTACATTATTGGAAAGCGGTTTTATGTGTTGAGTTTTTGGGTGCGATGGCGCGCTCTTATACGCCGAATAAGTTGTTAACGGAAGTCCAGTGTGTTGTGGCGTGGCTGTGGGTTACTACCGGATTTGCTATGCTCATGGCGATGTAAAACCAAATCGGAGGGGTACGTAATGGCCAAGGGCTATTGGATTGCCAGGTTTGATGTCAGTGACGTTGAGGCTTACCAGGCGTACGTCCGCGCTAACGCAGGTCCTCTTGGCCGTTATGGTGCACGTTTCTTGGTGCGTGGCGGTGATCATGTCGTGGTCGAAGGCTCGGGACGACAACGCAACGTCGTACTGGAGTTTCCGTCTTACCAGGAAGCGGTGGATTGTTATCATTCCCCGGAATACCAGGATGCCAAGGCCTTAAGAGACGGCATTTCGAAAGGGGACCTTGTCATTATCGAAGGCTATGACATTCCCTAGACGATCGCTGTCGTGTCGATCGCACATCAGTGCTAAGAGGCTGCAGAGGCCGGTGGCGAGTGACACGAAACAGCAGCGCTGCTAGAGATGGTTGTGGCTAGCTACCGGCAAAGGGAAATTGGGCTAAGTAGGGTAGGTAGTCTGTTTCAACGTCGATGTTGAGGCTGGCAAGCAGGTGGACAACACCCACATAAAATGAAGCGATCATCACGAGTTCAATGACTTCCTGATTTGACAGCAGGGTTGCGAGTGAGGCGAAGGTGTTTTCTTGAATGGCGCCCTGCTGAACTATTTCCCGGGCAGCGGTGATCGCCAGCCGGTCCAGTTCCCCCAGATGGCTGTCCTCGCCCCGCGTTTCTGCCATTAGCGCATTGATATCTTCGTCGGAAACACCGAAGTCACGACCGATTTGGATGTGATGACTGAATTCATAATCACTGCCAGTGCAATAGCCAATTTGCAGGATAACCAACTCCCTTAAACGAGCGTCCAAAGCGCAGTGATAGCGTATCCAGGTACTGAGGTGAGTAAATGCCCGTGCGCCCGCGGGGCTGTGGGCGAGGAGTCGATGAAGATTGATGTCACGAGCCAGAAGATCACGATCTTCCTCGGCAAGATCGGACACGCTCAGATACGGCAGTCGAGCCATTGCACTAACACTCGGTGGTTGTTGGCGTTCTCTAACTGTAGCGTATGCAAAACCCTGGGGTAGAAATCATCACGGTGGTACGCTCTTCTCATGAGGAATTCAGACACTGTGTGGGTATTTGGTTACGGTTCACTCATGTGGCGCCCGGACTTCAGGTATTTGAATTGCGGACAGGCGAGCATTAACGGTTGGAGTCGTCGATTTTGGCAGGGTTCGACGGATCATCGTGGTGTGCCCGGTGCTCCGGGTCGAGTGGTAACTCTGGTCGAAACTCCTGATGCATGCTGTGGGGGTATGGCGTATGAGATCGACCGCAAGGTGGCGGTAGAGGCCTTTGGCGAGCTCGACCGTCGCGAAATACAGGGGTATCAGCGACAGACAGTACAGATGCAAATGGGTAATGGGGCGGTTAATGACGGTGTGGTGTATATGGCGATGGAAAATAACCCACATTATCTCGGTGACTGTGGTCTGTCTGATCTTGCTGTTCAAATTGCACAGGCAGCAGGCCCAAGTGGGAGCAACTGGGACTACGTAAGGTGTTTAGGGAAAGCACTTCGTGATCTGGACATAGTGGACGAGCATGTATTCGAGGTGGAGGTGCAGGTGGCGCGATTGGTCCGCGCCCGATACGCTGAGCGCGACTAACGCGGGTTGTCCGATGAGGCCTTAGTCGTTGGCGGCAGTTTGGTATTGTTTTGTCTCTATGTTTCTTGCAGTGACAGGCTGGCGTATCATCGAGGGGTACAAGTAAAGCGGTCATTTGGGTGGCAAATGGAGGTGGAGCGATTTGGCACAACTCTTTCGTGAGCGGTTGCTACAGCAGAATATGACCCCACTGTGGGACGTATTTAAGGATTTGGTAGCTAAGGCGCCTAATAGTGGTTGCGAGGCGACAATATGGCGCTATTGCGACGCTCGGCCAGCTGTGCTTGAGGCAGGTGAAATGATTAGTGCGAGTGATGCAGAACGACGAGTACTTATCTTAGAAAATCCAGGCTTAAAGGGGCAGTCACGGACCACCACCTCGCTTTATGCTGGATTGCAATTAGTACTTCCTGGGGAGACTGCACCCGCACACCGGCATTCCCAGTCTGCGCTGCGCTTGGTGATTGAAGGCAATGGTGGTTATACGACGGTTAATGGAGAAAGGGTGCCGATGGCGCCGGGAGACTTCATTATTACCCCCGCCGGGTGTTGGCATGACCACGGGAACGATGGGGGTGAGCCAGTGGTTTGGTTGGATGGTCTCGATATTCCGATGATTGGATTGCTTGATGCCAGTTTTGTTGAACACCACCCGGATCACGTTCAGTCGGTTACTCGCCCCTCTGGCGATGCATTAGCGAGATATGGGTCGGGCCTTCTACCGGTTAACTACGACGCATCGGTCAGTAGCTCTCCGTTGTTTCATTATCCCTATGCTCGGACGATAGACGCGCTTAACCGATTACGGCAGTCCGGTGAAATTGATCCGTGTCACGGTCTAAAGTTTGTTTTTGTGAATCCCGCAACCGGTGGTCCGGTGATTCCAGGCATCGAGGCTTTTGTGCAAGGACTGCAAGCTAATACGACGACCGAGGCTTATCGTGCTACCGATGCGACTGTTTTTTCGGTGATCAACGGTAATGGGCGAATGCACTTAGACGATCGAGTCTTTGAGTGGTCTGAACATGATACGTTTGTGGTGCCGAGTTGGTGTCGTTACCAACTGGAGTCGCTTAACGAGGGTGTGCTGTTTGGTTTTTCCGACCGCCCACTACAACGTTACCTTGGTGTCCTGAGGGAAGAGCGAGGCTAAGGTCTCGGTCATTAGCAAAGGCTGAGATTCGACGATTGTTGCTATGACGCCGCATTAATGTGGTCGCTCCACCGCTTAAGTTGCTCGCCGGACAGAGGCCCTAGGTGCCGGTAAACAATCTTGCCTTGCGGTGTAACTAAGAAAGTCGTGGGTAATCCCTTCAGTGGCTCAAACGGCACGAGCGGCTCGCTACCAATCCTGAGTACTGGGTAATTGATTTGGAGTTCATCGATGTAGCGCTGTATCTCTTTTGGCGCGGTTTGTTCAAAGTTGATTCCGAGCACCTGGGCGCGGGGGTGATGTTCGTTTTGAAAGCGGATAAGTTCGGGGATTTCCTTCATACATGGACCACACCAGGTAGCCCAAAAGTTAACGATCACCCATCGATCGCGGTAATCCGACAAAACATGTGCTTTTCCAGAGAGGTCTGTGAGTTTGAAGTCGACGAGGTCGCTCCGACCGGCGCTGGGGTAAGACAAAAGGCACCCGCACAGGCAAACAGTGATAGCGATCCAGCGTGGTAATTTTCGAAACATTTGGCGCAGACTCTAGCAGTCATCTCTCAGAAATATGCGGAAAACGCTCACTTCGCGGTAGGTCCGATGGTGAAGTAACTCATTGCTGTCAAGTCCTTGCGTGGCCGTGAGGAGAGATCTAGTATCGAAAGTGGTATGGATTGGAATGTGCAGTATCAGCGCTGGAGCCGCGTGTGCGGATTAATGCCCATTGTGGGGGCAGCGGTAGCTGCTGGACCGCCAGAAGGAGTCGAGCCGGGGGTATGGTGTGAAGAATATCCTAAAGCGTGTCAATTATGGTGCGATTAATGTTACGGAAAGCGAAGGTCTGTTTAGTTTCAGTGACGCTAAGACACCAGTTATGTTCTGTAACGGTATGTGGTGTGGGCAGTCACCGAATAACATCAAGAATTTACTGAAGGTGGGCTATCCGGCTCATAAAATCAAACGGTATCGCGGCGGAATGCAGGATTGGGAGATGCTCGGTTTGTCTACAGTCAAACCATAAATCGATCCAGCCGCAGTGTTTTGAGGAAATGAAATAGGGCGGGGTTTAGCTCGCCCTATTGGTAACGCCCTAATTAAAGCACCTACCTGGGGCGGGTGCGGGTGCGGGTGCGGGCGCGGCCGTGCCAAGGAGAATTTGGTGTCGCTTTATCCAATCCCTAAGGTTGTTCATGCAGAGCACTGGCTGAGCGTGCCTTCCGGGCTAAGGAAAGCCGATTCGATACCGCAGTGGAGCCATGCAAACAGAGGAGGCCAAGCCCTAGGGTGTTTTCTTGAGGGGCCGGTTTTCGATGACACGGGACACCTGTGGCTAACCGATATTCCCTACGGGCGCATCTTCAGAGTGACACCAGAGGGCGTGTGGGAAGTGATGGTGGAATACGACGGTTGGCCCAACGGACTCGCTGTTCATCCAGAGGGGCGTATATACATTGCCGATTATCGGCACGGCATTTTAGCGCTCGATACTGAAACGTTAGCTATTTCGCCGGTAGTGGAGGGGCGCCACAGCGAACATTTCAGGGGGTGCAACGACCTCATAGTTAACCAGGCCGGAACACACCTTTACTTTACTGATCAAGGGCAGTCAGGAATGCACATGCCAAACGGTCGTGTGTATCGGTACGGACTCCTGGATGGGAGATTGGATCTGCTGATTGAAACCGGGCCCAGTCCCAATGGATTGATGTTGAATGAAAGTGAATCGATTCTGTATGTTGCAATGACAAGGGCCAATGCAATATGGCGTTTACCACTAATGAACGACGGTACAGTCTCTAAAGCGGGAGTGTTTATACAACTCTCAGGTGGTCTGGGCGGGCCAGATGGGATGGAGCGCGGGCCTGATGACACGGTTCACGTAGCGCATGTGGGGAATGGATGCGTCTGGTCTTTTGATCGTTCGGGGATACCCACCCATCGAGTGATGTGTGCAGGGGAGCACGTGACCAATCTAACGTTTTCCCCGGAAGGTCGTATGGTGATTACCGAGAGCGGGTCTGGACATATTTATCGATATTAACCTGCAGCTACTGTGGTTAGTGTCGGATCTAGACGTGTTATGTTTTGGGAGGCTGCGAATAGGATATTGCGCGAGGATGTCTAGTCATTACGATTCCCTCAACGGCGAATCACAATAATGTACCTAATACGTTATACGAATTAACTGTCGGAGAAACGATGGATATTTTTAACAATGACGACGCCCCCGACATGGTGGTGGCCAAACTCAAGGAGTCGGGGGTCAAGTACGGGCTTGCGAGTTTCGTGGATCTTCACGGAATTTCAAAAGCTAAAGCCGTACCGATAGCGCATTTGCAACAAATGTTAGGTGGTTCGGAGATGTTTACCGGAGCTGCCTTGGATGGGGTGCCACAGAGTGTTAATGAGGATGAGGTGAATGCACTCCCGGATACGGCCTCCGGCCTCATCTTGCCGTGGAACCGAGAAGTAGCCTGGTTTGCCAGCGATCTTTATCTTAACGGCACGCCGTTTGAGGCGTGCAGCCGAAATATATTGAGACGGGCATTGAAAGAAGCAGCTGATATGGGCTTCCGTTTTAATCTGGGGATCGAGACGGAGTTTTTTATTTTTCGACGCACATCTGATGGCACTTTTCATCCAATGAGTGAGCGAGATACGCTTGATAAGTCTGCGTATGATGTTCGGACACTTCTGGATTATTACCCCATTATTGATGAGATTGTGTCTGCGATGAATGAGCTTGGATGGGATGTTTATTCATTCGACCATGAAGATGGAACCGGTCAATTCGAGACAGATTTTGCATTTACTGATGCATTAGAAATGGCTGATCGCTTTACGTTTTTTCGATATATGGTCAATGAAATCGCCAGGAAACACGACGCGGTTGTCTGCTTCATGCCTAAACCTATGACCGATCGAACGGGTAGTGCGGCGCATTTCAATATGTCTTTCGCTGACCTTAAGACGGGTGTCAATCTATTTGAGGCACCGAATGATCCACGCGGGTGTGGTCTTTCGACATTAGGTTATCAGTTTATCGCCGGTGCCCTGCGGCATGCGAAAGCCATCTGTGCGGTGGCGGCGCCTCTGGTCAACAGTTACAAACGCCTTGTGATCCAAGGCAGCATGTCAGGGTTTACATGGGCGCCAATATATATCTGTTACGGAGGCAACAATCGGACCAATATGTTTCGCATTCCCTCGCAAGGAAACCGAGTGGAGTGTCGCGCGCCCGACATTTCGTGCAATGTTTATTTAGCGACAGCAATGATGTTGCGAGCGGGCTTGGAGGGTATACGCGAAGAACTTGATCCGGGTGAACCACACTTTGAGAATATGTATGAACGCTCGCCAGAAGAACTTAGGGAGTTAAACATTGATGTCCTTCCCAGAACATTACTCGAGGCCGTTGAGGAGTTCTCTGCGGATCCGCTTAGCCCCAAGGTCTTCGGGCAGTCGATGTATGATGCTTTTGTTAACTTTAAACGCGGGGAGTGGAACGAATACCATAATCACGTCTCTGACTGGGAACGAGAACGTTATGGAAGCATGTTTTAACTGTAACGGTAAGCGGGACACGTGGAGGCCTTTTTCCCGATGAGAGAAAGCGCGAACGCGCAAGCTTTTGCGAGAATCAGCGGCGCTGAGCCGATCGTTGTCGACGTGCAACCCGCAATAGATGTTGTTCCGGGAATGACACCCAATATCATACTGACCTCTGGTGCGCCGATGGCATGGGAGCGGTACTACGGCGGGCAACGAGCGGCTATTTTCGGAGCTGCACAATATGAGGGTCTGGCTGTCGATGCCTCGGACGCTGAAGATAAAATTCGCACTGGGGAGATCGTCATTGCCGGCTGCCACGATTATGGTTGTGTAGGTTCGCTGGCTGGTATTTATACGGCAACGATGCCTGTGTTTGTTGTGGATAACCCGGTTTCGGGTAATCGTAGCTTTTGCAATTTATTCGAAGGTAAATCGCCTTTTCGGCTGAATTATGGTGTCTACAATCAGCACGTTAGAGAGAATCTGATTCATCTGCAGAATGATATTGCGCCGATATTGGGGCGCGTCATCAGAGCGTGTGGGGGTGTTGCTCTAAGTCCGATTATCAAGCGTGCTTTGCATATGGGGGATGAATTGCATAGTCGCAATACGGCAGCCACGCTTTTGTTTAATCAAACGGTTTTTCCTGCCCTGATGAAAGAGGCGAGGAACGCAGAAGATTCGGCCAGAGTGCTTTATGAGTACCTAAGCGGGGGCGATTACTTCTTTCTGCGCCTGTCCATGGCCGCCTCGAAAGCGGCGAGTGATTCGGCTCATGGAATAGAAGGATCAAGCATGGTGACAGCGATGGCATTTAACTGTCATGATTTCTCCATTCGAGTCAGTGGAATGGGTGATAAGTGGTTTTCTGCACAGTTGCCGCCCGTTGCAGCGAAGCTTTTTCCTGATCACGATGAGAGTGAGATTGAGTTTATGGGAGGTGAAAGCACTATCAATGAAACAGCCGGTTTGGGCGGATTTGCCCAGGCAGCGGCTTTTCCTTTGCAGGAATATCAGGGTGGAAGCGTCGATAAAATGATTCAGATGAATCTCGCCATGTATCAGATCACACTAGGAGAACATCCAGAGTATCGAATCCCCTATTTGTCCTATCGTGGGACACCCACCGGCATTGATATCTTCCGCGTGGTTGAAAGCGGCCAGACACCGGTGATGGATATTGGTGTGGCTGGAAAAAATGGCGGTCAAATCGGGGCAGGAGTATTGACGGCACCGCTGGAATGTTTCCAAAACGCTGCGACGGCCTACCGCCACAGATATTTATCGTAGTTTCAGGGCTCGTTAGGAGTCAGTACTCGATCTAACACCCAGTTTGCTATCCAGTGAACCCCGGGCTCATAGGCTGACAAGCGTCCTGGGCGACTCATTGTTGAACTAAGACCCTTCTGCTGTCGTTCTGAGACTGCGTTGTCTTCGGATAAGGCTTTATCCCAACGTCGATAATATTTGTTAACCTCGAATTCAAAATCTGGGCGTTGAATCGTTGACTCGGGAAAGCAGGAACCGATGACGACCGTTGTGCGATCTACTGCATGTGGTAGCAACTGCAGCCACCACATGCAGTCCTGGTGTGTCGCAAAAAAGGTGCTCGGGTAGATCACGGAAAAATAGGTGCCTTCTGCAGTCAGACCATGCAGCCCATCGATGTGGGGTAAGCTGGTGTTGTCTTCGGGTAATACCGCGATAGTTGAAGCGGCTTGGAGGTGTATGGTGTTCCATTGCCCATGAGTGGTGACTGGAACACAGTCTTGGTTTCCGATAGATCCTCTATGGACCGTCGCGGTATGGTAATCCTCCATTGCGTTTTCGATATATAACTTCCAGTTGCATTCCAGGTCGTATCGTTTTTGCCGTACGCATTTCATGGAAGCAAATTGATAAGATTTAAATTGCTCGGGCAGATCGCCCAAATATTCGTCGAGTGGGCTCATGTCAGAGTCGAAAGTTACAAAAATAAAGCCAGCCCATATTTCAGCCCTTAGCTCTCTAAGGCTGTTTTCCTTGGGGTCAAAATTACTTGTTCCTTCCATGCCTTTCATTCTTAGCAGGCCTCCATCCAGGCCATAGACCCAAGAGTGGTAGGGGCAGACAATCGTTCGGCAATTTCCCTGGCCTTCGAGCAGGCGTGCAGAGCGGTGGCGACAGACGTTGGCAAAGGCGCGGATAGCATTATCTTTGCCGCGCACCAGAATGACGGATTCCCCAAAGAAATTGAGGGTCATGAAGTCACCAGTATTGGGAAGTTGGTCTACTCGCCCCGCAAAATTCCAGTGTTTTAGGAAAATTTGTTCAACTTCTCGCTGGTAAAAATCAGGGTTGGTATAACACCATGGTGGCAAGGTGGATGCTTCCACCAGTGGGAGGCGAACATCAACATAATGATCAGGGTTAAAGAGATCAGTTGGGGTCATCGAAGGCTCGTATCACATTCGGTTGTGTGTCTTTGTTGTAATTAATGTTACAACATGTGATCGAGAACAAAAACAATGATCTTTGGAGGAAGAGATGCCCCGAGAAGACAAGGCCCTACATCTGCATGTGGAAAATACTACTGCTCTTGGCACGGTTTTTGAGGCCTGCCGTAATAGGGTCACCGCGGCTTTAAATCGAGCGTCGGACCTTACCGATCGATTGCACGTAACGATCGGATACGACGGGCATGATCTTGACAAGCATTTAACCAGTGCTGATGCCGTCTTTTGTTGGGATTTGCCCCGTGACCATCTTGCCGAGCGTGCGCCGAATCTGCGATGGATTCACGTTCATGGCGCAGGCATCAATCACTGGATGCCTCTGAGTGAGTTGCCAAGACAGATTGTGTTGACTAACAGCCGGGGAGTTCATGGTGAGCGTGCTACGGAATACGTCATGATGGCGATATTGGCGCTGAATAATCGGCTGCCCGAGCTCGTCACTAATCAGCGCCAGGGACTGTGGCATCAGTGTTTCAGTAGTTCGTTATCAGGCAAGACACTTTTAATTATCGGGGTTGGAAATATTGGCCAATCTGTCGCGCGCTGGGCGAAGTCGATAGGCCTGAGAGTGTTAGGGGTGCGGCGTTCGGGTAAACCGCGTCGCTGGGTTGATGAAATGCATAAAGTGACAAACCTGCATAACGTTTTACCACAAGCGGATTTTGTATTGATTAGCGCGCCGCATACTGATGAAACAGACCAACTTATCGGGGCAGCTGAGTTGGATTTAATGAAGCCTGGTGCGGGTCTGGTTAATTACAGTCGGGCGGCTTTAGTGGACTATGAGGCGCTGCGTGTTCGATTGAATAATGGCCAACTCAGTGCGGTGCTCGACGTGTTCTCCCCGGAACCCTTACCAGCAGATTCACCATTATGGGTAGCATCAAATCTGCTCATTACCCTTCGGATGATGCGGCCTATTACACGCCACGTACACTGGATCTGGTTTTGGCGAATGCTAGGCGGTTGATTGAAGGCAAGCCATTACGAAATCGAGTCAGTCGGCAACTTCAGTATTGAAAAGAATGTTTAACCCCCGGTTGTTAGTGGAGTGAAATGAAAGATATCAAGGTAGCGATAACCGGGGGAGCAGGACGGCTCGGCAGGTGTGTGGCGGCTAAATTATTTAAGACCTGTGAGTTAACCATCGTTGATAAGCATGACGATATTACGGGTGAACGGATGCCTATTGATGTCCTTGATCGTGAAATGTTGGCGACTGCGATAGCCGGGCAGGACGCAATTATTCATCTCGCAGCAATTGATGCTTCTATTAATGCATCGGAGCACGAGTTTTACGAAACAAATACATTGGCCGCCTGGAATGTTCTGGGGTTAGGTTATAGCGCCGGGGTTCGGCAATTTGTGATTTGCTCGAGTAGCAGCGTTTACGGGTTTAGTCAATCTAACCGTTTGGGTGCACCAGAGGCTCTGCCGATTGACGAGTTGCATTCGTGCCGACCGAGCAGCGCTTATGGTTTAAGCAAACAGGTTACAGAAATAATCGCAGAAGGTTTTAGTCGACGGCCAGATATGTCGGTCACAGTGTTGCGACCATGCTACGTCGCGTTTGACAATTTACTGGAACAGATGTGTTCGGAGCGCGAGGCGCGGAATCAATTGACCCAGGCGGTGGCTGGTCAAACGGAGTGCAAGTGGATTGAGCCTTTGCCCGTCTTAAGGTCTTGGATCGATCCGGAATCTGTTGCGGATTGCTTTCGTCGTGCGCTTGAAGCTAAGTTGGCGGGGTTTCATGTCTTTAATGTTAATTCAGATGATACTTTCATTAAAGACGATACCTTGCCCTATATGAAGGCGGTCTTTGGGGAGCTTCCCAAGCGAATAGATCAGGAATTTTATGTACAAAACCCGAGAGGTAGTATTTTTGATAATCGTTTAGCGTTCAAGAGTTTAGGTTGGAAGCCCAGAGCAGATTGGCATAATTTCTTGCATC
The DNA here is from genome assembly GCA_012960345.1 of Gammaproteobacteria bacterium. Lineage (GTDB taxonomy): Bacteria > Pseudomonadota > Gammaproteobacteria > Arenicellales > UBA868 > UBA11791. The sequence continues at coordinate 8,049 of DUBL01000082.1, read as the reverse complement.
AAGCACGATGACGTCAAAGCCTTAAGTGTCCAGAGACGATACTGTTAGTGATTGAGGCTACAAGGTCTCCCACTTCGATTTGATCGGTCGAAGGAATAGCGTTAGGCATAATCCGAGAAACGCCAGTCCACTAAGAATTATGATGCTCAAATCGTAATTGTGTGTAACGTCAAAAGTCCATCCGGTAATGAGTGGACCGCCAACCGCGCCTAGTGTTCCGATAAAGAAAACCAATCCAAGTATTGACCCGTGTGATCGTGTTCCGAAGTATTCAGCGACACTGGGTGAGGCGATGACGAAAAATCCACCGTGGGGAATGCCGTAGAAAAATGTGAAAACGAAAAGAAGTTCAGGACGTTCTATTTGGTGTAATAAAAGGAAACTAAAAAGCAATAAACCGAAACAGATGTTTAGTGAGAAGCGAGTTCCGATCCGATCGAACAGTACGCCAAAAGCCAAGCGCCCAATGATGCTGAAACCTCCAACACAGGCGATTAACAATGCAGCGACTGCAGGAGTCAGACCTTCGATTTGGCCATAACGGACAATGTGAACCATGATGGCGGTCACGCAGTAGAAATCAGTCAGTTTGGCAAAGCAGAGCAACCAGAACTGGTAATGACCGGCCGCCTCACGAACGGTTGCGCCAGTTTCAATTGAGGGTGTTGAGTCGCCCGCGGTTTGTTCTTCCCCTAAGGGAAGTTGACCGTCTGCTCGAGGGTCGCGACGTAGAAGTTGCGACATCAGCAACATTCCTATTAGCAACACGATACCGATGATCAGTGTCGCGTCTCGCCAGTTATAAATTGCGATTAAATAGGCAGCTGCAACGGGTACAAGAACCTGGCCGATACCCGCACCTGTTTTGACGATCCCTGCCATGAGGCCGCGATATTTAGTAAACCATCGTGCAACGGTGGAAAGAAGGACAACGTCATGTGCACTCATGCCGATGCCGCACAGCAGTCCGTAATAGAGATAGAGTTGCCAGGGTGCGGTTATGGTTGAGAGCAGGAAAAATCCTATGCCGAATAATGTGGTCATGAAGGTCATGACCATTCGCGGTCCAACTCGGTCACTAAGGAAGCCCATTAATGCGCTAAGAGAGCCCATGAAGAAAAACATTAAAGACCCGGCGCCAGATATTAGAGCAGCCACCGGAAGAGCGTGGGGGTTGCCGGGCAACCAACCAAATTCCGCCTCGAGATGTCGGAATAGAACCCCGTAGGTAAATACCCCGCCGAGAAACAGTAACTGTATTCCGCTGCTAGCGCCAACGATGCGATAGCCGTAAAACGATTTATTGGACATAGAAAGTTACATGAGTCTTAACAGGACAGTTTTATAAGATCCTGGCTCGATTGATTTGTCGAGTGAGACCAGTAGGCTAGGGCACTATATACGAAACGATTTGCAAATATCGCAAGGAGAATGGTCATGGGACAACGGATGGAAGGGAAGGTTGTTGTGGTAACCGGCGCGGGTTCCATCGGACCTGGATGGGGAAACGGTAAAGCCAGTGCAGTTTTATTGGCTCGGGAGGGGGGACAAGTGTTTGCAGTCGATAAAACTCTGGCGTCGGCCGAGGTTACGCAGGAGCTTATTGAACGCGAAGGGGGCCGTTGCATCGCCTACGAGGCGGATGTGACTGATGCACAGGCTGTTGAGCATATGGTCAATCGTTGTTGTTCAGAATTCGGGAGCATCGACGTGTTGTATAACAATGTGGGCGCCGCGGTTGCCGGAGGTATCACTGATTTAGACGAGGCGGTGTGGGATGCACAGATTGAGGTTAATCTGAAACACGTCTTCCTTGTAACACGTGCGGTTATTGGTGCGATGCTCAAGCAGTCGGGGGGAGCAATTGTCAATGTTGGATCAACTTCCGGCTTAACCTTTACTGGACAACAACAGATCGCATATCAAACAGCTAAAGCGGCGATCTCTCGTTTTAGTCAATCGGTCGCACTTGAATTTGCGCCGATTGGGATCCGTTGCAATACCGTTATACCAGGCCAAATGGACACGCCCATGGTGCAGACGTACTTGGCCGGTCAACAGACTGGAGGTGATGTTGAGGCATTAGTTGCCAAGCGTAACGCCCGCATACCAATGGGCTTTATGGGTACTGCCTGGGATGTGGCAAATGCCGTCCTTTTTCTGGCTTCGGACGAAGCGCGTTACATTACTGGTGCGCAGATTGTGGTCGACGGTGGTATGACACTGAAATGTACTAATGAATAGGTACTGTCGAGTTCTAATTTGCCTATAATGCTGTAATCAGTCGCTGGTGATGGGGTTTGTTTCGGGCTAAAGATCACCGGTGCATGATTCATAGAACTCCAGATTCTGAAGAGAGGCAAACATGTCGCAATATCCTGAAATCTTCCGCATTCGTCAGAAGTTCGATCGTCCTGTTATCGATGATATACCGGCCGAAGTCGAGGCAGAATTGTCACGACTGAATTTAGCTGCTGCCATTCAGCCAGGCCAATCTGTTGCCATTACAGCAGGCAGTCGCGGTATAGCCAATATTCACATCATCATTAAGTCGATTGTTTCCCACTTGAAGGGATTGGGTGCCGAGCCTTTTGTTGTCCCAGCAATGGGCAGTCATGGTGGGGCGACGGCTGAGGGTCAGCGAAACATCGTCGAAGGCTATGGGATCACAGAAGACTATGTGGGGTGTCCTATTCGTTCGAGCATGGAGACGGTCATTGTCTGTGACGCCAAGGAGGGGTTCCCAGTTCATTTTGATAAGAATGCCTACGGGGCAGACCATGTCGTTGTCTGTGGACGAGTTAAGCCTCACACCACCTTCGTTGGGGATATCGAAAGCGGCCTCATGAAGATGATGTTGATTGGTTTGGGTAAGTACGAGGGAGCTAAGACTTACCATCGTGCAATAAAAGACCACAGTTTTGGTCAAATTGTGCGTAGCGTCGCCAAAGAGGTTTTATCGAAGTGTCGTATCGTTGCGGGACTTGCTGTTGTCGAGAATGGTTATGACGAAACTGCCAAGCTAAAGGCGGTTGGGCCAAATGAATTTGAAGAACGAGAAAAAGAATTACTGGTGCTCGCGAAGCAGTGGATGCCACGTTTGCCTTTTAAGCAGGCCGATCTGCTAGTGGTAGATCAAATCGGTAAAAATATCAGTGGTTCCGGTATGGACTCTAATGTGGTCGGAAGAAAATTTCTCGAACACCGGGCGGGGGATGATGAGTGGCCAAAAGTGCGAACTATTTTCTTGCGCGGTCTAACTGAGGAAACGCACGGAAACGCAACCGGTATTGGTATGGCTGAATTCGCGTTAACCAGAGCGGTTGATGCGATGGATGTAGCGATTACTCGTCGGAATTGTATTACTGGCGGGAGTCCAACCGGCGCTATGATCCCTTTGCATTACCAAACAGACCAAGAAGTGCTTGAGGCCACATTGCCAGAAATGGGATTAACGGCGGTTCCGGATACTAAGGTAATGTGGATTCACAACACTTTAGAAGTTTCTGAACTCGAATGCTCCGTGGCTTATCTGGATGAAGCACGTCAAAGTAACGAAATCGAAATACTTAGCGAGCCTCGCCCGCTTCCATTGGATAATAATGGGAATCTTCCGGATGTCACCGAACTGCGGACTTAAGAGGGCGTAAAGCGTATGGGCGGAAATCCAACGGCAGGTCGCGAGATTAGGGAAGATACGATTGTTCCGGTCGGTGAACCGTGGAGTGGCGTGATCAAGGCAGGTGAAATCCTGCGACTGATTGATCTAGAGGGCCAACAGGCAATCGATTTTCTTTGTTACAACGAACATGACAGTGCCGACCGTTACAACGCGGCGAATACGATCAAGTTAAATGGCAACATTTATCTGGGAAAAGACGCCGGCCTGTGGTCTGTTAAAGCGCACAAACTGATGACTGTTGTTGAAGATACCTGCGGTTCGCACGATACGATTTATGGATGTTGTTCTGTCGCGGTAGATGATGTCCGGTTCGGGGAAAATAACGGCAAAGGTTGCCAGGGTAACTTTGAGTTAGAGCTCTCGAAGCATGGCCTTAACGAGAAGGATGTTGCGGCCAATATCAATTTCTTTATGTACGTTCCTGTGGAATCATCCGGTGCGCTGGGCATTTCACCGGGTCTTTCCAAAGCGGGTGATTATGTCAGTTTGTTGGCTAACCAAGATGTATTGGCTGTTTTATCTAACTGCCCGGAACGCCTCAATAATGCAGCCGGTGGTGAACCGACTCCGGTACAAATTCAGATCTATTCCGGGCAGACCTGAATCATCGAGGCGACCTTTACCCCGTGGCCACGCAGTGCCACACGGCCGCCGTTCTGTATTCGTTCTAATCCGCGTTTCGATTTGCAGGCGTTTGCCCTCTGGCGGATGACTTAGCCGTGAATTCCTTGTTGGCAACGAGCAGCATCAGCGCGCCGTTACTCGGGGTCATGGCCGCAACGTTGTTTGGCATCTCTGCGCTACCGGCTAAACGCGGCCTCCTATTCGTCAATGCCGAGACGGGATGCCTCATCACGATGGCAACGACTTGGATAGTCTGCTTGTTGTTAGGCCCACTTTGGATGCGAACAGAGGATTGGTTCACTGCGGGATTTTGGGTATTCGCACTGGCCGGACTGATTCACCCGTATCTTTCCATGTATGCCTCATTAGAGGCTTTGAAGCGCGCTGGAACGACTGTTGCCTCGACCCTGGCTGCCACCGCTCCTTTTTTCTCTACACTCGGCGCTGTGGTGTTGTTGGGTGAAGACCTAACTATCGTGGTGGCCTTGGCAACTGTTGGTATTGTTGCGGGCGTCATGGTGCTGACTTTCGACGGTCACCGAATGGCTCGGGTTATACGTGTCGCTCTGATCTTTGCCAGCATCGCAGCGGTAATTCGTGGATCAACGCATGTGATCGGTAAGTGGGGATTGGATTTATTGCCGAATCCATTTATGGCAACCTTCGTGGCGTTTTCCGTGGGCCTGATATGCATGACAATTTTCTTTCGGTTGCGGCATGGCCATTTGCCTCGGGACCTTCCTACCGATGGAGTTAAGTATTTTGTCTACTCTGGCTTGTGTATTGCCTTCGCTATTATCAGTATGTATGGGGCATTAATGTTGGGTCGGGTCGTTATGATTTCTCCCATTATTGCGTCATATCCGGTCTTTACCCTGTTGTCGGTATGGGTTGTTAGAGCTGAACGAATTTCCGGGCAATTGGTGATGGGTGTTTTAATGGTTACCGCTGGTGTTGTCATCATTGCACTCGTTGGTGGAGCGGCTTGAGCCAATAGGAGAGAGGGTAGTGGGGAAGCATACCGTCCAGATAGCCTGTGATATCGGGGGCACATTCACTGACCTGGTAGCGCAGGTCAGTGACGGACAGGCGCATGTCAGAAAGATTCCTAGTACCCCAAACTCTCCGGGGCAAGCGGTCATCAAGGGCTTACAGCAATTGCTTGATGATCTGCATTTGTCTTTTTCAGATGTTACCGAAATGGTTCATGGGACCACCGTGGGCTCAAACATAATCCTTCAAAAACAAGGTGGAAAAACTGGATTGATCACCACCCAGGGATTCCGGGATGTTCTAGAAATCGGGCGCATTCGAACACCGACCATGTTCGATGTTGCCTGGGATAAACCCGTTCCGCTGGTGCCGCGTCGTTATCGCCTCGAGGTGGTTGAACGGATGGGCGCAGATGGTGAAATTGTGGTGCCATTGGATGAGGCAAGTGTTATAGCCGCTGGTGCTCGCCTGGTGGAAGAAGGGATCGAGACGACGGCCGTGTGCTTTCTCCATTCCTGCATTAATTCAGTACATGAGCGCCGAGCTCGGGATTTGTTGCGTGAATCTTTTCCGAGTTTGCGGGTAACGGCGTCGTGCGACGTGTTGCCGGAAATTAAGGAATACGAACGCACTTCTACGACGGTCGTTAACGCCTATCTCCTTCCGGGTATGCAGCGATACCTGGAGTCCTTGGCTAAAGAGCTCGCGCATGCAGGAATGAAAGCTCCAATACTGGTGATCGCGTCGTCTGGTGGCATGATGAAAATAGAAACGGCGATGGCAAAACCGGTGTTTGCGGTCGGCTCCGGGCCTGCCGGAGGGGTGATTGGCTCGATGCGGTTGGCACGTCTGGTCGATTGCCTGGATGCAATCGCCTTCGATATGGGAGGGACGACCGCCAAGGCCTCTATTATAGAAGGTGGTGATCTGACGATCACCTCGGAATACGAATTTCGAGATGGCATGTCTACTCCCAGTCGTTTTATCAAAGGTGGGGGATACATGTTGAAGGTTCCGGCCATCGATATCGCTGAGGTTGGGGCTGGGGGCGGGTCCATTGCATGGATAGACGAGGGTGGCTTGCTGCAAGTGGGTCCGATTTCAGCAGGGGCAGAGCCCGGCCCTGCTTGCTATGCGCTTGGCAATGAGCGTCCCACGGTAACGGATGCCAATGTCGTGTTAGGGGTTCTCAATCCAAATAGTCTGGCCGGTGGGAGTCTGCCGATTGATGCGAAGTGTTCGATCAAGGCGATTGATCGGCATATCGCCGATCCCTTAGGTTTGAGTCGTCTGGAGGCGGCGGCCGGGGTTCGGCAGATTATTAATGTGGCAATGGCGCGAGCGATTCGTTCAGTTACGATCGAGCGGGGTCGTGATCCGCGTGATATGACATTGTTTGCTTTCGGTGGTTCAGGACCGGCGCATGCAGTGGATGTGGCCGTGTTACTAGGTATTACAAAGGTCATTGTGCCGGTCATGTCGGGAGTATTTTCAGCAGTGGGTATGTTGGGAGCCGATGTTGAACACAATCTGGTCCAGAATTTGTTCCGAGAATTGGACCAACTCGAAACGGTGGAAGTCGTGGATGTGATTCAATACCTGCGGCATGAGGGTGCGCTGCGTTTGTACAACGATGGATTTGACCAGTCTGATTTTGATATGCGGTTTAGCGCCGATATGCATTACCTGGGGCAATCGTCAGAGTTAACCGTTGGTTTTGATCCTATCGAGATCGAACGAAAGGGGCTAGGGTCTCTTTCTACAGCATTTCATGCTGCTTATCTTGAGACCTATGGTTATCAGAATAACGAAACCGTTGAGCTCGTCAATATTCGCTTAAGTGCCTTGGGGGTTCGGCAGCACCGTGTCGCGTTTGCAGAGGGTAATGCGGGTGTCGGTGCTCGCGAGGCGACAGGCGCCATGCGCGAGGTGTGGTTTGAGTCGAACCGTCAACTGATGTCTGCCAAGATATATCCGCGGTCAGTTGTTGATACGGGGGCGGTAACGGGTCCAGCTATACTGGAGGCTTATGACACCACTATTGTAGTGCCTCCCCGATGTGTCGCCCACAATGATGCATGCGGCAGCGTCGTGATTGATATAGCGCCTGAGTTAATAGGTGATGCTGCATGAATCCTAGAACTGATCCGATTACCTTCGCAGTCATTAAGCATGGACTGGATGCTATCGTCGATGAGATGGCGTATACGGTCTTGCGAACCGCGCGCTCAGAAATAGTCAAGGATGTAATGGATTACTCCGCGGCTATTTGTGATAGCGAAGGGCGAATGATTGCTCAGGCAAAAACTATTGCCCTGCATCTTGGGGCGGTGCCCGAGGCGATGCACGTTGTCCTGGAGAGATACAAGGATACCCTGGAAGAGGGTGATGCTGTCATTCTCAATGATCCCTATCAAGGAGGAATGCACCTTCCAGATATTTTCATGTTCATGCCTATTTTTTCCGGAGAGGAGTTGCTGGCTTTCGCGGTGGTTATTTGCCACCACACCGATGTGGGCGGTCGGGTACCCGGTTCTAATGCAAGTGATTCGACCGAAATTTTTCAGGAAGGTATTCGTATACCACCACTGAAACTTTTCCAAGGAGGGCGCCCAAACACCACTTTGATGCGCCTAATTGAATTGAATGTCCGGTTACCCGATAGAGTTATAGGAGACCTGAAGGCGCAATATGCTGCGTGCCGGGCCGGGTCCCTGGAACTTGCGAAGCTGTCAAACCGTTATGGCGTT